>DATHLN010000027.1:0-7177 GCA_035488115.1 Candidatus Limnocylindrales bacterium | reverse complement strand
GAGCAGCTCGTCTTCGGGCTGCACCAGAATCTGATCGACGACCGTTCCGATGCCGCGCTCCTTCGCGAACGCCTTGACGCCTTTGCCGCCGCGCGAGGTGTGGCGGTAGTCCTCGATCGGCGTGCGCTTCCCGTACGCCTGCGAGGTCACGATCAGCACCTCGGTGCGGTCGTCCTCGACGATGTCCATCGCGACGACCTCGTCGCCGGGCGCCAGCGTGATCGCCTTCACGCCGCGCGCGGGGCGGCCCATCGGGCGCACGTCGCGCTCGCTGAAGTGCACCGCCATCCCGTCGTGCGTCGCGAGCAGCACGTCGCGGTCGCCGCTGCTCAGATCGACCGCGAGCAATTCGTCGCCTTCGTCGAGGCCGATCGCGATCAGCCCGTTGCGGCGCACGTTCTCGAACTCGCCGAGCGGCGTCTTCTTGATGACGCCGCGGCGCGTCACCATCACCAGGAACTCCTCGGTGTCGAACTGCCGCACCGGGAAGACCGCGGTCACGATCTCGCCCGGCGGGAGCTGCAGCAGGTTCACCAGCGCGGTGCCGCGCGCTTGGCGGGTCGAGTCCGGGATCTCGTAGGCGCGCAGGCGGAATGCGCGGCCCTTGTTGGTGAAGAACAGGACGTACTGGTGCGTCGTCGCGGTGAAGAAGTTGCGGACGACGTCTTCTTTCTTGAGGTTCGAGATCCCGATGACGCCGCGGCCGCCGCGGTTCTGCGCGCGGAAGGTGTCGACCGATACGCGCTTGATGTAGCCGCCGACCGTCGCGGTGACGACGACGTCGGTGTCGGCGATGATGTCCTCGATCGAGAGCTCGCCCTCGAGCGCCTCGACCGGCGTCTTGCGCTTGTCGCCGATGCGCTTCCCGACGTCGAGCGTCTCGTCGCGGACCACCTTGAGCATCCGCTTCTCGGAGCCGAGCAGGTCCTTGAGGTCCTTGATCGTCGCCAGCAGCGCGTTGTACTCGTCCTCGATCTTCCGGCGTTCGAGTCCGGTCAGCGTGCGCAGGCGCATGTCGACGATCGCGGCGGCCTGAATGTCGGAAAGTCCGAAGCGCGCGCTCAAGCTCTGCCGCGCGGTCTCGACCGTATCGCTTTCGCGCACGATCTTGATGACCTCGTCGATGTTGTCGAGCGCGATCCGGAAGCCGCGCAGGATCTTCGCGCGGTCGCGCGCCTTGCCCAGGTCGTACTCGGCGCGGCGGCGCACGACGTCGCGGCGGTGCGCGATGAAATGCTTGAGCATCTCGCGCAGCGAGAGCACCTGCGGCTCGAGCGGCGTCGCCGTCCCGGTCGTGTGCTCCATCGCGCCGGCGCGCTTCACCGGCACCAGCGCCAGCATGTTGAACGCGAAGCTCGACTGCAGCGGCGTCTGCTTGTAGAGCTGGTTCAGCACGACTTGCGGCGTCGCGCTGCGGTGCAGCTCGACGACGATCCGCATCCCCTTGCGGTTCGACTCGTTGTGGAGCGCCGTGATCCCGGTGATCCGCTTCTCCTGGTACGCGTCGGTGATCGACTCCAAGATGCGGTTGACCGAGACCTGGAACGGCACCTCGCTGATGATGATGCGATGGCGGCCCTTGTCCTCGACGATCTCGGCCTTGCCGCGCAGCATCACCGAGCCGCGGCCGGTCTTGTACGCTTGGCGGATCGCCTCTTTTCCGAGCAGCACGCCGCCGGTCGGGAAATCCGGGCCCTTGACGATCGCGAGGATCTTCTCGTCGAGCTCGTCGTCGTTCATCCCCGGGCTGTCGATCACCGCGGCGACCGCGTCGCAGATCTCGTTGACGTTGTGCGGCGGAATGTTCGTCGCCATCCCGACCGCGATCCCGGAGCTCCCGTTCACCAGCAGCTGCGGGAGCCGCGCCGGGAGCACGACCGGCTCTTCGGTCTGGTTGTCGAAGTTCGGGACGAAGTCGACGGTGTTCTTGTCGATGTCGGCGAGCATGTCCAGCGCCGCGCGCGCGAGCCGCGCCTCGGTGTAGCGGTACGCCGCCGGCGGATCGGGATCGATCGAGCCGAAGTTGCCGTGACCGTCGACGAGCGGATAGCGCAGCGTGAAGTCCTGCGCCATGCGCACCAGCGCGTCGTAGACCGACGAGTCGCCGTGCGGGTGGAAGCTCTTCAAGACTTCGCCGATGACGCCGGCGCACTTGCGGTGCTGCTTCGAGGGGTCGAGGCCCATCTCGCGCATCGCGTAGAGGATGCGGCGCTGCACGGGCTTGAGGCCGTCGCGGACGTCCGGGAGGGCGCGCGACGCGATGACCGACATGGCATAGGAGAGGTAGCTCTCCCGCATCTCGTCTTCGACGGCGACGGCGGACAAGCGGGAATCGTTCGGGTTCACGGATGCTTTCTAGGGTGTGTCAGGTTCTGGTTCGATGCGCTCGGCCAGCTCGGACGCCGCCTCGTCGACGGCGTCGGCCGCGATCTCCGCGTGCTGCTTGAGCGCGGCGACGTGCGCTTCGTAGCGCGCGTCGATCTCCGCGAGATGCGCCGCGGCGGACGGGTCCTTCACCGGGCGGCCGGGTCGCGTTGCTTGAAGAGCGCGCCGACGAGGAATCCGACGATTCCGCCGACGATCGCTCCGACGAGCGCGATGAGCAGCAACCTGCTGCCGAGCCCGTTGCCGACGTGGTCGAGCGAGAAGAACCGAAAGATCAGGATCGATCCCTCGAACGCCGCGGCGACCACGGAACAGACGGCCCCGGCGACGATCCCCACGAGGACGTCGCTCATGCGCAAGAGCACCTAACGCTATTCTGAGCACAAGGGAAATCGTCCTCGACGGGCAGGGCGCATTCGAAGCGTTCGCGCGCGATTTCGCCCGCTCGCTGCGCCCCGGCGACGTCGTGGCGTTGCGCGGGCCGCTCGGCGCCGGGAAGACCACCTTCGTGCGCGCCGTCGTCGCTGCGCTGCACGGTTCGGACGAGGCCGTGAGCAGCCCGACCTTCATCTTTCGCCAGCGGTACGAAGGCGCGCCGCCGGTCGAGCACGTCGACCTCTATCGCATCGATGACCCGGCCGCCGAGATGCCCGACCTCGCGCTCGACGACGCGTTCGCCGCCGACGCGATCGCGCTGGTCGAGTGGCCGGAGCGCGCGCCGGGATGGCTGCCCGCGGACCGGATCGAGGTCGCGATCGAGGGCGTGGGCGACGAGCCGCGGAGCGTCCGGGTAGGCCGGCCGCAGTGAAGCTTCTCGCGTTCGACGCGGCGCTCGGCGGGTTCTCGGCGGCGCTCGACGACGGCGCGCGCCTCCATGTCGCGGCGACCGGGCGGCACGACGCGCTCGAGCAGGGGCTCGGGCGGATCGAGGACCTCCTCACGGAGGCCGGCCTGCGGCTGCGCGAGCTGGACCGGATCGCGGTCGGCCTCGGGCCCGGGTCGTTCACCGGCGTCCGGATCGCCGTCGCATACGCCAAGTCGCTGGCATACGGGAGCGGCGTGCCGCTGGTCGGCGTTTCCTCCTACGACGTGCTCGAGCCCGACGGCGCGCCGCTCCCGCTGCTGACCGTCGTCCGCGGCCGGAAGGGCGTCGTCTGCGCGCGGCTTCGCCCGGCGGCCGGCTCCGCCGCGACGACGTCGTGCGGTCCCGTGGCCGAGGTCCTCGGCCGGCTCTTGACCGGCGAGCCGGGCGCGATGCACGTGACCGGGAATACGGAGGACGTGCTCTCGGAGATCGCCGAACGCGGCTGGGTCGTGCGAGCGCTCCCGCCAAGGGCCGACGTCCCCGCCGTCGCGATCCTGCAGCTCGCCCGCACCCGCGCGCCGAGCGCGAGCCTCCACGCCCTCGCCCCCGACTACGGCGAAGCCCCCGCGGTGACGCAGCCCAAAGGGCACCGTGAAGGCTGAGCTCTTCCCGGCGGGTTCCGATTCGCCGCGCGAGATGGCGATCGAGCCGATGGCGCAGAGCGATCTGCCGGCGGTGCTGCGGATCGAAGGGCTCTCGTTCAGCACGTCGTGGCCGATGAACGCGTTCTCGAACGAGATCCGCGACAACAAGCTCGCGCACTACTTCGTCGGCCGGCTCGGCGGGACGGTCGTCGCGTACGGCGGGATCTGGGTGATCCTCGAAGACTCGCACGTCACGACGATCGCCGTCCATCCCGAGTACCGCGGGCTGAAGCTCGGCGAAGAGATGCTCCTGAAGCTGCTCGACGAAGCGATCGCGCAAGGTGCGGCCTGGATCACGCTCGAGGTGCGCGAGTCGAACGACGTCGCGCAGAAGCTCTACCGCAAGTACGGGTTCACGACGGTCTCGACGCGGCGCGGCTACTACAGCGACAACGGCGAGAACGCGCTCGTCATGTGGGCCGGGAACCTGAAGGGCGAATTGTACGGCGCGCGGCTGCGCGTGCTTCGCGCGGCGCTCGCCGGCGAGATCGCACGCCGCCCGCCGCTCGGCGGCGTATGATCGCGACGATCGCGCCGCCGTCCGCGGATCTGCTGCACCGCCCGCTCGCGGCGCTGGTGCGCGCGTACGGCGCGCCCGCATCGGTCGCGACCCGCGACGACGGCCAGCACGTCGTCTTCGGCGACGCGAGCGCGAGCGTCTCCGCGATCGTCGACGACGACGCGACGATCCACGCGGTCGACCTCGCGTTCCCGGCCGGGACGCGCTACGCCGTCGATCTGGAAGGGAAGACGCATACGCTCACGTTCGGCGCGACGACGTCGGAGGGCGCGCGCGACGAGCTCGCCGCCGACGCGGAGACGAGCGGCGCGACGTTCCGCGTCTTCCGCCGCACCGCCGACTCCGGGCTCGTCCTCGTCTTCGACCCGAAGACGTCGCTGCTCGCGCACGTGGTCCTCGGCGACCGCGCGACGTTGCTGCGCCTCGGTTATCTCAGCGATCCGACGCCGGTGCAGAGCCGGTTTCCGTTCACCGCGCCGGTGCTGCGGCACACCGCGGTCCCCGACGGCAGCGGCCCGAACGCGACCGTGCTGCGGCTGGATCTCGACCGTGGCGGCGTCGTGCGAAACGTCACCGTCGTCGTGCAGAGCGACGACGCCGCGTTCGACCGGCAGCTGGTCGCGCGGCTCGCGAACGACTCGTACGCGCCGGCGAAGCTCGGCGGGCGCGCGATCGGCGCGAGCGTCTACCGCGAGGTGCGGCACTGATGGCGCTCGGCGTTCGCCCGGGCGCCGGCGTCCGGTTCGCGCGCCTCGCGCGCGCGGTGCGCGAAGAGATCGGTCAGCGCCATCGCTGGACGCACATCGTGCGCGTCGCACGGATGGCCGAGCGGCTCGCCGCCGTGCACGGCGTCGACACGCTGCGCGCCCGGCTCGCCGGGCTGCTGCACGATCTCGCGCGGCTGTACCCGGCGGAGCGGCTGCTGCGTGAGTGCGCCGCGCGCGGGATGGCGACCGACGCGTTCGAGCGCGCAAACCCGGTCGTGCTCCACGCGCGGCTCGGGGCCGAGCTCGCCCGCGAGCGGTTTGGGATCGACGACGACGCGGTGCTCTCCGCGATCCGCAAACACACGCTCGCCGACGGGCGCATGAGCCCGCTCGACGAGGTCGTCTATCTCGCCGACGGCCTGGAGCCCGGACGCGAGTTCGCCGGCCGTGCGCAGCTCGAGGAGCTCGCGTTCCGCGATCTGGGCGCGGCGATGCAGGCGGTGCTCGCATCGTCGATCGCCTACCTGCGCGGACGAGAATTGGCCGTTTCGCCGCAAACGATCGCCGCCGCGGAGCGGTATCACGTGACGGACCTGGAGGTACGAACCACTGCCTGAGCTCGATCTGGTCGCGCTGGTGCGCGAAGCCGCGGAGGACAAGAAAGCCGAGGACGTCGCGGTCCTCGACCTGACCGGACGGACGATCGTCGCCGATGCGTTCGTCGTGGTGACCGGGCGTTCGGTGATCCAGACGCGCTCGATCGCCGACGCGATCGTCGACGCGGCCGAGGCGGCCGGCGTCCGCGCGAGGCTCGAAGGGCACGCCGACGGCGGCTGGATCCTCATCGATCTCGGCCACGTCGTCGTCCACGTCTTCACGCCCGAGCAGCGTCAGTTCTACAACCTCGAGCGGCTGTGGGGCCGCGTCGCCGAGGCGCGCGCGGCGGAGGCACAATGAGGCCGAAACCGTACCGCCGGTCCTCGCGCTTCGGGAGCACCTGGATCAAGGTGTTCGTCTGGGTGCTGCTCGCGATCTTCGTCCTGACCTCGGTCGGCGTCGCGCTGGTCGTGACCGCGGCCCGCTGAACGCAACTTCCCGGCCGGGCCCGGGTACTTCCCATCCGGAGGACCGCCACCGATGAAACCGCAGGCAGCGCTCGCTGCCGTCACCGCCCTGACGATCGCGCTCGCCGCGACCGTCGCACCCGCATTCGCCGCGCGCGGCAGCTACGTCGTCGACGACGCGCAGATGCTCTCGCAGAGCGCGATCTCGCAGCTCAACCAGCAGATCGGCGACTTCAACGCGCAGACCGGGAAAGAGGTCGTCGTCGTCACGACGCCCTCGCTCGGCGGAACCGATCCGAACACCGCGCTCGAGCGCAGCTTCGCGCAGCAGCAGGTGAACGGCGTCGAGATCTTCATCGCGCGAGACGAGAAGCAGATCAAGATTGCGGGCGACGTCGCCTCGCGCCGCTTCTTCCCGAGCGGGTCGTTCAATACGATCTATCAGGCGATGAAGCCGTACTTCGCGCAGGGCAACTTCGATCAGGGCGTCGAGACCGGCGTCTCGCTGATCATCAACACGTATCGCGGGCACGTCTCGTCGCTCAACGCGCAGCGTCAGCCGGTCGGCGCGGGATCCTCGCGCAGCGTGCAGCGCAGCAGCAATTCCGGAGGCTTCGGCATGGGCTGGATCTGGTGGCTCATCATCCTGGCGGTGATCTTCTTCGTCATCCGCGGCATCTTCCGAGCGATCGCGGGACCGCGGATGTACGGGCCGGGCTACGGTCCGGGCCCGGGCTACGGTCCCGGCTACGGCGGCCCTGGCTATGGCGGCGGCGGCGGGGGCTTCTGGAGCGGGCTGCTCGGCGGGCTCGGCGGCGCGTGGCTCGGCAACGAGCTCTTCGGCGGCAACCGGAACTACGGCGGCGGCGGCGACGGAGGCTCGTGGGCTTCCACCGGCGGCGCGGATCCGGGCGCGTCGTCCGATGCGGGCGGCTGGCAGAGCGACGCCGGCCAGATCGACACCGGCAACGTCGGCGGCGGCAGCTGGGGCG
>DATHLN010000026.1:0-10392 GCA_035488115.1 Candidatus Limnocylindrales bacterium | reverse complement strand
GCGGCGACATCGCGGGCATCCTCGACGGCCTCGCCGTCGAGGCGCGCGAGCAGCGCATGATGCGCGCCGAGGAGCTCGCCGCGCAGCTTCCGGTCAAGATGACCTTTCCGATGGCGCTGTGCATGCTGCCGGCGCTGTTCGTGATGATCTTCGGCGCCGTCGCGGCGCAGTTGCTGTCGAAATGAACCCGCACGTTCTGCTCGGCGCGCTGCTCTTCGCCTGCGCCGCGGTGATCGGCGTCGTGCTCGCGGCCGCCGTCTGCGCCCGGGTGGAAGCCTACGCCGACGGACCGCGCCCGGGCACGCCGCCGGTCGTCGCGCTGATCGCCGGCGCCGCGCTGATCGGCGGGGTCGCCGGCGCGCACGGCGCGCCCGGCCGGCTGGGGCTGGTGGCGCTGGTCTGCGCGGCGTTCGTCGCGGTGTGGTACTGCGACGTCGCGCGCGGCGTCGTCCCCGACGTCTTCACGCTCGGTCCGCTCGCGGTCATCGCGATCCTCGCCTTCACCTGGCACGATCCGCGCATGATCGTCAGCTCGCTGATCGTCACGGTCCCGTTCTCGATCGCTGCGTACATGTCGCGCGGGCGGGGTATGGGTTGGGGCGACGTGAAACTCGCCGCCGTTGCCGGCGCGCTCCTCGGCGCGTCGAATGCCTTGCTCGCACTCGCCCTCGCTGCCTTTGCCGCCGCGGTGAACGCGAAGTTCCGCCGCGACTCGGCCTTGCAGCCGCTCGCGTTCGCGCCGTACCTCATCGGCGCGACCGCGCTCTTCACGGCGTTCAGCGCGCTATGACGATGTGGCTCGTTCGCAACGCGCGCACCGGCCGCGTGCTGGCTTGGCGCGTGCGCCGTGCCGACAACTGGCTCGACCGCACCGTCGGTTTCCTTCCGCGCGCTTCGATCGCACCGGAAGAGGGACTCTGGTTCGAGAACTGCCATGCGGTGCACACGATCGGCATGCGGACCCCGCTGGATCTCGTCTTCCTCGACCGGGAGAACCGCGTCGTCAAAGTCGAGCCGAACGTCACGCCGCACAAACTGTACGTCGGGGCGCGGTGCGCGCATACCGTCGCGGAGTTCGGGCCGGGGTTCGCTAAAGCCAATCCGCTCGAGCCTGGGGATCAGCTCGTCATCGAGCCCGTCTGAAATTCGGGCTCGGTCGTAGTCGGGGCGAGCGCGGCGCAGTGCTGTGGCGGGCACGCATGCTCCGCACATCCTGTGCGAAGCATGCTACGTCTTCACATCGCTCCCGCGCATCCTGCGCTCCGCTCGTTCAGAGTGCCCTCCACAGCACTGCACCGCGCTCACCCCGACATGGTTGAGTTCGCTCTCTGTGCGCGGCTCAAAAGATGACGACGCCACCACAGCTGTCACCCTGAGCTTGTCGAAGCGTGAGCGACCACGCTCGCCATTCGAGCCGCGATCAACGACGATCGTGCCTAGGTCGCGGGTGCGACGCGGTACTCCGGAGGGCACTCTGAACGAGCGGAGCCCAGGATGCGCGGGAGCGATGTGAAGACGTAGCGCGGATCGCACACGATGTGCGAGCCGCGCGTGCCCGCCGGAGTACCGCGTCGCACCCGCGACCCGCCACCCGAGGCGATTCAGCTGATCGCGACGAGGTGACGGCGCTCTTCGTCTTCGGGATCGGCCGTCGTGCGAGACGCGGCTCGCGTCAGCGATTCGTCGAACTCCGACGCGACGCCGGCGAGCGCCGCAGGCACGTCGCCGTCGAGGAGCTCGTCGCGCGACAGCTTGAGGGCCGCGCGGTCGTGCTCCATGCCGGTCGTCACGTCGCCGGCGGACCAGGCGGTTTCGGCGTCGCGCAAGTGGGCGCGGACGCGGCGGGCGTCGACGGCGAAGAGGTCCAGGTTCAGCGCGATCTCGTCGCCGAAGGCGACGTAGTGGTTCAGGTCGGCGTAGCCGACGACGGCGGCGAGCGAACGGCGCATCGTGCTGCAGGCGCTGCGCAGAGATTGGGCGGCGAGCTGGCGATCTGCTTCGGGCCAGAAGGCGCGGAGAAGCGTTTCGCGGCGCGCGCGGCCCTGCGGGTGGAGCGCGAGGAAAGCGAATATCTGCGCGTCGCGGCGGCGGAACCAGGCCACACGCTGGCCTTCCGTGCGAACGTCGGGCTTGCCGAAGAGGCGGACGGTGAACGGCGCGAGCGAACGGGCGGGAGCGGCCGGCGTGACGGCGCGGGTCACGCGCGCGACCGCGCGGTACGGGCGGTACGTGCCGTCGACCCAGCGCACGAAGAGGCCGCGCTGCTCCAGGCGGTCGAGGATCGTCTCGTCGATGTGCTCGCCGTCGTAGAGCTTGCGCGCGGCGGCGGCGAGCATCGGGTCCTCGTCGGCCAGCGCGTCGTCGATGTAGCGGCGCATGAAGCGCGCGTTCGTCCGCCGCCAGCGCTCGAACGCGCCGTCGAGCGAACGGTTCGCCGACGCGCTCTCGCGGATCGCGGACGACAGCGCGAACGCCCAGCCTTCCGTGTCGTGGACCAGGCGGCCGATCTCGCGCTCGTCGGCGTCGACGCGCGCCGCCTCGGCGAAGCGCGTCGCTTCTTCGATGGTGAAGGCGAGCCGGTCGGCGTCCAGGATCGCGCCGAGGCCGAGCGAGACGAGGCGCGTCGCGTCCACGACGTCGCGCGAGCGGGTCGCGTAGACGAACGTCACGTTGTCGGGCGCTTCGTAGACGAAGCGGCGCAGCGCCGCGCGGACCGGTTCGGGAGCGCGGTCCACCTCGTCGACGAGAACTTCGCAGCGGCCGGCGTCCTCGAAGGCCGAGTGCAGCGCCTCGTCGTCGGCGACGTGGGCGAAGCCAAAGGCGCGGGCGATCCGCGTCCGCAGGCCGTCGAGGCTCGTGTCGAGGTCGAGCGTGACGTAGCCGGCGCGGTGGCGGGCGGCGAGGGCGTAGGTGACGAGCGCCGTCGTTTTCCCGGAGCCGGTGGGGGCGGTGACCAAACGCAGCGGCACGTCGGCATGGTCTCCCAGCCAAGCAACGATCCGTTCTCGCCGAATCGTGTCGGGAGCGAGCTTCGGCAGCTTCGCCCGCGACGTGACGTCGTGCACGCGGTCCCTCCGGGTATTAGGTCTTTGGGCCTAAACAATACCCGGGATGTGACCCGACTAACAAGTAGGCGAGCAAAGATTTTGCGCTAGGCCCTCAGCGGCCCGCTAGGCGGAGCGGGCGAACGACCGTCTCCAGGCCGACGCCCCGCTGCATCGTGACCCGGACCGTGTACGAGCCGGGGGCCGTCGGGGCGGTCATCGCGACGCTCCGTTCGCCGCGGCGTAGGTCGGCGCCGGTCATCTCGACGTCGTCGCGGTCGCGGACGATCTGGACGCGCGCGCCGTCGGAGAACGGGATCTCGACTACGAACGGGTCGCCGGGCTTCACCGGGTTCGGGCGGATCGCGAACGTGTCGCCGCCGCCGACGTCCACCACCGTCGCGTTCGAGCCGGCCGGCTGTTGGTTCGAGGCGTCGTGCGGGCCGGATTGCGCCGGGCCGCGGGCGGTGTTCGGGACGGCGGAGCTTTGCGCGCTCGGGACCGGGCTCGGGGTCGAGGTGACTGCGGCGGGGATCGGGATCCGGGTCTGCTGGCCGGCGTCGGCGCCTTCGGCGGTCGCGACCAGCGCGTAGGGCTCGCGCGGGCCGGCGGGCGGAGCGGGGATTTGGGTCATGCCGGCGCCCGAGCCGGTTGAGGTCGAAAAGTAGGTCGCGCCGGTGCGGTCGACGATCGCTAGGCGCAGGTCGCGGGCTTGGGCGGCATAGCGGACCGTGAGCGGCGCGTTCGGGCGCGGCGGGTCGATCGCGATGCTTTCGATGCGGGGCGGCGGGGTGGCGACGATGCGGATCGCGGGCGGCGGGGTCGCGCGGCCGTACGCCGCGTCGCGGACGTCGCTGCCGAACGAGTTGGCGATCGCGACCCGCAGGCTCGCCGCGTCGCCGCGGCCGAGCTCGAGCTGACCCGACGGTGACGGGAGCTCGCCGTGTGCGACGACCTCGCCGCGCGCGTCGCGCAGCTCGTACGACGGCTTGCCGCTCCCGGAGGTCGTCCAGCGCGCGACGAGCCGGCCGTCCGGCGTCGCGAGCAGCGCCGCGTCGACCACTCGCGGGCGCTCGGTGCCGACGACGACCAGGACCGCGCCGGCGATCACGCCCGCGATGCCGAGCGCGGCGACCGGGACCAGCCAGCGGCGGCGCGCGCGGCCGCCGCTCGGCGGCGGGGCTTCGACGATCAGGTGGATCCCGTCGCCGCGGACTTCCGCGGCGACGCGCTCGTACGCGAGCCGCGCGTCGAGCGTGAAGCCGGTGCGGATCGCCGCGTGCGGCTCGATCTCGACCGCGAGCGCGGCGATCGGGCGGCCTTCGTCGACGCGGACCGCCGTGACCGTCGCGGCCAACATGCCGGGCGTGCCGTTCGTGACGCGCAGCTCGTAGCGCGCGCCGTTCGCGTCGAGACCGACGGGGACGAGCTCGCACGCGACAGCGCCCGACGCCGTCGCGAGGAGACCGCGCCCGCCGCGCGACAACGCGTCCGGGATGCCGAGAGCATTACTGCCCCTTTTGGCGATCACGTTCGTGGACGTGCTCGGCTTCACGATCTTGATACCGATCCTGCCCTTCTACGCCGAGCATTTCGGCGCATCGCCGACGACCATCGGCGCCATCTACGCCACGCTCGCCGTATGCTCGCTTCTGTCTTCGCCGTTCTGGGGCCGCCTGAGCGATCGCATCGGGCGTAAAGGTGTGTTGATCGCCGCGCAGGTCGCGGGCCTGCTCGGGTTCTCGCTCCTCGCAGCCGGAACGGCGCTGTGGACGATCTTCGTCGCGCGTGGCATCGAAGGACTCGGCGGCGGCGGGCTCGGCGTCACGCAAGCCTACGTCACCGACGTGACGCGCCCGTCCGAACGCGCGCGCGCCTTCGGGCTCGTCGGCGCGACGTTCGGGTTCGGGTTCCTGATCGGACCCGCGCTCGCGAGCGTACTCGTGCGGTACGGCTACCAAGTGCCGTTCTGGGTTGCCGCGGCGCTCGCGGGCTGACGGTCGTTCTGACGATCGTGCTGCTGCCGGAGTCGAAGGGTGCGGTGAAGACGGCGCCGACGCTGGCGGAGATCCGCGCTTCGCTGCGCTCGCCGGTGCTCGGGCGGTTGATCCTCACGCAGTTCGCGTTCGCGCTCGCCTTCACGTCGTGGGTCACCGCGTTCGCGCTCTTCGCGGAGCGGGTCGTCGGCTTCGGCGCGCCGCAGACGGCGAACACGTTCATCCTCTCGAGCATCGTCGCGATCGTCGTGCAGCTGTGGTTCATCGGGCGGCTCGTCGACCGCTTCGGCGAAGGGCGGATCGCGATCGCCGGGCTCGCGTGCGCGGTCTGCGCGTACGCCGGCGTCGGCTTCGTCACCGCTCCGCTGATGCTGTTCGGCTTCATCGTCCTGTGGTCGCTGTCGAGCGCGCTCATCCGCCCTGCGCTCGGCGCGCTCGTCTCGGAAGCGGCGCCCGCCGACCAGCGCGGCACGATCCTCAGCGTCAACGACAGCTTCAACTACCTCGCGTTCCTGATCTCGCCGTTCCTCTCCACGACGGTGCTGCGCATCAATCCGCACCTCACCGGAATCGTGCCGACGCTCTTCGCCGCGGTCGCGCTGCTGCTCGGGTACCGGCTCTTCGTCGCGCCGCGACCGCAGCCGGTCGTCGAGACGGCGTAGACCACGCCGTCAGTGGACGGTTCAACCGCGGGGCGGTGAGCCCCAGCCGGACTTGACGTAGACGCCGTCGACGACGATCGCCGGGACGGTCGGATCGCCTGCGGTGAGGTCGAGCATCTTCGCGCGGTGCGCGCAGTCGTTCTGCGCGTCGTAGACCGTGTAGGGATAACCGCGCCGGTCGAAGTGCTCGCGCGCTTGTCTGCAGTACGGGCACGCCGGCGATTCGTACATCTCGACCCGGTGGCCGGGCTCGAGCCGCTCGAGATCCATGATGCCCTTGAAGATCGCTCGGCGGCGGGAGAGAGATGCGGTCAGCCGGCGCCGCCGCCGAGCTCTTCGGCACGGGCGGCTTGGATCGCGAGGGTCAGCTCGCGGAGGAACGACGAGGCGTCCATGACGATGCCGAGCGTCTGGTGCGATCCGCGGTCGGTGAGCTTCGTCACCGACGACGGGTTGATGTCGACGCAGACGGTCTTGCACGTCGCGGGCAGCAGGTTGCCGACCGCGATCGAGTGCAGCAGCGTGCAGACCATCAGCGCCATCCCGATCTCCGGGACGTGGCGGCGCATCGCGCGCTGGCACTCGATGACGTCGACGATCACCTCGGGGAGCGGCCCGTCGTCGCGGATCGAGCCGCACAGCACGACGGGGATGTTCCTCGTGACCGCTTCGTACATCACGCCGGAGCTGAGCATCCCGCGGTCGATCGCCTGGCGGATGCCGCCGACGGCGCGGACGCGGTTCACCGTGCGCAGGTGGTGGACGTGGCCTTCTTCCGCGGGGAAGGCGTCCTCCAGATTCACGCCGAGCGAGGTGCCGAAGAACTGCGACTCGATGTCGTGCACGGCGAGCGCGTTGCCAGCGTAGAGCGCGTTCACGTAGCCGTCGCGGATCAGTTCCTCCAGGTACGGGCCGGCGCCGGTGTGGATGATCGCGGGGCCGCCGACCAGCAGGACGCGCTTGCCGGAGCGCAGCACGGCGAGCAACTCGCGCGCGATCTCGATCAGCAGCGCGTGGCGCGGCTTCTCGCTCGACACCGCGCTCGCCATGAACTCGAAGACCGCCTTGCGGCGCGCGCGCTGCGGGATCGTCAGCTTCACGCCCTGGTGGCCGACGACGACGCAGTCGCCCTTCTTTACGTCGTACGGCGCGACGGTGAGCGGGCCGCCGTCGTCGATCACGATCGCGCAGTCCATCTCGGGATGCTCGACGGGGAGCCATGCGCCGTTCACGCGGACTTCGGTCGCGTAGTTGGTCGTCGCGTAGAACTGGTCGGGGAGGACGCCGTCGGCGGGCGCCGGTTCGATCTCGGCGTCGCCCTCCTCGAGCACCTCCGCGCCCTGCTCGCGCAGTTTGTCGATGAGGTCGTCCAGGTAGCTGTGGTCGTCCGCTTCGATGAGCAGGCGCGCGTACGACGGATCGGTCTTGGTGCGGCCGGAGTCGAACTCTTCGATCACGTACGCCGCGCGTTCGTGGTCGGTCAGCACGCCGAGGACGCGGTTGAAGATCCCGGAGTCGAGGATGTGGCCGCGCAGCTCGATCCGGCGGACGGCGGCCGGGGACGGCGAAGCGGATGCCATGGGGCTCGTGTTCGTACCGACGCCGCTCGGCAACCTCCGGGACGTCACGCTGCGCGCCCTCGACGTCCTGCGCGACGCCACGCTGATCGTCGCCGAGGACTCGCGCGTCACCCGCAAGCTGCTCAGCGCGCTGGAGATCGGCGGCAAAGAGATCTGGACCTACCACGAGCACAACGCCCGCACCGCGACGCCGGCGATCCTGGAACGAGCCCGCATGGAGACCGTCGCCGTCGTCACCGATGCCGGGACGCCGGGGATCAGCGACCCCGGTTCCGCACTCGTCGGCGCGGCGCGCGAGGCCGGGATACCGGTCGAGGTGCTGCCGGGTCCGGCGGCGTTCGTCGCCGCCGCCGTGCTGTCGGGATTCGACTTGCGGCGGTTCGTGTTCGCAGGGTTTCCGCCGCGCGGCTCGGCGCAGCGGCGCGCGGCGTTTCGTGCGTCGCTCGGCGAGACGACGGTGTGGTACGAAGCGCCGCACCGCATCCGCGAGGCGCTCGCCGATCTCGCGAGCATCGCGCCGGACCGGCGGGTGTTCCTCGTCCGCGAGCTCAGCAAGATGTACGAGCAGCAAGTCCTCGGCACCGCCGCGGAAGTATCGGCAGCGGTCGCCGATCCGGTGCGTGGCGAGATCGTGTTCGTCGTCGAGGGCGGCGACCTGCAACGCCCCGCAGCCGTCGAACAGGACGCGCGCGACGTCGACGCCGCGATCGACACGCTGCTCGCCGAAGGTCTGACGACCTCGGCGATCGCGAAGCGCTTAGCCGACGAAGGTCACGGCGAACGCCGCCATCTTTACGCGCGTGTCGGCGAACGCCGACAAGCACGCGCGACAAGTCATCGTGAGCCTCCGAGTCATCCTGAGCCTGTCGAAGGATGAGACACCATCTCGGCGGCCGCGTGCGTCTCTCACCCTTCGACAAGCTCAGGGTGACAGAGCCACGCGCACCTATGCGTCGAGGATCTCTGCGACGTCCAGGACGAAATCCGGCATGACGGGCGCGCAGTCGAGCGAGGAGATCCTCCCGAGCGATTCGTGCACGCCGTCAAGCCAGCGGTCGACGCATTCCCGATACGGATCGAGCAAGACCACGAGCGCGGATCCATTGCGCACGTAGGCTTCGCACTTCATGAGCTGCGCGCTACGAAGATCGGTTCGCGAGACGACCTCGAACGCCGCGTCGGGTGCGCCGTCGAAGTACCGCTCGCGCTGTGCTCGGGCGAGCGGCTCCCATCGCGCGTTGCGCACGAAGGCACCGTCCGGTGCAAACACGGACGTGTCGGCCAGCCGAAACCCGGTCGACGAGTCGAATACGGGACCGCACCGCGCGCGCCGCTCCCAAAGGCCGAGCTGCAGCGCGAGATTCGCGTTGCGCATCCCGCCGGCGGCGCCGTTCGGGCTCACGAGGAGCGCTCCGTCGGGGAGGCGTTCGACGGTATAGCCCGGGTTGAGCTCGTGCAGCCGCATGAGCTCGTCGTCGTCGGGGGCCGTGACCGGGCGGAAGGTGATTGCCATACGTTCTGTTTCACGCCCGCCCATCACGACGGCGGGCCGGTACGTCTAGGGGGCGCGGATGCGGCGTGACGAAGCGGTGCGGGTGCCCTCGTCTCGCCCATTCTACCTCACGACCCCCATCTTCTACATCAGCGGAACGCCCCATATCGGCCATGCGTACACGACGATCGCGGCCGACGTGCTGGCGCGGACGGCGCGCGCGCACGGGCCCGCGCGGTTTCTCACCGGAACGGACGAGCACGGGCAGAAGGTCGCCAGCGCCGCCGCCGCGGCGGGGATGACGCCGCAAGAGTACGTCGACTCGCTCGCCCCGCAGTGGCGCGAGCTGGCCGAAGCGTACCACGCGCGACCCGACGACTTCATCCGCACGACCGAGCCGCGACACGCGCACACGTGTCTGGCGCTATTCGAGAAGATGCGCGCCGCGGGCGACGTCTACGAAGGCGTCTACGAAGGCTGGTACTGCACGCACGACGAGACGTTCTGGCCCGAGGCGAAGCTGATCGACGGGCGCTGTCCGAACCCGGAATGCCGCCGCCCCGTGCAATGGCTCTCGGAGAAGAACTGGTTCTTCCGGCTCTCCGCATACCGCGACCGGCTGATCGCGCACTTCCGCGCGAACCCCGACTTCCTCCGCCCGCAGTCGCGCTGGAACGAGATGATGGCGATCCTCGAGGAAGGGCTCGAGGATCTCTCGATCTCGCGCTCGTCGTTCGATTGGGGAATCCCGCTGCCGGGCGGCGGCGTGCTGTACGTCTGGTACGACGCGCTGATCAACTACATCAGCGCGCTGGGCTGGCCGGAAGATCCGGACGGTCTCTTCGCGACGTTCTGGCCGGGGATGCACCTGATCGGAAAAGAGATCGCGCGCTTCCATACGCTGATCTGGCCGGCGATGCTGTGGTCGGCGGGACTGCCGGAGCCGAAGCGCGTCTTCGCGCACGGCTGGATCACGAACGAAGGCGAGAAGATGTCGAAGAGCCTCGGGAACGTGATCGAGCCGTTCGCGCTCGCGCGCGAGTTCGGCGCCGACTCGGTGCGCTATTTCCTCATGCGCGAGGCGCCGTTCGGGAGCGACTTCTCGATCTCGGTCGAGAAGCTTCGCCAGCGGCACAACAGCGATCTCGGCAACGACCTCGGCAACCTGCTGCGCCGTTCGCTCGCGATGCTGCAGAAGTACCGCAACGGGCTCGTCCCCGAGCCCAGCGACGGCCGCGTCCGCGAGCGCGTCGCCGATCTGCCGGCGCTCGTGAGCGAGCACGTCATGTGCCTGCGCTTCCGCGAAGCTCTCGACGAGATCTGGAACCTCGTCACGCTGCTGAACCGCGCGATCGACGAGCAGAAACCGTGGGACCTCTACAAGCACGGCCGCGGCGTGGAGCTCGACGCGCTGCTCTACGATCTGTGCGAAGGGCTGCGCTGGCTCAGCCTGCTGCTCTTCCCGTACATGCCGGCGAAGTCGACCGAGATCTGGCGCCAGCTGGGACTCGAAGGAACGCCCGAGCGCCGCTGGGACAACGAGCTCGTGTGGGGCCGGCTCGCGGCGGGGACGCAGACCGATCCCGGCGCACCTCTCTTCCCCCGGCTCGAGCCGCA
>DATHLN010000025.1:0-11257 GCA_035488115.1 Candidatus Limnocylindrales bacterium | reverse complement strand
AACGCGAGCGAGGTCATGAGGATCGGGCGCAGCCGCGTCTGTGCCGCCTCGGCGACCGCCGCAGCCGGAGGGAGCCCCGCGCGCTGCCGCTGGTTCGCGAACTCGACGATCAGGATCGCGTTCTTGCTCGCCAGCGCGATCAGCATGAGATAGCCGACCTGCGCGTACAGATCGCTCGGCAGCGAGCGGATGTCGAGCGCCAGGATCGCGCCCAAGATCGCGAGCGGCACCGAGACCAGGATGATCACAGGATCGGTGTAGTTCTCGTAGTTCGCGGCGAGGACGAGGAACACGCACAGCAGGCCGAGCCCGAAGATCAGCAGCGCCTGGCTGCCGAACTCGATTTGCTCGAGCGAGATCCCGGTCCACTCGTACGCCATCCCCGGCGGAAGCGTCTGCGCGGCGTTCGTCATCGCCGCTAGCGCCTGACCCGAACCGTACCCCGTCGCCGGGACGCCGTTGATCTCGATCGAGCGCATCAGGTTGTAGTGCGTGATGATCGGCGCGACTCGGTCCGTATGCGTCGTCACCAGGCTCGAGAGCGGGATCGTCGCGGCCAGCTGCGGCCCCGCACCGCCGGTGCGCACGTAGATGCGGTCGAGCGCCTGGAGCCGGTCGCGGAACTTCGTGTCGGCCTGCACGTAGACGCGGTACGAGCGGTTCAAGTAGTCGAAGTCGTTGACGTACTGCGACCCCAGGTAGACCTGCATCGCGGAGAACACGTCCTGCAGCGGGATGCCGAGTGCCGCGATCTTGTCGCGGTTGATCTCGACGACGTACTGCGGCGCGTCGTCGCGGAACGTTGTGGAGACGTTCCGCAGCGTGCGGTCGGCGCGCGCCGTCGTGATGAGGTCGTGCGCCGCGGCGGTGAGCGCCGGGATCCCGGCGTTGTCCTGGTCCTGCAGCTCGAACTGGAACCCGGCCAGGTTCCCGATCCCGCGGATCGCCGGCGGGTTGAACGCCAGCACCGAGGCGTTGTGGATCTCCGCCAGCTGCGGGCGCAGCCGCCGCATCACGCCGTCGGCCGACTCGCTCGCCGATTTGCGCTCGTCCCACGGCTTGAGCGAGACGAACATGATCGCACGGTTCGGCGCGTTGACGCCGAACTGCGTCCCGTTCGGCTCGAAGACGACCGAGATCTCGGGGAACGTTGCGAGGATGCCCTCGATCCGCCGCGTCACGCGCTCGGTGTCGGCGAGCGACGAGCCCTCGGGCAACTGCACCGTGACGTAGAAGTAGCCGAGGTCCTCGTCGGGGAGGAAGCCCGTCGGGATCGTCTGGTACGCGACGTACGTCCCCATCAGCGCGAGCGCGAACAATCCGAGCACCAGCGCGCGCCGGCGCACCAGCGCAGGGAGGATCCCGTGGTAGCCGTTGCGCGTGGCGTCGATCACGCGGTTGATCGCGCCGTAGAAGCCGGTCCGGTGCACGGTGTGCTTCCCGAGCAGCAGCGCGGAGAGCGTCGGCGTGAGGGTCAGCGCGTTGAAGAGCGAGATCGTGATCGCGCACGCGATCGTCAGCGCGAACTGCTTGTAGAGCTGGCCCGTCGTGCCGCCGAAGAATGCGACCGGGACGAAGACGGCGAGCAGGACCAGCGAGCTCGCCACCACCGCGCTGGTGATCTCTTTCATCGCGGCCGAGGCGCCGGCGTACGACTCCATCCCCTTCTCATTGATGAAGCGCGCGATGTTCTCGATGACGACGATCGCGTCGTCGACGACCAGCCCGGTCGCCAGCGTCAGCCCGAACAGCGTCAGCGTGTTGATCGAGAAGCCGAGCACCTTCATCAGCGCGAAGGTGCCGATCAGCGAGACCGGGATCGTGATCGCGGGAATCAGCGTCGTCCGCCACGACTGCAGGAACAGGAAGATCACCGCGATGACCAGCACGATCGAGATCGACAGCGTCTTGATCACCTCGCGGATCGACTCGGCGACGAACGGGGTCGCGTCGAAGCCGAACTTGTAGGTGATCCCCTGCGGGAACCGGCTTTGGAGCCGGTTCATCGTGGCACGCACGTCGCTCGCGACCTGCAGCGCGTTCGCGGTCGGCAGCGTCAGCACCGCGATCCCGATCGCGTCCTGCCCGGAGAGCCGCAGATCCTGCGCGTAACTCTCCGCGCCGAGCTCGACGCGCCCGACGTCGCGCAGCCGCACGAAACCCGCGTCCGGGTTCGAGCGCAGGATGAGATTCCCGAACTCGTCTTGCGTGCGCAGCCGCCCGATCGCGCGGACGGAGATCTGGTACGGCTGGTCGCTCTTGATCGGCGCCGAGCCGATCGAGCCGGCGGCGATCTGCACGTTCTGCGTCTGCAGCGCCGAGACGACGTCCGAGGCGGTGAGGTGGTTCTGGTTCAGGCGCGTCGGGTCGAGCCAGAGCCGCATCGCGTAGCGCCGCTCGCCGAAGATGCGCACGTCGTTGACGCCCTTGATCCGCTTGAGCACGTCGACGATGTTGTTCGCGGCGTAGTTGCTGATGAAGACGCGGTCGTAACGCGGGTCGCTCGACGCGAGCCCCATCGCGAGCACGAACGTCCCGCTGTTCTTCGTGACCGTCACGCCGGTGGCGCGGACCTCGGCCGGGAGCCGGCCGAACGTGTTGTTGACCTGGTTCTGCACGTCGTTCGCCGCGAGATCGAGATCGCGGTCGAGCCGGAAGGTGCAGACGATCGTGCTCGTCCCGTCGCTGGTCGTGCTCGAGCTGATGTAGCGCAGGCCATCGACGCCGTTGATCGCCTCTTCGAGCGGCGTCGTGACCGACGACTCCGCGGCTTGCGCGTTCGCGCCGATGTAGTTCGCCGTCACCGTGACGACCGGCGGCGCGACCTGCGGGAACTGCGAGACCGGCAGCGTCGGGATGCAGATCAGACCCGCAAGGACGATGAACAGCGCACAGACCGAAGCGAACACCGGCCGGTGCAGGAAGAACTCGATCACGGACCCTCTCCTTCGAGCAGGACGGGAGCGTCCCCCGGCGACACAGGGCGTCCATGCTCGGCACGAACCTGGCAATTCGCTGGCAATCGCGGCGCACGGACGGAGCGGCGTAGTGCAACAGCTCCGGCGTACCGCCGCGGTGACGATCGCGATCCTCGAGGCGCCGCCGCACGGCGTGATCTTCGTCGAACGCGCATCGCATCTGCGCGATCACCCGGGTCAGATCGCGCTTCCCGGCGGCTCGGTCGATCCCACCGACGGCGGTGACCTGCGGCGCACCGCGCTGCGCGAGATGTGGGAAGAGGTCGGCGTCGCGAGCGAGCGGGTGAGGATCGTCGGCGAGCTGCCGGTCGTCCGCCAGCGCCGCGCGAACAACTTCGACGTCACACCGTTCGTCGCGACGGTCGCGCCTGGTCCGCTCACGATCGACGGCAGCGAGACGGCGGCCGTCTTCACGATCCCGCTCGCGGTCGTCGTCGAGACGCTGCAGAGCGGCGTCGTGCATGTCGGCGAGCTCAGCGTCGAGACCTACATCCTCGACTACGAGAGCCGCCGTATCTGGGGGCTGACGGGGAGCATCCTGCGCGCGTTCATCGAGGCCTGGAACGACGCGTCGAACCCGCTCCGCGCGTCGGTCGAAGGCGCGCTCGCCGCGTGAGAATCGCTCTGCCGATCGCACTCGCGGTCGCCTGCGCCGCGCTGCTCGGCGGGCGCGCATCCGCCGCATGGCAACCGCCTGATCTGCGGCCGACGAATGCCCGGCTCGCCGACGTGATCGCCGCGTACCGGGCCGCCGCGGGAGCGCCGGACGCGCGCTACGCGCAGCGGCGCGAGCGCTGGACGTACACCAACGGTGCGCATAAGCTCGCCGTCCGCGTGAACGTGCGCGGCGACGACTTTCGCGCGACGGTGCCCCTCGGCGGCGCGGAGTACGCGGGCGGCCGCTCGGAGGGCGTGCGCTGGCGCGCCGACGCGAACGGGATCTCGCACGCTACGCTTTCCGAGAACCAGGGCGACGCGATCGACCGCCTCCCGCAGAGCGTCTTCCCGTTCGCGGTCGGGGACTGCGTGCTCGCCGGCGAGTCCGCGCGGTTCGGGCCCGCGTGGGTGCTGGTCGACCGGGCGCCGCGCGACAAGCCGCACTGGTTCTACGTCGACAAGGCCACCGGCGCAATCGCGCACGAGATCACCCGCGAAGGGCGGCATCCGATCGTGACGTCGTTCGACCGCTTCGAGCCGCTCGGGACGATGCGCCGTGCGCGGCACTGGCACGTCTCGGACGGCGTCGCGGAGAACGATCTCGACGTCACCGTCGACGCGGTCGAGCCGCAAGCGCTCGGTGAAGTCGACGTCGCGATCCCGCAGACGCAGCGCACGTTCGGGTTCGCGAGCCCGCCGCCGAACGGCGTCGCGCTGCTCCCCGGGCACTTCCAGGGCCGCACCATCTTCCTCGACGTCGGTATCGCGGGCCGCCGCGGCTCGTTCGTCCTCGACACCGGAACTGCGGGGATCTTCCTGGACCGGGGCCTCGCGCAGCAGCGCGGCTGGAACCCGGTGCTGGAGCACGCGACGGTTCCGCGGCTCACGGTCGGACCGCTCGCGCTCGCGGACGCATCGACGCTCGCGATCCCGCTCGAGATCGGATACCGGCTCGATGGGATCCTCGGCTACGATTTCTTCTTCGGGCACGTGATCCACATCGACTACGAGCACGAACGCGTGGAGGCGCTGACGCCGGCGGCCGCCGAGCGCGTCTTCGCCGATCGGAGGAATACCGTGATGCCGGCGTACGTCGACGAAGGGCTCCCGCTCGTCAGCGCGGCGTTCGGGAACGCCGCCGGTGAGCGGTTCGCGCTTGACAGCGGCTCGCCGCACCTGTTCGTGCTGACGCCGTTCGAGCGCGCGCACCCGAAGGAAGTCGCGAGCTGGTCACCCGCGTCGTTCGGCGGTTTGCGCTCGCCGATGGACGCCGACTATCTCGAAGGCGCGATCCGCGTCCAGGCCCGCATGGCGCCGCCGTTCGTTCTCGGCCCGCAGCGCTTCGTGGGACTGCGCGTCGGCGTGGAGGAGCCCAGCGACCGCCCCGACGCGATCGACGTCGATCTCGACGCGATCGTCGGCACGGACCAGATGAAGTACTTCGACTGGTGGTTCGACTACGACGACGGCCGGATCGCGGTGCGGCGGAACGGGTTGCGCTGACCGCGAAGGACCGGCCGTCCGTGTATGAGCGAGCGAACCGTCCTCCCCCGCCGGTTGTTGATCGCCGCGACGCTGCTGATCGCGGTCGTCGCGGTCGGGACGGCGGGCTACGCGGCGCTCGAGGGGTGGTCGTGGTTCGATTCGCTCTACATGACCGTCACGACGATCACCACGGTCGGCGGCGGCGAGCCCAAAGCGCTCGACGTCGCGGGGAAATGGTGGACGATCGCGGTCGTCGCGTTCGGGTTCGGCGCGCTCACGTACACCGTGCTGCAGGTCTTCGCGTACATCATCGAGGGCCATCTCGGCGCGGAGGTCTTTCACCGCCGCATCCGGCGGCGGGTCGCTAAGATGCAGGATCACTTCATCCTGTGCGGCTACGGCCGGGTCGGCCGCGAGATCGCGCGCGACTTCACCGCCGAGAAGATCCCGTTCGTGATCATCGACATCAACCCGTCCTCGCTGGACCGTGCCGCCACGGAAGGGCTCGTGGTGATGAGCGGCAACGCGACCGATGTCGAGACGCTCCGCCGCGCCGGGATCGAGCGCGCGCGCGGGCTCGTGACCGCGGTCGACCACGACGCGGACAACATCTACGTGACGCTCTCGGCGCGCGTGCTGAAACCGGACATCTTCATCGTCGCGCGCGCGAACGCCGAGGACGCCGAGCAGAAGATCCGCCTCGCCGGCGCGAACCGGGTGATCTCGCCGTACACGATCGGCGGGCGCCGCATGGCGAGCCTCGCGATGCGCCCGACGGCCGTCGAGTTCGTCGACACGGTCCTCTCCGCCGATAACGGCGAGCTGCTGCTCGAGGACGTCACGATCCGTGACGGTTCGAGCTGGATCGGGCGCGCGCTGGTGGAGCTCTTCCCGGGCGGCGACGAAGCGTTCGTCCTCGCGCTCAAGCGCGAAGGCGCGATGCGTTTCCGCCCGGCGCCGGAGACCGAGCTGCGCGCGCGCGACGAGATCGTCGCGGCCGGGCCGCCTGCCGCGATCCGCGCGCTCGAAGAGCGGCTCTGAGGCGGGCTGCGTGTCGAGGTTGAAGCCGCGCTCTCCGGCACGCGACATCGCGCGCGCGGCGTTCGCCGACGCGCTCGCACGGCTCGTGCGCCAAGACCCGCTGCTGAGGCGCGATCCGAACGAGGACGCGGTCCACGACGCGCGCGTCGCGGTGCGGCGGCTGCGCAGCGACCTGCGCACGTTCGGCGCGCTGCTCGACGAAGCGTGGGCGCGCGGGCTGAGCGCGCGGCTGCGCTGGCTGCAAGACGGCTTCGCCGCGGCGCGCGACGCGGACGTGCTCTTGGCGCGAGTGCGCCGCCACGCCCGGCTCTTGGCCGACGACGATCGCGTCCGCGCGGCCGAGATCCTCGCGGCCTTTCGCGAAGAGCGCGATGCGGCGTATGGCCGAATGCAGGCGATGCTGCGCGAGCCGCGCTACGCCGCGCTGCTGCGGGAGATGATCGATCTGGTGAAGGCGCCGCGCTGCAACGCGCTCGCCGACGAGCCGGCGTGTGAGGTGATCCCGCCGATCGTCAGCGACGCGTGGTCGGCGTTGCGCAAACGCGTGCGCCGCCGTTCGCGGCCGCCGAGCGATTCCGAGCTGCATCACATTCGCATCGCCGCGAAACGCGTGCGCTATGCGGCTGAAGCCGTCGCGCCCTTGGCCGGGCGCCGTGCGCGCGCGCTGGCCGGAGCGGTCGAAGCGATCCAGACCATCTTGGGCGAGCAGCACGACGCCGTCATCGCCGGCGCGCGGCTGCGCACAGCGGCCCGCGACGGCACGGCGTTCGTCGCCGGCCAGCTGACGATGATCGAGCAGCGCGAGGCCGTCGACCGCCGCCGCGCCTGGCGTAAAGCGTGGCGCGATGCCGAGCGCGCTCATCGGGCGTTGCGGCGCGCGCTCTAGGACGACGTGCCCTTCAGCGCCGTGAGCGCCCCTTCGTCAGCCTTCGATACAGCATGACGTCTGCGGCGAACAGCGCCGCGTCGACGAAGAACCATTCGAGCCCAGGCGCCCAGCCTTGGGCCCGTGCGAACGCGACGACGCAGAGAACGACGAGGGTGTAGCCGAGCAATGCGAGGCACATCAAGGCCCAAGGCTCCTCGCGGCCGGCGTACACCACGACCGGAAGCGCGAGCGATCCCGCGAGCGGCAGCTGCAGCGCCGCCAGGACGTACCCGGCGTACTCGGTGCGAATCGCCGGCTTGCCGAACACGCACGCGATCGAGGCGCCCAGCAGCGCGGCGAGAACGCACAGGACGTCGACCGCGGCGGAGATCCGGCGCGGCGCGATCCCGAGCATCTGCAGCGCGGCGAGCTCGCCGTCGCGCGAAAGGCGTGCGTATGCGACCGCGAGGCCGATCGCAACCGCGTATGCGCCGCCGATGAATGCTGCGACGCGCGAGCCGAGCGACCACATCAGCGCCTCGCACGCGAGCGCGATCGCCACGGCGGGCCAGGCCGCTTCCAGCAGCATGCGGTCGACGATGCGCATCTCGCTCCCGGCATAACGGAGAATCCTGGGATGCGGCCTGACTCGTCGAGCGGCTGAGCGAGCGGGCGCGGGACAGGGCAGTCCCGCGACGGCTCGGAACTAGAGACCACCGGGGCGGCGATCGCCCCGGGATCGCGAGGTGCGGCGAGTGATCCTCAACAGCGTCGAAGTGATGTTCGGCGGGCAAGCCGGCGACGGGAGCCTGACAACGGGCGACCTCATCGCCGGCGTGTTCAAGCGCATGGGATTGGAAGTCTACACCTACAAAGACTTCCCGTCCCGGATCCGCGGCGGCCACACCAACTACGTGATCCGCGCGAGCGAGCACCAGAACTACGGCATGGCCGACGCGGTCGACGCGCTCGTCGCCTTCGATCTGGAAGCCGTCGAGGCGCACATCGAGGAGATGCGGCCCGGCGGCTTCGTCGTCTTCGACAACACGAGCGAGACGATCCCCGACGACCTGCGCCGCGACGACGTCACCTGGTACGAGATCCCGCTCGCGAAGATCGCCAAGGAGCAGCTCGGGCTCGAGCTCGTCCGCAACACGATCTCGCTTGGCGTGCTCGGCGCGCTGATCGGGATGGACCCCGAGATCATCCGCAACGACGTGCGCGGCGTCTACCAGCGCAAGGGTGAAAAGGTCGTCGACCTCAACATGCGCGCGATCGAGGCCGGCGAGAGCTACGTGCTCGAGCACTTCGCGGACCGCCCGAGCGGCTACGGCCTCGTCGCGGGCGACGACGGCGACCGGCTCATCATGATGGGCAACGACGCGATCGCGTACGGCGCGCTGGTCGCCGGGTGCCGTTTCATGGCGGGCTATCCGATCACGCCGGCGACCGACGTCCTCGAGTGGATGTCGAAGCAGCTGCCGAAGTTCGGCGGCGTCGTCGTGCAGGCGGAGGACGAGCTGGCGGCGATCACGATGACGCTCGGCGCCGCGTTCGCCGGCGTGCGCGCGATGACCGCGACTTCCGGCCCCGGACAGGCGCTGATGACCGAGGCGATCGGCCTCGCCGGCGTGCTGGAGATCCCCGTCGTCGTGATCGAGTGCGCGCGCACCGGTCCGTCGACCGGAATGCCGACGAAGACCGAGCAGAGCAATCTCAACCACCTGATCTACTCGGGCCACGGCGAGATCCCGCGCGTCGTCCTCGCCCCCGGAACGGTGCACGAGTCGTTCGAGATCGCGGTCACCGCGTTCAACCTCGCCGAGAAGTATCAGGTCCCCGTGTTCATCCTGACGGAGCAGGCGCTGTGCCAGAGCAAGGCCACGCTGGCGCCGCTCGACGTCGAGGCGGTCGAGATCGACCGCGGCAAGCTGATCGACTCCGGCGAGGTGGTCTTCGGCGAGTACAAGCGCTTCGCGTTCACCGAGGACGGCGTCTCGCCGCGCGTGATCCCCGGCGTCCCCGGCGGGATGCACCTCGCGCCGGGCTCCGAGCACAACGACGCCGGCGTGATCACGGAGAACCCGCGCAACCGCGCGCGCATGATGGAGAAGCGGATGGGCAAGCTCGTCTCGATGCGCGACGATCTGCCGAACGCGGTGCTGCACGGGATCGCGGACGCCGACATCGCGATCGTGGGGTACGGCGCGAACCGCGGGCCGATCGCCGAAGCGGTGCAGCGCCTCGCCGCCGGCGGCGTCCTGACGCGCTTCCTGCAATTGCGCACGCTGTGGCCGTTCCCCGAGGACGACATCCGTGCGTTCGTGCGCGGCGCGCAGCACGTGTTCGTCGTCGAGAACAACTACACGGGGCAGCTCATGCAGCTGATCCGCGCGGTGGTCGGACCGCTCGACGCGCTGCACGGCGTGCGCAAGTACGACGGGCGGCCGTTCCGCCCGATCGAGATCATCGACGCCGTGCTCGAAACGGCGGGGCTCACCCTTCGACGGGCTCAGGGTGACATTGCGCAGGGTGACGCTGCGGCGGAGGTGGTTTGAGATGACGGCGACGCTGACCCCGAAAGATTTCGCCACCGCGACGCCGTCGTGGTGGTGCCCCGGCTGCGGCGACTTCGGCGTCCTCTCCGCGCTCAAGCAGGCGATGGCGGAGCTCGGCAAGCAGCCGAAGGACGTCGCGTTCGTCTCGGGGATCGGCTGCTCCGGAAAGATCTCCGGCTACCTGCACAGCTACGCGTTCCACGGCGTGCACGGGCGCGCGCTCCCGGTCGCCTCCGCGATCAAGCTCGCGAACCGCGATCTCACCGTGATCGCGGCGGGCGGCGACGGCGACGGCTACGCGATCGGCGCCGGGCACTTCGTCCACGCGGTGCGCCGCAACATCGACATGACGTACATCGTCATGGACAACCAGACGTACGGGCTCACCAAAGGGCAGAGCTCGCCGACCAGCGCCACCGGCTACGTCGCCTCGGTGAGCCCCGACGGGAACCCCGACACGCCGCTGAACGGCCTCGCGCTCGCGCTCGCGGCCGGCGCGACCTTCGTCGCGCGCGGCTTCTCGGCGCAGCCGAAGCAGATGGTCGCGATGATCAAGGCGGCGGTCGAGCACCGCGGCTTCTCGATCGTCGAGGTGATGTCGCCGTGCGTGACCTACAACAAAATCAACACGTACGCGTGGTTCAAGGAGAACGTCGAGGACGTCACCGCCCGCGAGGACTACGCGCCGAACGACCGCGCCGCCGCGTTCGCCGCGCTGATGCGCGAGGGCGACATCCCGCTCGGCATCATCTACAAGGAAGACCGCCCGACGTTCGAGGACCGCACCGGCTTACCGGAGACCCCGATCGCGCGCCTCGACCTCAACGCCGCGCGCGAGCGGTTCACCGCCATGCAGGCGGCGTACCGTTAACGCAGGACGGGGACGATTGGGCCGCTGAGGAGCGCGGTGTGCTCTTCGAGGAGCGCGTCGCGGCGGCGGCGCCACGAGGCGGCGCAATGCTCGGCGATCGCGTCGTTCTTCGCGCGGGCGTCCGCGTCGGCGATGAGCTGATCCATCGTCTCGACGAGACGGCTGATCGCGGTCGCTTCCAGAAGCGCTCGCAGCTCCAAGCCGCGAACGAACGCAATGGTCTCCATACCGATCACTCTTTCCGAACCGGCGTCCTACCGGTTCCGCTCATAGTTGTCATCGGAACCGGCAGGCGCCAAAACTAGGGTCTTTGGTCCCACCGATGGGGTCTGAACGTCGCAAAATCCGGGACGTGTGACGTCCGTCATCGGCGCTGGGTCAGCCGCGGCCGGTCAGCCGGATCATCCACACCGCGACGGTGATCAGCGCACTCACCGCGACGATCCCCTCGACGACGCGCGAAGGCAGCGGGACGAAGCCGACCGGTTCGGACCCGGCGGGCAGCCCGAGCGAGTAGAGCGCGAGCGCGGTCCCGGGATCGTGGGTCTCGACGGCGGCGGGCTGGGCGGGTTCGATCGTAACGGCCATGACGGTGATCTCCATGCGGCGAGTGCTGCTGGAGGGAGCCTAGGCCGGAGGCGTCTACGAAGCGTCTAGCGGCGTCTACGTCTTGGTGATCTGGAGCGTCGTGGCGACGCCCGCGCGCAGCACCGTGACGGTGGTCTGCGGCGCGACCCGGGCCATGGCGGCGCGGAACTGATCGCCGGCGGTGCGCGGGAGGACCAGCGGGTTGTGCGCG
>DATHLN010000024.1:0-33886 GCA_035488115.1 Candidatus Limnocylindrales bacterium | reverse complement strand
GACTTCGAGCGCGCGCGACGTCCGCTCCCAGCCGAGCAGCTCGGCGAGCGCCGACGCGGCCACCGCGCCGCCGAAGACGCTCAGGATCCACGAGCCCACGTTCATCGGCGAGGTCGGCTTGAACACCCGCAGCATCATGTGGAACCGCGACGGCACGCCGAGGTCCGCGATCAGCAGCACCGGCGCGGTGAGCACGCCGGCCAGCGCGGCGCGCTTGTAGACCGCGGCGAGCTCGTTCTCGCCGCGCACGCGCGCGGCGACGCACTGCACCGATGCCGCGCCCGCCATTCCGCCGATCCAGAAATACCAGGGGATGAACGGCTTCCAGACGTGCGGCTTGACGATCGGCCGCCCGTAATACGACGCGCTCACCGCCGAGCTCCCAGCGCGGCGAGAGCCGTCACGCCGACGAGCGAAAGCGCCGCCGCGCCGGCGACACGCCACATCGCGCGCAAGTCGCGCGTCGTGTCGACAGGATCGGGCGGGAGCCCGTAGACTTCCGGCTTGTCGAGCAGCAAGAAGAACGCGCCCGCGCCGCCGATCCCGTCATTCGCGTCATGCAGGTACAGGCTCGCGTCGCGGAACTGCGCGTTCGCGCGCACCTGCTCCAGTCGCGCGTCGGCGCGCGTGCGCAGCTCGTCGAGATCGCCGTACTGGATCGACTCGGTCGGGCACGCCTTCGCGCAGGCCGGCTTCTCCCCGTCGGTCAGGCGGTCGTAGCACAGCGTGCACTTCCCCGCGTGACCGTCGGTCTCGCGCTTGTCGATCACCCCAAACGGGCAGGCCGGGACGCAGTAGCCGCAGCCGTTGCAGATGTCCTCCTGCACGATCACCGTCCCGAATTCGGTGCGGATCAGCGAGCCGGTTGGGCACACGTCCAGGCAGGCGGCGTGCGTGCAGTGCTTGCAGACGTCGGACTCCATCAGCCAGCGCCCGGCCTGATCGTGCACGACGTCGCCGCTCGACCGCGGCGCGGCGTTGCCGCCGCGAATCTGCTCGACGAAGGCGACGTGCCGCCATGTCGTCCCGCTCAGCGCGCCGGTGTTGTCGTACGACTGTGCGGTGAACTCCATCCCGTCGTCCGGAAGCTGGTTCCACTCCTTGCAGGCGACCTCGCAGGCTTTGCAGCCGATGCAGAGGGTCGTGTCGGTGAAGAAGCCCTTGCGCGGCTGAGCGCCGTCGTACGTCGCGGTCTCGCGCTCGGCGTTCGTCGCCTCGAACAGCTCCATCACTCCTCCACCGGCAAGCCGGCGCGGCGGCGGTAGTCGTTCACCAGCGCGGTCAGCTCCTTGCCGCGCGGGCGCCGTCCGGCGCGCACGTCGCACGACGCCGCCTTCGACTCCTGAATGTGCACGTTCGGGTCGGTGCTGATCACCCACAGGTCGTTCACCGAGTCACCGGTGGTCAGACCGCGCGATCCCCAATGGTACGGCAGGCCGACGACGTGCGTCTGCCGCCCCTCGATCACGTAGTCCGGGATACGCTCGGTGACGAGCACGCGCGCCTCGATGGCCGTGCGCGCCGAGACGATCGTCGCCCACCCGCCGTTCTCCAGCCCGCGCTCCGCGGCGAGCTCGGGGCTCACTTCGCAGAACATCTCCGGCTGCAGCTCCGAGAGATGCGCGACCGTGCGCGACATCCCGCCGGCCGTGTGGTGCTCGGTGAGCCGGTACGACGTCACGACGTACGGGAACACGCCGGCTCCCGGCTCACCGGGCGCCGGATGATACGGGTTGTTCGCGCTCGGCCACCGCTCGCGCACGGGGTTCGCGCGCGTGCCGTAGAGCGCGTTCGGGATCGGCGACTCCTCGGGCTCGTAGTGCGCCGGGAACGGTGCGTCGACCAGCCCGTCCGGCGCCAACAGCCAGCCCTTGCCGTCGCCTTGCAGGATGAACGGCGACTGCCCGTCGAGCGCGTCGTCGGCGTGCGCGCCTTCCGGCGGAACGTAGTCCGGCGACTTGTCCTCGGTGAAGTCGGGGACGTCTTCACCGGTCCATTTCTTCTTCTCGGCGTCCCACCAGACGTAGCGCCTGCGCTCGCTCCACGGTTTCCCGGACGGATCGGCCGAAGCGCGGTTGTACAACATGCGCCGGTTGCTCGGCCACGCCCAGCCCCATTCCGGCGCGACCCAGCTCTGCTCGCCGCCGGGCTTGCGGCGCGCAGCCTGGTTCTGCTCTTCCTTGAACACGCCGCAGTAGATCCAGCACCCGCACGCCGTCGAGCCGTCCGGTTTGAGCTTCAGATACGACGGCAGCGCTTTGCCGTCCATCCCCCAGCCGTTGATCTCGCGCAGCACGGCGTGCGCGTCCGGCTCGTCGAGCGCGCCTTCGGTCGGGTAGTCCCACGTCAGATCGAGCACCGCGCGGTCGCGCGCTTCGGCCGAACCGTTCAGCTTCTCGCGGATCCGCTTGCCGAGATGGTAGTAGAACCACAGCTCCGAGCGGCAGTCGCCTTCCGGTTCGACCGCTTTGTGATGCCATTGCAGCAGCCGCTGCGTGTTGGTGAAGGAGCCGCTCTTCTGCAGATGGTCGGCCGCCGGCAGCAAGAAGACCTCGGTCTTGATCTCCTGCGTGCGCAGCTTCCCGGTCTCGATCTCCGGCGAGTCGTACCAGAACGACGCGGACTCGATCTCGAAGAAGTCGCGCACGACGAGCCAGTCGAGGTTCGCCATCGCGCGCCGGTGCAGCGAGGAGTTGGGCGAGCCGACCGCCGGATTCTCACCGACGACGAAGAAGCCTTTGACGTTCCCGAGCAGCATCCCCATGATGCTCGGGAAGGTCGAGTGGTTCCCCGTGATGCGCGGGAGATAGCCGAAACACCAGTCGCTCGCGGCCGACGCCTTCTCGCCGTACCACGCCTTCATCAGGCTGATGAAGTACGAGGGCATCTGCCCCCACAGCCCGTGCTTCGCGGTCCCTTTCTCGAGATAGGTCTTGCTGTCGACGTGCTCGGCCTGCGGCATCGGCAGGTAGCCGGGCAACAGCTCGTAGAGCGTCGGGATGTCGGTCGAGCCTTGGATCGAAGCGTGGCCGCGCAATGCCAGGATCCCGCCGCCGGGCCGCCCGATGTTGCCGAGCAGCAGCTGCACGATCGCGGCCGCGCGGATGTACTGCACCCCGACGGTGTGCTGCGTCCAGCCCACCGAGTAGCAGAACGCGCTCGTCCGCTCGCGGCCCGAGTTCGCGCACAGCGTCTCCGCGACGCGCAGGAAATCGGCTTGCGGCGTCCCGCAGACGCGCTCGACCATCTCGGGCGTGTAGCGCGCGTAGTGCTTCTTGAGCAACTGGAACACGCAGCGCGGGTGCTGGAGCGTCGGGTCGTAATGCGGCGGCTTGCCGTGCTCCAGCAGCCGTTTCTGTGCCGCCTCTTCGCGGGGCGAGAGCGGGTGCGTCTCCTCTTTCAGACCCGCCGCCGACGGGCCCATGCGCCGGCCCGCCGCGCCTTTCAGCGAGAGGTCCTCGTACTGCCACGAAGCGAGGTCGTAGTTGTCCGTCTTCGCATCGAAGCCCGAGAAGACGCCGTCGAGGTCGTCGGTGTCGCGGAAGCGCTCGTCGATGATCGCCGATGCGTTCGTGTACGCCTTGACGTACTCGTCGAACCACTTCCCCTGGGTGAGGATGTAGTTCACGATCCCGCCGAGGAACGCGATGTCGCTGCCGGGCCTGATGATCACGTGCCGGGTCGCCATCGCGCTCGTGCGCGTGAAGCGCGGGTCGACGTGGATCACCTGCGCGCCGCGCTCGCGCGCCTCCATGACCCATTGGAACCCGACCGGATGGTTCTCGGCCATGTTCGAGCCCATGATCACGATGCAGTCGGCGTTCTGCAGATCCTGCTGGAACGTCGTCGCGCCGCCGCGTCCGAAGGAGGCGCCCAGACCGGGCACCGTGCTGCTATGTCAAATGCGCGCCTGATTCTCGACCTGCACCACACCGAGGGCGGTGTAGAGCTTCTTCATCAGGTAGTTCTCTTCGTTGTCGAGCGTCGCGCCGCCGAGGCTCGCGATCCCGAGGGTGCGGTTCAGCGGCTGCCCTTTGTCGTTCGCCGACTCCCAGGTCTGGGCGCGCGTCGCGATGACGCGGTCGGCGATCATGTCGACGGCTTTGTCGAGATCCAGCTCTTCCCAGGCGTTCGCGTACGGCCGGCGGTACTTCACCTTGTATTCGCGCAGCGGGCTTTCACTGAGCGAGCGCGTCGCGGAGCCTTTCGGGCACAAGCGCCCGCGCGAGACCGGCGAGTCGGGATCGCCCTCGACCTGCACGACCTTGCCGTCCTTGACGAACGCGAGCTGGCCGCAGCCGACCGCGCAGTACGGGCAGACCGATCGCACGATCGTGTCGGCCGTCGCGGTGCGCGGCTCGAGCGACGCGGTCTTTCGCGATTGCGCCGCGGCGCCCAGCGCGTAGCGGTCGCGGGTAAGCTGGCGCAGCAGCGGCCAGGCCGGGGAGCGTTCGTCGTCGGCTCGCATAACCTCAACCCACGAGAGGAAGAACGTCTTCGCAGTACCCCCACCCCCAGGGGCACTACACCCGGCCGCCCGAGCGCCGAAACAACGCGGCGTCTTCTTGGATATCACCTCGCGGGAGGTGCCTCGATGATCGTCGTCACGACCGAGAACATCGCCGGCCATCGGGTCAAGGAGACCAAAGGTCAAGTCTTCGGCGTCGTCGTTCGCAGCCGCGGCTTGGCCGGGAACATCATCGCCGCGCTCCGCTCGATCGTCGGCGGAGAGATCAAGGAGTACACCGAGCTGCTCGAAGACGCTCGGCGCCACGCCGTCGACCGGATGGTTCGGAACGCGCAGGCGATGGGCGCGGACGCCGTCACGATGATGCGGTTCGACTCGTCCTCGATGGGACAGAGCATGAGCGAGATCGTCGCGTACGGAACCGCCGTCGTGATCGAGCCGGCCTGATATGCTGCGCGCGTTCGTGCTCGCGTTCGCGGTGCTGTGCATCGTCGCAGGCCTCGTCGTCCTCGTGGCCGACCTCCGGCTTTGGCCCGCGACGATGCAGCTCTGCGGCTTCGGAACGGTGCTCGTGATCGGGCTCTTGTTCGAGCGCCGCTACCGGGGCCACGTCACGGAGACCGGCCATTGGGAGAAAACGGGAGAGCGGTTCATCGACCCCGCCTCTGGAAAGCTCGTCGAGGTGCGCTACGATCCGCGAACCGGTGAACGCGACTACCGTGAGTCTTGAATGCCGCGGCAACCTGAGATCGATGGATCGGTGTTCCGTGGAATGAGACCATGCCGGCTCGTGCGACACCCGTCGAACGCGCGCTCGACGCGCTGAGACGCCTCCCCCTCGGGGACTTGGCGGCGCGCGACCACGTGCGGACCGTCCGCTCGACGGTCGCGGTGGCGAGCGAGGACGAGCTCCTGCGCTTCCTGCGCCTGCTCGACGCGCTCGGCGTCGACGACGCCCGCGTCGAGCGCGATCTCGAACGCGCCCGGAGCGCCGAGCCCGCCGAGCGCCGTGCCGCGCTCGCGCACCTGCGCGTCGACCTGGAGCCGGCGCGCGACGCGGTGCTGCGCCACCTCGCCGCGCCGCCCGGAGACCTGCGCTTCGTCGTCGACCTGCGCGCCGCGCTGATCTCGCTGATCGCGAGACGCGCCGACGCCGCCGATCTGCGGCCGCTCGACGGCGACCTGCGCACGTTCCTCGCCTCGCGGCTCGATCTCGGGCTGCTCGAGCTGCGGCGGCTGACGTGGTCGGACTCGGCCGCGCTGCTGGAACGGCTCGCGCGCTCCGAGGCGGTGCACGCGGTTCGCGGGTGGTTCGATCTGAAAGACCGATTGGACGAAGACCGCCGCGTGTACGCGTTCTTCCACCCGGCGCTTCCGGAGACGCCGCTCGTGTTCACCGAGGTCGCGCTCACCGACGACGTGCCCTCCTCGATCCGCGCCATCCTCAACAAGGATGCGCCGCGCGTCGAGGCAGCCTCGGCGCGGTGCGCGACGTTCTACTCGATCTCGAACTGTGAGCCGGCGCTGACCGGGATCCCGTTCGGCAACGCGCTGATCAAGCACGCCGTCGAGCTGCTGCGCCAGGAGCTGCCGCGGCTGCGCACGTTCGCGACGCTCTCGCCGCTGCCGGGGTTCGCGGCATGGATTCGTTCGCTCGGCGAACGCGTCGCACCGGACGTTCGCGATGCGCTCGCGACGCCGGGCTGGCATCGCGATCCCGCGGTCGCCGCCGCGCTGCGCGAGCCGGTGCTGCGCCTCGCCGCGCGCTATCTGACAGCCGCGAAGCGCGCGGACGGCGCCCCTCGCGATGCGGTCGCGCGTTTCCACCTCGCGAACGGCGCGCAGATCGAGCGCCTCGACTGGCTCGCGGACACGACGCCGCGCGGCCTCGAACAGTCGTACGGCGTGATGGTGAACTATCGTTACGCGCTCGACCGCTATGCCGCAAATCAGCTCGCGTACGCGACCGACCACACGATCGACGCATCGAACGCGGTGAAGGCGCTGGCGCTCGCCGACCCGACGCCGCTCGGCGACGAGCCCGCGGTGCCGGGGATCTCGCGCCGCGGCGCGCTGCTCGCCGCGATGCGCGGCGTCGCGCAGCGCGCGAAACGGTTGATGGTGCGCGCGCCCGCTAGCGTTTGAGCGCGTTCGGCTGAGACAGCGTCTGCGTCGGCAGCCCGCCCGGCGCGACGCCCGGTTTCGGACCGCAGCCGTTGACCGGCGCGACCGGCGGCTGCGTCGCCGTCAGCCCGAAATACAGCGGCAGAAACGAGGTTCCGTCGGTCATGTACTGGCCGGTGACGTTCAGCGTCTGCCCGGGCCCTAGGCCGAAGCCTTTCACGAGATAGCGCTGCGACGGGTCGCTGACGCAGCGCACCTCGGTCGGCGCCGGATCGCCGGTGAACCAGACCGTCGTCGTGACGCCGCCGTTCGCGCCGGGCTGTTCGTACAGATAGACGTTTTGCGGCGCGGCGGTCGGGTTCGCGAGCTGCAGCGAGACGTTGCGCAGCACGCCGTAATCGCCGGCGAGCGGCGCGCGTTGCCCGGCTTGCTGCACGATGTCCTGTCGGAGGTTCGGAAACGCCGGCTGGCCGCTCGCGTAGTAGCGAGCGCCGACGGCGAACGGCTGCGGCTCCGCGCCGCCGACCGAGTACGCGAGCGCGATCGGCGGCACGTTCGTCAGCGAGAACTCGCCGCGCCGAAAATGCCCGTCGCTCGGATGTTCCGGCTGCCCGAGCAGCGTCGCGGGATCGGTGCCGTTGCTCGCCGCGACGATCGACACGGTCACGTCGGGACCGTCGAGCACGCGCCAGTCGTGGATCGCCGCGATCAGCTGCCCGGAGAGCATCGTCCCGGCGCCGAGCGGCAGCAGATACGGTAGTCCGGGCCCGACCGTCGCGATGAAGCTCTCCTGCGGCGGCCGTTCGAGCATGTAGCGCAGCGTCGAGAGATGCCCGACGTACGAGAACGCATCGGACGGTCCGGCGGCCGCGCCGAGCACCTGCACCCGCGCGACGCCGTTCGGCGACTCCAGCGCGACGTAGACGCGGCGGCTGCCTGCGTCGGAGACGTGATAGACGTACGTCCGAGCGGGACGTGCCGTGGAGATCGTACCGCGGAACAGGACGCCGTCGTCGAGCGGTCCGAGACGCTCGGGATCGTCGCTGTAGAACAGCACGACCGGATCGAGCTGCGGCAGCGCGGCGACGCGCACGTGGACGTTCGTCGTCCCGGTCTGGTCGACGTAGGCGTCGTTGCCGCGCAGCACGACGTTCGCGCGGACTTCGAGCGCATCGCCCGGCCGCAGCGCGCCGGCGTTGACACCGCCGACCGAGATGGAGGTCCCCGGCTGCATCCGCGCCAGCTGCGCGATCGTCGCTTGGATGCGCGCGTTCGCGAACTGCGGCGAGACCGTTCCGGCTAGCTCGACCGTCGCATCGCTCGGCACGACGCCGGCCGGCGGGGCGACGAGCACGTTCACGACCGCCGTGTCCCCGGCCGCATCGGAGAGCGTCACCGTCCCGCGCCCGTTCGCGCGCCCGGTGAGATAGAGCGTCTTGGAGAGATCGTCGTACCGCACGTCGACCCCGTCGAACGACGCCTGCGCGGTGAGCGGCCCAACCCCGCCCGACACGTGCACGACCACCGTCGCCCCCGGCACGACACCAACCTTCGCCCGATCGACCCGAATCGGCAACCCCGGCAATCCTGGACTCGGCGACGGCGACACGCCCGGCGATACCGACGGCGAAGGCGCCGGAAATGGCGACCCCGACGGAGCCGGCGCGGGCGCCGGCGTTCCGGTCAACGGCGGCGGCGTCGGCGGCGCTGGAAACGTCTGTGCCGCTGCGACGCCGTCGCAGATCGACAACGCGACGGCTATGGAGATCGTGCAAAGAGCGATGCGAGCGGTAACCGCCGTTCGGTCGGACATCCCACCGTGAACGTGCCCGCAGAAGCCGTGGTTCCGGCGGGCGGGCGTACCGTCGCCCGGCGGTTCAGGAAGCGAGATCCGCGATCAATTCTTTAGCGATGCGATCGACGGTCCTTCGCCGCTCCGCCGGATCGCGCGGAATCACGAACGCGATGAAATCGTGTTCGATCGCGTTCGCGAGCTGTTCGACGCGGCCGAGCTTTGCTTTGCTCAATCCGCCTTTCAGATCCCGCGAGATGGCTGACGGTTGACACGACACGCGCCGGGCGAGCTCCGCCGCAGTCACGTGCTGGCGCTGCATCGCATCGATGACTTGCTGCTCGAGCCGAAGGTCCTGTCGATGCCGGGCCATCCGCTCCGCCATGCGAGGATCGTCGCGCATCCGTTGCTCGAGCGTACGCTTTCCGGCTGCTCGGCGGCGATCTCTCGCTTCACTCGCGTTCATAGTACGTCCCGTCCTCGACTCGTCTTGCGTAGTCTTGCATCGCTCTGATCGTCGTCTCGATCACCCTTTTTCCGGCTCTGTCCAGCTTCTTTTTGCGCTTCGCGTATCGGCGGTGCACGACCCAAACGCCACTGCCGGCGTGAAAGACCGTGAATCGATGTCGCCCTGCTTTCACGGCGAAGACTTTCGGCTGGTCGCGCTCGAGGTTGACCCGGGTTTGAGAGAGATGCCTCCCGGCCGGGAGATCGGCCCAATGCCGAAAGACTTCGATGAGCTCCGCCCGCACATCGTCGTCCAGCCGCTCAAAGTCGTCGAGACCCGGCATCGAGCCGTCCTCCGCCCAAAACCATTCGAACGACCGCACGTGCCCGTCCACGATGTCGATCTCATCGTTGCTGCGCTTAGCCACTCACCCGGCACCTGAAAATAGTAACACTAGTGTGAACAACTAAGCAAGTGCCCGCAAACGGACAACCGATTTCCGGGTTGAAGGAAGAACTGTGCTGGGCGACTTTCACCCGCTCGTCGGCGATTGGTTTGCCTCTCGCTACGGCGAGCCGACCGAGCCGCAGATCCAGGGCTGGCCGCTGATCCGGGCCGGCCGGGACGTGCTCGTCTCGGCGCCGACCGGGTCGGGGAAGACGCTGGCCGCGTTCACGCTATGCCTCGACGATCTCGTCCGCCGCGCGGCCGCCGGCGAGCTGGCGGACGAGACGCTGGTCGTGTACGTCTCGCCGCTCAAAGCACTCACCAACGACATCCGCAAGAATCTCGAGGTCCCGCTCGCTGAGCTGCTCGCCTCGGCCCAAGAGCAAGGGCTGGCGCTCGCGGTAATCCGCACCGCGACGCGGACCGGCGACACGCCGCAGTCCGAGCGCGCGCGGATGCTGCGCAAGCCGCCGCACGTGTTGGTGACCACGCCGGAGTCGCTGTTCATCCTGCTCACCGCGGAGAAGTCGCGCGCGCTGTTCGCTCGCGTGCGGACGGTCATCGTCGACGAGATCCACGCGATGGCCGCCGACAAGCGTGGTTCGCATCTCGCGCTGACGCTCGCTCGCCTCGACGAGCTCGTGATCCGCGAGAGCGGCCGCAAGCCCCAGCGCATCGGCCTCTCCGCGACGGTTCGGCCGCTCGACGAGGTCGCGCGCTTCCTCTCGCCCGACGCGGAGGTCGTGAACGTAGGCCACCGTCGCGAGATGACGCTTGCCGTCGAAGTGCCGAGCGACGAGCTCGGCCCGGTGGCAAGCAACGAGATGTGGGGCGAGATCTACGACCGCGTCGCCGAGCTGGTTCGCGCGCACCGCACGACGCTGATCTTCGTGAGTACGCGGCGCATGAGCGAGCGCGTCGCGTTCAACCTCACGCAGCGGCTCGGCGAAGGGCTCGTCATGCCGCACCACGGCAGCCTCTCGCGCGAGAAGCGCTTCGAGGCCGAGAACCGGCTGAAGAACGGCGAGCTCAAGGCCGTCGTCGCGACCGCCTCGCTCGAGCTCGGGATCGACATCGGCTCGATCGACCTCGTCGTCCAGCTCGGCTCGCCGCGTTCGATCGCGGTCGCGCTCCAGCGCATCGGCCGCAGCGGGCACTGGGTCGGCGCGAAGCCGGAAGGCCGGCTGTTCGCGACGACGCGCGACGAGCTCATGGAGTGCGCCGCCCTCGTGCGCGCGATCCGCACCGGGGCGATGGACGCACTGACGATCCCGAGCGCGCCGCTCGACATCCTCGCGCAGCAGCTCGTCGCCTTCTGCGCCGCCGACGACGAGTGGGAGATCGACGCGCTCTACGAGGCGGTGCGCAAGGCGTATCCGTACCGCGAGCTCGCGCGCAAGGACTTCGACGACGTCCTCACGATGCTCGCCGACGGCGTCGCGACCTCACGCGGGCGCAGCGGCGCGTACCTCCACGCCGACCGGGTCAACGGCCGCGTCCGCGCACGGCGCGGCGCGCGCATGACGGCGATCACCTCGGGCGGCGCGATCCCCGAGACCGCGAACTACAACGTCGTCGTCGAACCGGACGGCCACGTTGTCGGCACCGTCGACGAAGATTTCGCCGTCGAGAGCATGGCGGGCGACGTCTTCCTGCTCGGCACGACGTCCTGGCAGGTGCGGCGCGTCGAGCCGGGCGTCGTGCGGGTCGAGGACGCGCACGGCGCGCCGCCGTCGGTTCCGTTCTGGAACGGCGAAGGGCTCGGGCGCACGATCGAGCTCTCGCACGAGGTCTCCGCGGTCCGCAAAGCGATCGACGACCGCGACGACGAGGCGGCCTGCGCGTGGCTGATCGCCGAGTGCGGCGTCGACCGCGCCGGCGCCGAGCAGTGCGTCGCGTACGTCCGTAACGGCAAGGCGATCCTCGGCGCCGTCCCGACCGGCGACCTGCTCGTCGCCGAGCGCTTCTTCGACGAGGCCGGCGGGATGCAGCTGATCCTGCACACGCCGTTCGGCGCGCGGATCAACCGCGCGTGGGGGCTCGCGCTGCGGAAGAAGTTCTGCCGGAGCTTCAACCTCGAGCTGCAGGCGGCGGCGACCGACAACGGGCTCGTGCTCTCGCTGAGCGATCAGCACGCGTTCCCGCTCGAGATCGTCTTCGAGTACGTCAAGTCGGCGAGCGTCGAGCAGACGCTCACCCAGGCGCTGCTGACCGCACCGATGTTCGCGGCGCGCTGGCGCTGGAACGCGACGCGCTCGCTCGCGATCCTGCGCCAGCACGGCGGCAAGCGCGTCCCGCCGCAGCTGCAGCGGATGCGCGCGGACGACCTGCTCGCCGCTTGTTTCCCCGACGCCGCCGCGTGCCCGGAGAACCTCGAAGGGCCGATTCGCGTCCCCGATCACGTCCTCGTCCGCGAGACGATCGCGAACTGCCTGCGCGAAGCGATGGATCTCGACGGTCTGACCGCCGTCTTGCAGCGCCTCGAAAGCGGCTCGATCCGAACGCACGCGGTCGACACGCCGGAGCCCTCGCCGTTCTGCCACGAGATCCTCAACGCGAATCCGTACGCCTACCTCGACGACGCGCCGCTCGAAGAGCGCCGCACGCGCGCGATCACGCTGCGCCGCACGATCCGCAGCGACGTCGACGGAACCGGGATCCTCGACCCGGCCGCGATCGCCGAAGTCACGGAGTCGGTCTGGCCGGTCGTCCGCGATGCCGACGAGCTGCACGACGCGCTCGGCACGCTGATCGTCCTTCCGCCGGTCGCCGAGTGGAGCGCCTGGTACGACGATCTCGTCGCGCAGCGCCGCGCGACGACGCTGAGCGCGGACGGCGCGCAGTTCTGGACGTGCGCCGAACGGCTCGACCTCGCGCGCCTGGCATATCCCGGTGCGCCGATCGCGCCGGAGATTGCATCGGTCGTGGCCGCGCAGCCGCTCCCCGAGCGCGCCGAAGACGCGTTCGCGGAGATCCTGCGCGGCTGGCTCGAGTCGTCCGGTCCCGTCACGGCCGCCGAGCTCGCACAGCGTTTCGCGGTGAGCGCCGAGACGGTGAACGAAGCATTGCTGCGGCTCGAGGTCGACGGCCAGGTGCTGCGCGGGCGTTTCCGCGGCGGCGACGCGGAAGAATGGTGCAACCGCCGCGTCCTCGCGCGCATCCACCGGCTCACGCTGGGGCAGCTGCGCCGCGAGATCGAACCGGTGAGCACGGCGGAGTACGTGCGTTTCCTCTACCGCTGGCAGCACGTCACGCCGGCCTCGCGCCTGCACGGGATCGACGGCACGCTGCAGATCATCAAGCAGCTCGAAGGCTACGAGATCCCGGCCGCCGCGTGGGAAGCCTCGGTCCTCCCCGCGCGCGTCGCGCGGTACAAGCGCGAGTATTTGGACCAGCTCTGCTACTCCGGCGACGTGATGTGGGGCCGGCTGTCGCCGCATCCCGCGCTCGCGCAGGACGAGGATGCGGAGCGCAAGCGCCGCATCCGCCCGACGAAGCTCGCGCCGATCGCGCTGTTCCGGCGCGAGGATGCCGAGTCGCTGATCGTCACGCGCGACGGCGAGCAGAACGCCGCGCTCTCCGGCGCGGCGCACGACGTGCTCGACGAGATCCGCCGCCGCGGCGCACCGTTCTTCGCCGACATCGTCCGCGGCACCAAACGCCTGCCGAGCGAAGTGGAAGAAGCGCTCTGGCAGCTCGTCGCCGCCGGCCTCGTCACCGCCGACGGCTTCGACGCGCTGCGCTCGCTGATCGACGCGAAGCGCCGTCTCGGCGAGAAAGGCCTGCGCGCCCGCCCGCGCTCGTCGAGCGGCCGCTGGACGCTGCTGGCGTCGGAGACGGAACGCATCGATGCAGAGTCGTTCGCACGCCGGCTGCTGGAGCGCTGGGGCGTGGTCTTCCGCGACGTCGCGATCCGCGAGACGCTCACGCCGCCGTGGCGCGAGGTCCTCGCCGCGCTGCGCCGCATGGAAGCGCGCGGCGAGATCCGCGGCGGCCGCTTCGTCTCAGGCTACGTCGGCGAGCAGTTCGCGCTTCCCGAAGCGATCGACGCGTTGCGCGCCGCGCGCCGCACCGGCGACGAATCCGCCGAAACGGTCGCGGTCTCGGACTACGATCCGCTGCGGATCGCGAATGCGCTGCTGCCCGCGGCGAACCGCGAGCCGGTGGCGATCAGCGCCGTTTCGTAGCGCGCCTCAGTGCCCGAGGTGCACATCGGGCTCGATTGCGGGATTCGGCCGTCCGGTGGCGGTCCCGCGCGGAAGCGTCATCGCATGAGCCTTGTCGGCCGGATCGTACGCATTTGCTGCGAGCGGGGGACAATCCGTAAGCGGCGGGCGCGCAGCGACGATCCATGCCGCGCCGTCGTGTGCCGCGACGTTGATGTATGACGCCGCGACGGCCGGATCGCCGATCCCACAGCTCGTCACGATGAGAAGCTTGTGGTGCTCCATATCGATCGCATCCGGGATCGCCGACCACCGCCGAATCTGTTCGTCCGAGACGGGCACCGCGCGGCGCATCTCATCCGTCGCATCGAGCGATCGCTGCAGCATCGCCGAATCGTGACGGAGCAGGCCGAGCGCCAAATACGCGCCGCCGGCCGCCGTCGAGGCGATGAACCGGCGCGCCTCCGCGCGCTGACGCCGCCCGTCGGCGGCGCAATTCTGGAACAGCTGCGCCCCCGCGGCCGCGTCGGCCTCGCCGCTGCCGCGTGCGAGCGCCTCGGCGTAGCGCGCGCTTCCCGGGCACGCCGCGGTGAGCTGGCGGACGAGCGCGGGTGTCAAGACGGGAGGAGCGTGCGCCTCATCGGCCCATGCCGGCGACACCGCAATCGCGACGAAAAAGACCGCGAGAGACGAAAACGCGCTTCGCATCGGCCCAGTATAGCACCCAGCATCAAAGAGCGAGTACTGCAGCGCGGCAACTTGGTCCGTAATCGTTGAGTGCGTTGCTTCGGGCAGCAAGGACGACAGGCGGCGGCGAAGAATGCCGCGTGGTCAGATACCGCATCATCGGGAGATTGATATGCCGTCTCTGCCAGGAACCGTACGTCCAGCGACGCCGGGCGCTCGCGGGTTTGACACCCCCGACGTCTTGACGGACCAGGCGCTTAGGGAGGCAAGGTCGGGCGGGTTCACGTTCTGCCTGCGGTACCTCGCATTCATGGATTACGATCGGCCAGGTGACATGGACGGCGCGGAGGCGGCTCGCATCCTCGAGGCCGGGCTCGCGCTGATGCCGATCTACCCGTACGCCGGCGATAACTGGAGACCAACGGGCTGGGGTACGACTTACGGGCAGCGTGCGGTAGATAGCGCTCGGCGGATTGGTTTTCCGGCCGGCGTCAACATTTGGGTCGACGTCGAGGCGGTGAACGGCGCCACGCCTGCAAGCGATGTGATCACGTTCGTGAACGAGTGGTCGTCCGTCGTAGCCTCGGCCGGCTTCGTGCCGGGCATTTACGTCGGCGCGAACAGCGGCTTGGACGGCAATCAGCTCTATAACAGTCTGACGCTCGAGCACTACTGGAAATCGGGATCGCTTGTTCCCGCCATCCCGACCCGCGGCTATCAGATGATCCAGACGATACCCGGTACCCCGCGATCCATCGGCGGCGTCTCGATCGATACCAACGTAACCCAGACGGACGGCTTGGGCGGTAACGCGCTCTGGCTGAGCCCCACCTGAGCGCGAGTCCGTCACTCGGTCGACTCGACTTTCGGCATGCAGGTATAGGTCTCGTTCGGCGGCGGCTTGGGCTCATTTCCGGTGACGGTTGTGAGCGGCTGATCGGTCGGGATCGTGATGCTTAGAACCGGATGGACCTCGATGCAGTTCTTGGCCAGCCCGGTTTGCAGCGTCGGGTGCTTGAAATCGAAGAGCGGGAAGCCGGTCACCACGATCTGAACCGGCTTCGCGAGGCTGTGATAAGTTGGGCTCGGCACCGCGCCTGCGAAGGCCGTCTCGAACGTCTGGCGCGCCGTGACGATCTGGTCGCGCGCGATCGACGAGCAGACGCCCGAGCACTGCGGGTCCGGGATCTCGACGATCATCGTCTCCTTGGTGCTCAAGTCCTGGACGACGATGTGGATGTCGCGATCGCTTTCGACCTTGTAACCGAGGAGGTTCGCGGTCATCGTGACCTCTTGCGTCTCGACCGGCGCGACCCGGACCTCGCTGGTGCCCGTCGGCGCCATCTCGTTCACGAGCCGAGAGACCGTCGTAGTCACGGGCTCCATATTCAGCGAGCTCGCCCCTTCGTAGCTCAGCGTTTTCGCCTGCCAACGCTCGGAGCCGCAGTGGACGCCGCAGTTCGGATTCGCAGGCTGTCCGGACGGCGCGAGCACCGACAGCGCGGCGGGCAGGACCGCCGCCGCGGCAGCCGCCGGATGGACGCCGCGTCTCGGCAGTCTCGCGGGAGTCGCTGTCTTCGCCATCGTGCTAGATCAGGTGGATGAGCGCGACATCCATCACGCTCGGATTCGTGACGCTGGTTGCGTGCACTTCGACGTACGGGCAGCCCAACGGCGGGGACGCCGGTTGCGGCGGCGTGTACACGCCGGTGTCCGGGTTGATCAATCCCAGCGTACCCGCCGACGTCGGCGGGAGCGACCACTTGACGCCGCTGTCGTCGTCGAGGCCGACCCTGGTCACCTCGAACGTGAACGGCTGCCCGCCGCATGGGACCGCCACGCGCTGCGGTACGATGATCAGCGCAGGACCGCTCCCCGAGACTCCGGCCGCCGAGCTGAACTGAATGCCCTTGCTGACGAGATACGAGCTGGAGCTGATGCCGAGCAGCACCAGCACGCCTTGCGGGATCGTCGCGGGGAACGCGTGCCCGTACACGATGATCAGAAACAAGCTGGTCGCGATCACGAAGGTGAAGATCAGCAGTTGGAGCCGAGACATGCTGGCGTCGCCGTTCGGTTCGCTGATCAACTTGGAGAGATCGATCGTGCCGGTGACCATGCACCAGATGATCACGCCGCCCAACGCAGCGATGAAGATCAGGATGACCCAGCCGGCGATGAGCGCCAGAAGATCGAACGTCGTGTTCGCTTGAGCGAGAAGCATCGAGGTCAGTCCTTTCCGTTGCGCACGGGAGCGAGCCGCGCGAACGCCTTGCCGCCGAGGTACAACGCGTGGCTTCCGCCCAGGAGCGCGAGCGTCTGCGTGTCGACGTCGGGGAGTTTGCTGCGATTGCCGAATACGGTGAGGAGATATGTGAACGCGACCCAGACTGTGAACAAGAGCAGTTGCACGCGCTCCGGGCTGAAGTAGTAATCGCCGTTCTTGCGCCGCCCGTAGAAGAGACGGCGCGTGTTGATCGTCCCGGAGAGCAGCTGCGTCCCCGTGATCGCCGCGACTCCGGCAAGGAACGCCGCGATGACGAACGTCGCCGCCTGAGCAAGGTCCGGGATACTGCTCACCTCCCCGCCGAACGAAAATGGATCGTGTGACGGATCTTTCAACGGCCGGACGTATGCTCCTCTAGGCGACCGTCCCAAACGGTCGTCGGCGGTCGGGCGCCTGCTTCACGGCGCGCCCGTCACGCGCTGCACCATCTTGTACACGATGGAAATCTGCGTGCCGCTCTTGAGCGCGTAGTTCGGATCGTCGTAGCCCCACCAGTCCCAGCAACCGTTCGGGTTCACGACCGCGCCCGAGCCGGGGACCGCGAACGGGTAGAGCACGATGATGTTGTTCGTGTCGGCCCATTCGTCGATTCCGGCTTCGAGCGGAAAGCGGTCACCGATGATTCCCTGATACTGAAGACAGCCGTGGAAGGCCACGACGAACCCGCAGGTCGCGCCGGCAAGACACGGCTGTGGAACGTAGACCGTCCCTTTGGTGTCCATCGAGTTCGCCGCGCTCGCGCCGAACTCGGTCTGGTCGAAGCGCATCAGCGCGCCGTGCAGCGCGAGCGTTCCGCGGGGCTGCAGCGGGCCGAAGAACATCGTGAGCCACTTCTGCACCGAGTCGTACGGCGCGCCGTTCTGCGGGCAGGAGATCATGTACGGGCTCGTCGCGACACCGCACGGCAGCTCGCCGTCGGGCGACTCCCAGCCGTGCTCGGCGGGGAACGCGTTGTCGAAGGTGACCTGCGCGCCGTAGTGCTGGTACTCGCTGTTGAGATCCGCGCTCTCTTGCGGGTTGACGACCGAGTCGCGCGTCCCTTGCCACAGGTATACAGGCTGGCCGCGCAGGTTCGCTTCGTTATCGATCGTGCCGAGCGCCGACTGCTGGTCGAGATAGACCTCGGATGCGGCCAGCGTGCTGTGGTAGAGCGCCTGGCCGTTCACCGTCTCGCCGCCGCAGTTTCCGAGCGCGGTTGCGACGTTGCCGGTCGCGCAATAGTAGACGCCGCCCGCGTAGATCGCGGCGCCTTTGAACACCGCCGAGTGCGCGACGTGCATCTGCACTGCGAAGAACCCGCCGGACGAGATCCCGGCGACGAACATCTTTTGCGGTGAGACGTGATAGGACGCCAGCCGGCCGACCGACGCGGACGGCGTCGTGATTCCGGCCGGAGCCGCCGTCGGCGTCGCGGTGGGGACGGGCGTCGGGCTCGGCGTCGCGCCCACGGGCGGCGGCGTCCCGGGCCCCGCGCCCGGAAACTGCGCTCCGCCACCGGAATTGAACGGGGGCGCCGAGCTCGACGAGCCGCCGCTGCATGCGGCGAGGATCACGGCGGCGGCGCACAACGCGGGTGCGATGAAGCGAGCTGGAAGCAACAGGCATCCCCTTTCGAGCACCACCCGCCGCGAGAATGCTGTTACCCAGGGTTCGCCGTCCGCCGCACACCGAACGGCGCCGGCGGGGTCTTATTGCCCGTTTCCGGGTCCCGCGTTTTCCTTCTGCGTCGACGCGCGGGCGGGCGACCGCACCGCATCGTTCGGATAGTGAATCCCCGAGTACGAGATGCCCGTCGTGACGCGCGGCGTCGTGATCCACGCCGTACCCGTCCGCGCGGCGACGTTGATGTACGCTGCGTTCTCCGCCGCGAAATCGTCCGTGAACGGACGCCGCGCGAGTTGCGCGTTCGCCGGCGTCGCCGGAAGATACGCGAACGTCCTCGTTTCGTTCCGGAAGGCGTAATCCGGGATGATCGTCCACCCACGGACCTGCTCGTCGGTCGAGACGCTGCGCGAGCGCAGATCGCTCGTCTCACCGGCGGCACGACGCATCGCCGCAGCGTCGCGGTCGAGTACCCCGAGCGAAAGGTCGACGGCACCGAGCGCGACGTTCGCGGCGTCGGTCTTCCAGAGAAATCCGGGCAGCCGAGTTTTTGCGGCGCAGGCTGCGAACAGCGGTCGCGCGGCGACCGCGTCCGCGCGTCCGATGCCGCGAACGAGCGCCTCGGCGTAGCGCGCGGTTCCGGGGCACGCGTCGCCGACGTCGTGCGCGACGATCGGGGTCAGCGTGGGCGGCGCCTGCGGCTCCGCCGCTCCCGCGGCGACCGGCAGGGCGAGGACCGCGATGCCGAGCAGAGACACGACCCGAGTGCGCATGCTTTCAGTATATCCGGCTCGCTGGGGGTCCGCTGAGCCGCGGCGAGAACTGCGCGCTGATGCGCAGCGTACGGCTCGGCCGGACCGGCCTCAAGGTTTCGGAGATCTGCCTCGGGACGATGACCTTCGGGCTGCAGACCGGTCGCGAGGAGTCGTTCGCGATCATGGACGTCGCGGAGGAGGCGGGGATCGACTTCATCGACGTCGCGGACGTCTATCCTGTCGGCGGCACGCTCGAGACGGTCGGCCGCACCGAGGAGATCGTCGGCGAACGGCTCGCCGGGAAGCGCGATCGCTTCGTCGTCGCGACGAAGGTCCACAACCCGATGGGCCCCGGCCCGAACGACAAAGGCAACTCGCGGCGCCACGTGATCGAGGCGTGCGAGGCGTCGCTGCGCCGGCTGCGCACGGACTTCATCGACCTGTACTACATCCACCGCTGGGACCCGGAGACGCCGGTCGAGGAGACGCTGGCGGCCTTCGACGACCTGCGGCGCGCCGGTAAGATCCGCTACGCGGGCTGCAGCAACATCGCCGCCTGGCAGATGATGTCGGCGCTGTGGACCTCCGACCGTGACCGCACGATTCGCTTCGATGCCGTGCAGCCGCGCTACAACATCCTGTTCCGCGCGATCGAGAGCGAGCTGCTCCCCGCGGCGCAGGCGCACGGCGTCGGTGCGGTCGTCTTCAACCCGCTCGCGGGCGGTGTGCTGACCGGAAAGTACAAGCGCGGTGAGGCGCCGCGCGAGGGGACGCGCTTCACGCTCGGCACCGCCGCGTCGCTCTACCGGCAGCGCTATTGGCGCGACGAGCAGCTCGACGTCGTCGAGCGGCTCGCCGCAGACGTCGCCTCGCGCGGGAAGACGCTGACGCACGTCGCGTTACGCTGGGTGCTCGACCAGCCCGGCGTGACCGCCGCGATCGTCGGCGCCAGCCGCGCCGAGCAGCTGCGCGACTCGCTCGGCGCGCTCAAGGTCGAGCTGGACGACGACGACCGCCGCGCCTGCGACGAGGCGTGGTACGCGCTGCCGCGGAGGCGCCCCGAGGAGGAGCGCTGATCCGCAGCGCTGAGCGCGTTTGCGGGGTTCCTGAGGTGGCGCCGTCCTCGACGGCTGACGTTTCTTCGTGAAGGGGGCTCCTTTGATGGATCGATCGACTTTTTTGGCCGGAACGGCCGCGCTCGGTTCCGCCGTGGCCGTGGTGCCCTCGCGCGCATTCGCCGCCGAGCAGCTCACCGTCGCATTCGTCCCTGAGGTCGCGACGACCGCAGCGTCCTTCGCGGCGAAACAGCCGGTGATCGACATGCTGGCTCGGGCCACGAAGCGCAGCGTCAAGCTCGTGATCCCGACCAACTACGCGGCGACCGTCGAGGCGATCGGGAACGACGCCGCCGACTTGGCATACTTCGGCGGGCTGACGTATCTGAAGGCGCGCAAGCTCTACGGCGTCGTCCCGCTCGTGCAGCGCGAGTCCGACCGGCAGTTCCACTCGCTGTTCATCACCTCGCGCCCGCAGATCGCGAAGCTGACCGACCTCAAGGGCAAATCGTTCGCGTTCGGCGATCCGAGCTCGACCTCGGGTCATCTCGAGCCGGTGAAGGAGATGCTCGAAGCGGGCGTCGATCCCGACCGCGACCTGCAGGCCCGCTTCACCGGCAACCACACGGCGACCGCGATCGCGGTCAACGGCGGCTCGGTCGACGCCGGCGCGATCGACGAGAGCGTCTACAAGAAGCTGGTCGAGGACAAGACGATCGATCCCAACCGGGCGCGCGTGTTCTACACTAGCAAGCCGTTCGTCGACTACGTCTGGGTCGTGCGCAAAGGCGTCGACGCCGCGACCGCCGACGCGATCAAGAAGGCGTTCCTCACGACGAACGATCGCGCCGTGCTCGACGTGCTGCGGGCGACGAAGTTCATCCCGGCCGACGATGCGGAATACGAGCCGCTGCGGAAAGTCGCCGAGCGTCTGAAGCTGCTCTGAGCGGATGCTCGCCTTCGAAGACGTCACGCACCGGTACGGGCGGCGCGTCGCGCTCGACGGCGTCACGCTTCGCATCGAGCCCGGCGAGCGAGTCGCCATCGTCGGCCCGAGCGGGTCCGGGAAGACGACGCTGTTCAGGCTCGCGTACGCGGCCTTCGATCCCAGCGCCGGGCGCGTGCTGGTCGGCGGCGACGACATGCGCACGCTGCGCGGCGCGGCGCTGCGGCGGCGCCGCGCGACGATCGCGATGATCTTCCAGTCGCACGCGCTGGTCGACCGGCTGCACGTCTGGCAGAACGTGATCGCCGGAACGTTCGGGCGGCGCTCGACGATCGACTCGCTGCGCTCCGTCACCGCACCGAGCGCGGCGGAACGCGAGGACGTCCGCGAGGCGCTCGCACGCGTCGCGCTCGCCGACCGGTTCGGCGACCGCGCGCACGCGCTGTCCGGCGGACAGCGCCAGCGCGTTGCGATCGCGCGCGCCGTGATCCAGCGGGCCCAACTGGTGATGGCCGACGAACCGGTCGCGTCGCTCGATTCCGAGCTCGCCCACGAGACGATCGGGATGCTGCTCGACGATGCGCGCTCGCGCGGCACGACGCTGGTCTGCTCGCTGCACCAGCCGGACATCGCCGCACGGTTCGACCGCATCGTGCGGCTCCAACACGGCCGGCTCGTCGAATAGACCATGGCCGACTTCTGGCAGCTCGTCCAGTTCTTGCGCGATCCGGTGCTCGAGACGATCGGGATCACCGCCGGAGCGCTCTTCATCGCGATCGTGCTCGGCGCGCCGCTCGGGATCCTGATCGCGGCGGGCGGCCCGCTCGGCCGTCTCGTCTCGACGGCGGCGCTGATGGTGCGCGCGATCCCCGATCTCGTGCTCGCGATCGTCTTCGTCGCGGCGATCGGATTCGGCCCGGCGGCCGGCGCGATCGCGCTCGGGCTGCAGAATTCCGCCGTCGCGGCGAAGCTCTTCGCGGAGCTGCTCCTCGCGGTGCCGCGCGAGCCCGCCGAAGCGCTGCGCGCGAGCGGCGCGACGCGCGTCACGGCCTTTCTGGTCGGGCTGCTACCGACCGCGTATCCCGGGATCGTCGGCTTCGCCGCGTATCTCGTCGACTGCGTGATCCGCAACTCGGTGATCGTCGGCGTCGTCGGCGCCGGCGGGTTGGGTGCGGCGATCATGCAGGCGCTGAACCTCGCCGATTTCCGCGCCTTCGGTCTGTATTTCGCGGCGATCGCGCTCTTCGTCGTCGGGTTCGACGTGTTCGCCGAATGGCTGCGCACGCGCGCGCCGTCATGGGTCGCCGTCGTCACGCTGTTGGCGACCGGCGTGATCGCGGTTGCCGCGTTCGCGTCCCTCTCGTCCACCCCGCTGGCGCGCTTCGTCCAAGCGCCGGCTCGGATCGGACAGTTCGCGTTCAAGGCCGCGCCGCCGCAGTTCGATCCGGCGCTCCTGCACGCCGCGCTGGTCGGCGCGGAGGAGACGCTGATCGTCGCCGTGATCGGCACGCTCGGCGGTGCGCTGCTCGCGATCCCGGTCGCGTGGCTCGTCGCGCGCCCGATCACCTCCGGCTGGATGCGCGGAAGCGGGTGGCGCCCGTGGTCGCTCGCGTTCGAGGTCCCGGGGCGGCTGCTGCTCGGCGCGCTGCGCTCGATCCCGTACGTCGCGATGGGGCTGCTCGCGATTCTGCTCGTCGGCCTCGGCCCGCGCGCCGGTGCAGTCGCGCTCGTCGTCATCACCGCCGCCGTCCTCGGCCGGCTGCTCGCGGAGAGCCTGGAGCTCGCGTCCGCGGCGCCCGCCGAGGCGCTCGTCGCCACAGGGGCGACCGCGACCGCCGCCGCGCTGTTCGGGATGGTCCCGAACGCGGTGCCCGTGTTCGCGGCGCACGTGCTCTACCGGTGGGAGTACAACATCCGCGCCTCGACGATCCTCGGGATGGTCGGCGCAGGCGGGCTGGGACAGCAGATCTTCAACGCCCAAGAGCTCCTGTTCTACCATCAGCTCCTGGCCTACGTCATCGTCGCGGTCGTCCTGGTTTTGCTGTGCGACGCGGTGGGCGAGCTGCTGCGGCGCAGGCTCGTGGTCGAGGTCGTCAAACGCTGAGAGGACGGAGATGACGACCTTTTGGAGCTTCTGGCGGCACGGCAGCAACACGGTGCTGCTGGCCGGCGCGCTCGCGCTGACCGCGCTCTTCGCGGCCGGCGCGCTGGCGTTCGCCCCGAAGAGCGTCCTGCTCGTGGCGATCGGCGCGGCGGTGTTCTTCGTCTCGGAGTACACGACGCACCGCTTCATGCTGCACGCGCCGCCGCAGAAGAACGCGTTCGTCCTGAGGCTCCAGCACCGGCTGCACTACGACCACCACGTGAACCCGAGCGAGCTGCGGCTGCTGTTCCTGCCGGTCTGGTTCGTGATCCCCGTCGCCTCGCTGACGTTTGCGATCTACTTCGCGATCACGCGCGACTGGAGCGCGAGCGCGGCGCTGCTGCTAGGCAGCGTGCTCGGCCTGCTTTGGTACGAGTGGGTGCATTATGTCGCGCACATCCCGTTCGTCCCGAAGACGCCGTTCGGGCGCTGGATCAAGAAATACCACCTCTGGCACCACTTCAAGAACGAGCGCATGTGGTTCGGCGTGACGAACCCCAGCATGGACCTCGTCGGCCGCACGTACGCGCGCGTCGACGAGATCGATCGCTCCGCGACGACGCGGATCCTATATTAAACGGGGGCAACGGTGACTCTTCAAGTCGACGGTCTCTTGTGAAGGAGAACTGGCTGGCTGACTGAAAGCTTGCTTAGCAAAACGCTCGCCTTTTATGTAGGAGCGTATGAAACACGAAATCGATACGCTAGACGCGACCCCGTCCAAGCGCTTGTTCTTGTCGATCATCGCGGATTATGACTTGAACAAGTCGATCTGCGAACTAATTGATAACGGCATTGACGTGTGGGTTCGTGGAGGACGCAAGGGTTCAGTCGAAATTTCAATTACGCTTGACCTACATCAACAGCGTATTAGTGTGAAAGATAACGCGGGAGGCTTGCCGCGAAAAGAATTAAGCTACATTGTCGGTCCGGGTCAAACCGGCACAAAACCAACAGACGAAACCATAGGCCTTTTCGGAGTCGGAACCAAACGCGCGGTTGTCGCGCTCGCTCAGGATGTTCGAATTAAGACCCACTATAAGTCTGAAACAAAGGCGTATGAAGTTGATTTTGACGAGGATTGGATAGCTACTGACGATTGGAGGCTACCGCTATACGAGATTGACGGCGTGGCGCGAGGCGCGACGATCGTAGATCTCCAGCGACTCCGGATTCCGGTCACAGAACAAGGGATTGCACTACTTAAAGAGCACTTAAGTGTAACCTATGCTAAGTTCTTAACGTCCGGGGCTGTTTCCATAGAGCTCAATGGTGAGCGGATCGTACCGCATTTCTTTGATGCCTGGGCGTATCCGCCCAAGTACGCTCCTAATCGGTATACTGGGAACATCGATACTGATGACGGGCGACGCGTTGGGGTAGACGTGACGGCTGGGCTCTCGCACGAATCAAGCCCGGCGACGGGGGAGTACGGCGTATATTTCTATTGTAATCAGCGGTTGATTGCACGCGCATTAAAGACTTTAGATGTGGGGTTTACTCGTGGCCTTGCGGGTCTTCCACATCCTAAAGTGTCTCTCGTTCGCGTTGTAGTCTCTTTGACGGGTGACGCTCGCGACATGCCCTGGAACAGCAGCAAGTCCGACATCAATACCAACCACCACATCTTCCAAGCAATTCACGGCTGGTTGGTTGAAGTTGTAAAAGAGTATGCAGCACTTTCGCGCATTTGGATGGGTGAATGGCCCGAGAAGGTATTTAAGCATCAGAGCGGTTCGATCGAAACACACGAAATTACCGACTTCCCCAATGCGCGAAAGACCTATCTGCCACCTATGCCGAAGTCACGGCCACGATATGGGGACGTGATCGCAGATAAGAATAAGGCGCTAGCAAAGAAAAGGCCCTGGACGCGCGGCCTGTATGAGGGTATTGTTGCGGCCGACTTGATTTCTAAGCAAGCCCTGTTGGAAAAGAACCGCATAGCTCTCATTATTCTTGATAGCACGCTGGAAATCGCGTTCAAGGAGTACTTGGTCAACGAATCAGGTCAGACATATAGTGATAGCAAGCTGCTGAATTTGTTTCGGAATCGAAAAGACGTGGAGGCGGAAGTCAAAAAGTATACGCACATCGCGCTAGATACATGGAAGAAGATTGATTATTACTACCGCTTAAGAAACAAGCTCATTCATGAGCGGGTTACAGTTGGAATCGCGAGTTCCGACGTGTCCGATTATCGGCATGTCGTTGAAGGTGTTTTGGGACAATTGTTTGCGCTCAAGTTCAAGCGTTAACCGTGTCCGCCAAGCGGATTGTGTTTGCAGCTGATCGTCGACGATGCAAGCAACGTGGCGGGGTCCGTGCGAGATCAGCGCGATGCGGGCCCGTACACCTCCCGGGCCGTTAGAAGCGCTGGACTTACTAGCACGCGCGTTGACTGATGACAAGGCGAAGCGCGCTTGGCCTACGGCGGAGGGCGTAAGCGGCCGGCCGCAAAAGGACCACCCGCGCGCTTCGTCGCAAGCGAGCGTAGGCTCGACGTCGAGCCGTCGTCTCGAAAGGGGTGGGCTTCGTGCGTGCGACGCTTCTCGGTCTGGCCGCGATGGTCGCGGCGGTCGTCGTCGGCGCGCAGACGCTCGGCGCCGCGTCGGACTCGAGCTTGCAGCTCGCCGATCCGCGGCACGATCCGTGCCCGAACCCGCAGCCGGTCCCCGACGCGCTGCGTCTTCCGGCGACGGTCCCGCCCGGCGAGCCGGTCGCGATCGAGCAGCGGATGCTGCGCTATCTCTACGGCGACGATCCCGCTCACGTCCCGAGCCACAGCAAGAACCTCTACCCGTACCGGCGCCTCGGCTGGTGCGTCGACAAGTACGTCCGCGACACCGGGCCGTACGTGCAGCACACGTACTATGGCACGCATCCCGCCGTGCGCATCTACTACTCGCCCGAGGTGATGGCGTGGCTGCGCGGCGGGCGGCGCGGCGTCCCCGCCGACGGCGCGGTCATCATCAAGGAACAATACGATCCGCCGGCCGCGGAGTACACCGGCCTGAGCGACGAGCAGCTGCAGCCGCACGACTGGACGGTGATGATCCGCCGCTCGTCGGCGTCGCGTGACGGCTGGTTCTGGGCCGAAGTGTTCACCAAGACCACGCCGGCCGGCAATGGCATGCAGTATTCCGCGACGCAGTACCCGTGGGCAGGCTTCGGACTGTACTGTCTGCGCTGCCACGCCTCGGCGAACGACGCGACGACGTTCGCGTCGCTCAAGAACATCAAGGGCTTCGCGGGCGACCCGATCACGTTCAAGGTCGACGACTCGTGGCGCTGGGAGACGCCGACGCCCGCGCCGAGCGCCGTCCCTGCGGTGCGCGCGCAGCCCGAGCCGGAGCACGAGAAGAGCGCGCTCCATCCGCCGATCGTCTCGCACGCGCCACCGGTCCCGATCCAGACGTTCCCCGCCGAGCCGCTCGACGACTACGGAGCGGCGCCGACGTGGAAGCACCCGCCGATGTTCATGACCTCGAGCCAGTGCATGGGCTGTCACAGCGCGGCCTCCGGTGCGCCGGCGGGACCGCTGATGTGGCTCACGCCGGCGCCCTCGGCGATGGCGCCGCCCTCACCGCCGCCCGGACCGTCGGGCGTGAACGTATCGGAGTACGGCGAGTGGCGCTGGTCGCCGATGGGGCTCGCCGGGCGCGATCCGGTGTTCTTCTCGCAGGTCGAGAGCGAGCTGCAGTACATCGCCTCGATCCCGGATGCGAAGATCGCCGGCGACCATCCGGCGCAGACGCGCGCGACGCTGCAGCAGCAGGTCGTCGACACCTGCATGCGCTGCCACGGCGTGATGGGCAAGCGCACCAACGATCTCGAGCACGGGCCGAACGCGCACTTCAAGCTCGACTGGGTCTTCGAGGCGAACCCGGCGACGCCGCAGTTCCACCTCGGCGGGCTCGCGCGCGACGGGATCAGCTGCACCGTCTGCCACCACATCACGCAGACGGCCGAAGAGGCGAAGTCGCTCGCGTTCGTGCTGGAGAACCGCAGCACCGGGCTGTTCTCGGTCGGGCGCGCAGACCAGCTGCACGGCCCGTTCGAGACCAAGCTGATCGCCGCGCACCCGATGAACGAGTCGCTCGGCGCGAAGCCCGTCTTCTCCGCGCTCACGAAATCGGCGCGGCTGTGCACGAGCTGCCACAGCATCAACCTGCCCGTCGTCGACAAGCCCGACAAGATCCATCCCATCACGCAGTCGCTCACCCACGACGTGGAGCAGAACACGTACGTCGAGTGGGTGAACAGCCGCTTCCAGACCGAGTACAAGCCGCAGCCCGGCGCGCAGTCGTGCCAGGACTGCCACATGCCGGCCGGCGTCGACAACGCACGCCTCGCGGTGCGGCAGAGCCGCATCGAAGGGCAGATCGCGCTCGTCCAGGACCAGACCTATCCCGAGTCGGACCACCGCGCGCCGCTCGACGGGATCGACGTGCGCTATCGGAAGACCGGCTTCGTGCGCCACGAGCTGCTCGGCCTCAACGCGTTCCTGCTGCGCACGTTCCAGACGAACTCCGATGCGCTCGGCGTGCGGCTCAACGACTACATGTCGAGCTCGTCGACCGATCTCGACGACGCGATCGGGAACGTCGTGCGCCAGGCCGAGCACAAGACCGCGACGGTCGACCTCACCTCGCGGGTCGACGCGAACGGCACGCTGATCGCGACGGTCGGCGTGACGAACGAGACCGGCCACCGCTTCCCGAGCGGCGTCGGCTTCCGCCGCGCCTGGATCGAGCTGAAGGTGCTGGATCCGCTCGGTCACCCCGTGTGGTCGTCGGGGAGCACCAACGCCAACGGCGAGATCGTCGACGCCGAGCACGAGAACCGCGTCCTGCCGACGGAGTACTTCCGGCGCGGCCCCGACGGAAAGCAGCAGTACCAGAAGCACTTCGACGAGCGGCACCCGGTGACGCGCGGCGATCAGGTGCAGATCTTCGAGGAGCTGGTCAAGGACAAGGACGGGAACTTCACCGAGAGCTTCATCCGCCGCGACAGCCACGTGAAAGACAACCGGCTGTTGCCCCAGGGCTGGCGCAAGGACGGCCAGCCGGGGATCGCGCTGCCGAAGAACTGGCTCGACGCGACCCACCCCGAGGGCGAGTACGTGATCGACGACCCGAACTACGCGAACGGCAAAGGCCGCGCGGTGACGGCGTACCGCGTCCCGCTGCGCACCGCGGTCGAGCCTACGAAGCTGCGCGTCGTCGCGACGTTGTGGTACCAATCATGGCAGCCCGAGTTCCGCCACGAACGCACGAGCGGGACCGGCCCGGCCGCGACGCGCTTGCGCGTCCTCCTCGGTAACCTGAAGCTCGACGAGACGCCGATGAAGGACTGGAAGATTCGCATCGCCGCGGCGTCAGCGCCCGCGCAGAAATGAAGGAGCCCGGGGACGGATCCCCGGGCCTCTCCGATCTCGTTCGCTGCGCTAGCGCTTAGCGATACGACTGGCGCGACTGGAAGCAGTCGCGGCAGTAGACCGGCTTGTCGCCGCGCGGCTGGAACGGGACTTCCGCGTTCTTCCCGCAACCGCTGCAGGTCGCGTTGAACATCTCGCGCTGCGGGCGGCCGCCGCCGTATCCGCCGCCCGAGTACGAGCTGCCGCCGCCGCCACCGCCGGCACCGCGCTGCGCCTTGCGGGCGGCGCGGCAGTCGGGGCAACGGTTGGGCTTGTTCGTGAAGCCCTTCGCGGCGAAGAACTCCTGTTCTCCGGACGAGAACGTGAAGGGGGCATTGCAGTCGGTGCAATTCAGGGTTTCGTCACTGTACATCGATAAAACTCCGGCGTCTGAAGGATTGAAGACGGACGATGTACCTGAACCGGGAGAACGCCTGAGCGCCAGACCACGCGGGAACACGACTCGTACTCTCAGCCGGAACGAATGACGCCTACTGGCCGTCCGGCTCGATCACTGTAACACACCTCTCCCCAAAATGGTGCCGGGTCCGTTCGTAAGGTGCTCGTCAAGGGCACAGCGACCGTGCGCACGCCGTGCTTGCGTCCCCCCGATCCCAGGGGAGCGGAAAGAACGAGCGGCGGGTATGAGGCCTACGATGAGCGAGCCGCACGAGCTACGGGACTTGACGGCACGGCTGGGCGTGCCGCACCTCGAGCAGGTCACGCACCGGAGCGGGCAAGGGACCACGCTCGCGTACTACTGGGGCTGCGGCTGCACGGCGATGGGGAAGGCCGGCACATCCCACGATCGCACCCCGATGCGCTGGTCGCGCTGCGACCACCATGCGACCGCCGAAGCGGAGGCCGCGACGGCTTAGCGGCTCGTCGTCCTGTCCTGGACGAAGTCCCAGGCGAAGCCCGCGGCGACGCCGACGGCTCCGAACACGATGGCTGCGGTGATCATACGCTGCTTACGAACCCCGGCCGGGAGGGGAAGTTCACTTGCGCGGGCCCCTGCCGGTCGTGGAACCGGCTTCCGCCGCATGCGAATCGGCGCCGCGGGGCGAATGCATCCGACCGACCGTACTCCACGCCATTGAAGGAGCTCCCATTCCCCCACCGCGCAGACGCAAGGGCGGCGGCGGCAAGAAACGCCGCGAACCGCTGACCCCGGTCGTCAAAGAAGACACGCTGAGCCTCGTCGGCCGCGTCGTCGAGACGTTTCCCAGCTCGACGTTCAAGGTCGAGCTCGAGAACGGCCACACGATCCTCGCGAGCCTCGCGGGTCGTCTGCGCCGGTTCCGCATCCGCATCACGCCGGGCGACGACGTCGACGTCGAGCTCTCGCCGTACGACTTGACCCGCGGGCGCATCACCTACCGCCGCCAGGGCCGGAACGCCTAGCACTCGCGGCGAACGCACACCACCCAAGATGCGAGGTTCACGCGCCTTGGTGCTGGTCGTGCTGTTCGCTGCCGCGATCGCGGCGGCGTGGTGGTTCACCACCCAGCGCACCAAGACGACCGTCGGCGAGACCGTCACCGTCTACTACACGAAGGCGGACGGGACGACGCTCGTCCCCTGGCAAGTCTCGCTCGGCCCGGCGCGCGACCGCGACAGCGTGATCTTCTACGCGGCGACGCAGTGCGTCGCCGGCCCGCCGCCCGGGACCGAAGCGGTTCGCTTCCCGCCGGGAACGCACGTGCGCGCCGTCGACGTTCAGGGATCGACCGCAGACGTCGATATCTCTAAGGACATCGCATCCTCCGCCGAAGGCGGGTTCGCGGAGTCGGCGGAGTTCAAGGCGCTCGTCTGGACCCTCACGCAGCCGAAGCTCGGGATCGACGCGGTGAAGGTGCGGATCCAAGGCGCGAGAGTCGCAACGCTTCCCGGAGGACACCTCGATCTCGGTGAGCCCCTCAGCCGTTCGAGTTTTTAGTCGCCTACTAGCGGTCATCGTTGCCGTCTTGGCGTCCACCAGCGCGGTCCGCGCGCAGGAGCGTGCGCCGCAGCCGTTGTGGTTCCAAGGGACGCGGCTGATCTTCGAGCACGCCGTGCCGATGCAGGGCGATCTCGGCGTCAGCACGCGCGACACCGGGATGCGGCGCTTCCTCGACCGGCTCGGCGCCAGCGTCTCGTACCAGCCGCAACAGCGCTACGTCGTGATCACCGCCGAGGACCGCCGCACGATCGTCTTCACCGTCGGCGATCCGTCGTACACGGTCGCCGGCGTCCGTGCCCAAGCGCCGTTCGCGCCGGTCGCCGACGGCGACGACGTCGTGCTGCCGTTCTACACGCTCGCGCGCGCGCTCTTCGTCGAGCCGGTCGTCACGCCGAGCGAGACCGTGCTCCAGCCGCGAATCGGGGCGCTCGACGTCCGCACCGACGGTCCGCGCACGATCGTCACGGTGCGCGGCGCGATGCCGCTCGTGCTCGCGTCGAACGCCGACACGCCGGAGCGCTTGCAGCTCACGTTCACGGGGCTCGGTTCCTCGCTCGCGCCGTCGCGGCGTGTGCCCGGCGCGGCGGTCGACGCGATCGACGTCGCGGTCGGCGGGAGCGCGAAGGTTCCGTCGACGACGGTCACGATCGCCGGGGCGCGCGGCACCGCGCATCACGCCGTGTCGAGCGGATCGCCCGACGCGTACACCGTGGTCTTCGAGCCGCGCGCCGGCGTCGCGGCGAACGCGATCCCGACGCCGCCTCCGCTCGGCGCGGGCACGCCGGCGCCCGCTTCCGCGACGAACGGCGGCTCGTCGGCGATGCAAAGCGGACCGGGAACGGCGCCGCTCGTGGTCGCGGGCCGCTCGACCGTCACCGATCTCGCCATCCAGCCGGAGGCGAACGACGCGCTCGCGGTACGCGTCACGCTGAGCGGTGCGACCGCGTACGAGTGGCACCGCCTCGGCGACAACCGCTGGTACGTCGACTTGCAGAATACGACGCTGAACGGCCCCGGCCGCGACGAGCAACCGCAGTTCGGTGCGGTTCAATCGGTGCGCGTGCGGCAAGCCGGTTCGACCGACGCGCCGACCGTGCGGATCGCGTTTACCACGACCGGGCAGCAGCGGGTCGACCTGGCGCCGAGCGATTCCGGCCTCGTCATCACCGTCTTCACCGAAACGGCGAGCGATCTCGCGCGCGCCGGCAGCGGACACACCGGCGGCGCGCCCGTCGTCGCGAGCGCGGCATCGCCGGAACCGGGCGCATCGCCGTCCGACGCGGCGAACCCGGCGTGGAAGTACGGTCCGAACCGCAACTCGAAGCTGATCGTGCTCGATCCCGGACACGGCGGTGCAGACACCGGCACGGCGCACAACGGCCTCGTCGAGAAGAATCTCACGATGGACATCGCGCAGCGGCTGCGCACGCTGCTGGTGGCGCAAGGGTGGACCGTGCGCATGACGCGCGAGAGCGACGTCGATCCGGTGAGCTCCGAGAACCTGGCGAAGATGCACGGCGACGGGCTGCCGAACGCCGACGACCGCGCGTACCTGCAGACGCGCTGCGACGTGGCGAACAACGCCGGCGCGCGGCTGTTCATCAGCATCCACATCAACAGCGCGCCGATCGAGAGCGCGCGCGGGACGACGTTCTACTGGTACAAGCCGCAGGACGCGCCGTTCGCGCAGGCGCTCGAGAAGGCGGTGATCCCGCTCGCCGGAACTCAGGACGACGGGACGCGTCACGAGAACTTCTACGTCGTGCGCCACACCACGATGCCCGCCGTGCTGATCGAGACCGCGTTCGTGACGAACCCCGGCGACGTCGCGCTGCTGCGCCAGCCGTCGTTCCTGCAGAACGTCGCCCAGGGGATCGCGAACGGCGTGAAGGCGTACGCCGGCCTGCCGAGCGCGAACGCCGTGAGCCAGCGCTGAGCGTGCTCGGCCTCTACGACTCCGGTCTGGGCGGCTTGACCGTCCTGGCCGCCTTGCGCGCCGCCGGGATCACCCAGGACGTCGTGTACTTCGCCGACCAGGCGCACAACCCGTACGGCGACAAGACCGAAGCCGAGATCCACGGTTACTTGCAGCACAACCTCGCGCTGCTCGCCGAGCAGCGCGTCGACGCGGTGATCACCGCCTGCAACACCAGCTGCGCGATCGCGCAGCGCTACGGCTGGCCGGACATCGCCGTGCCGGTCCTGGATCTTATCGCGACGGCCGGCGGATCGTTCGCCGGGACGCCGCACCGCAGCATCGCGGTGGTCGCCACCGCCGCGACCGTGCGCAGCGGCGCCTACGCGCGCGCGATCCGCGGCGCCGCCCCGCAGGCGACCATCCACGAGATCGCGGCGCCGAAGCTGGTGCCGATCGTCGAGCGCGGCGAGACCGAGACACCCGCCGCGCGCGAAGCCGTCGCCGAGATCGTCGCGCAGCTGCCGCCGGCCGTGGACGCCGTCGTCTACGGCTGCACGCACTATCCGCTGCTGGACCGCTGGTTCGCCGAATCGCTCGCCCCGCGCATCGCGCGCATCGACCCCGCCGCCGCGCAAGCCGCCGCGACCGCCGCGCTCGTCGGATCCCGCCGGCTCCCCGGCGGCACCGCGCGCACGACGTACTACACGAACGGCGATGCGACCGCGTTCGAGTCAGCCGTCCGCCGCTGGACCGGCGACACCACCGGCCGCGTCGCCGCACTCGTCCCCGGCTGATATTTGTCTTTTCGGCCATATCGAGTCCCATCTAGCTGACGCCTTGCCGGTGTGCTTCGAACGCTCTTGAAGCAGATCGACGGTACATGGAGACCACGACGGTGACGTACACGATCATCATGGAACCGACCGGTGACGGGCGCTGGAACGCGCTCGTGCCGGACCTGCCCGGCCTGCTCCTCGCGGGCGCGACGAAGAACGAGCTACTCGTCGATGCGCCGAACGCCATCCTCGACTATCTGGATGTGATGCTCGAAGCCGGCAATGCGATTCCGCGAGCCGCCACCGAAGCGGCGCAGGTCACGGTAGCGGTTCCGGCCGCCTGAGCGACCCGCTCCGCGATGCCGCGCGCGCTCAGACGACGTGGAAGATGCGGAAGAAGAGCAAGGTCGTGCCGAGCGCGAGGAGCGTGCCGGCGACGACTTGCAGGACGGTGTGCGCGCGCAGGTAGACGCGCGACCAGCCGACGATCGGGATGAGGACGTAGAACGGCGCCGGGCGCTGGCCGAAGAGCACGGTCAGCGCGACCAGCGGCGCGGTGATCCCGAGCGCGTGGGTCGAGATCTTCCAATAGCGCGTGATCCACTGGACGACCAGCGAGCTGACGGCGTACGCCGCCATCGACGCGGTCATGATCACCGGCGCGTGGATCAGCCACAGATCGATCGCACCGAGCGCGTAGAAGACGACGAACGCGATGAAAACCCGCTCGCGCTCCTGGCGGATCGACATGTCGAGATCGGAGATCTTGTCCGTCGCGTACAGGTAGAAGATGAACAGCATCGGCGCGATCGAGGTGAAGAACGCGCTGTTGAAGAGGAGGATCCAGAAGTCGGTCGTGCCGTTCGACCGGGCGCCGGCGAGGATGACGAACAGGGCGAGCGAGGTCAGGA
>DATHLN010000023.1:0-12147 GCA_035488115.1 Candidatus Limnocylindrales bacterium | reverse complement strand
GCACGGCCGCGGAGAACGCAGCGGTCGCGCTCGCAAGGTCGCCTTCGCCGCGTCGAACCAGCCCGAGCACATGCGCATACCAGCCGACGAAGCGCGGATCCCGATTCGCTCGGTGCAGCATGCGCGTTGCGTCCATCGGCGGCGCCATCTCGTCGAACCGCCGCAGTGCAGCGGTGGCTTCAGCCGCGTCGCCGACGTACGCGTACGTCTCGGCCAGATGAAGAAACGCGAGGCGCTCGTCGGGGGCAGTGTTCCAGTCTATCGCCTGCGCCAACGCGGTCGCTTCGTCGGCCGCTGCGCGAGCAGAGCCGTTTTCGCCGAAGAAAGCCGCGATCAATGCGGAGCCACTTCGAGCCCATACACGCCACGCCGGCGCCGGCGAGGCCTCCTCCGCGTCGCGCATCTTCGCAAGCGCCGTGACCACGTCGCCGTCCAGCCCAAAGAGCCATGCGTCGTCGTAACACAGGAGTGCGTACAACGCAGAAGGCGTACGTGCAGGGAACGGGCTTCCGGGCGCGGTGCGCGAGCCCCGCGCCGAACGGTGCCCGCCGCGGACGTCGGCGGAACGCAGCGTCTGCTCAAGCGATGCCGTCTTGTGGACGATCATGGCGGCGAGATCGAGGTCACGCTCACGGCATCGTGCGTATGCGCGCCCGGCGTTCTGCCAGATGGTCAGTGCGTCGGCAAAGCGCGTCGGCGTCGGCCGAGCCTCCGCGATCCACGCGCGCAGCTGCATTGCGCGGACCGTCAGCACGTCACGGCCGTTGCGCTGGGCGTCGCGCGCACGTTCTTCGGCACGGTCCAGTTCGTCGGCGGTCCAGTGGGCGACGGCGCGGTAGTAGGAGATTTCGGCCCGGACCGCGGCATGTGCTCGTTCGCGCTGGGCCGTGTCGGCGATCGCGGCGAGCACGGCGATGCCGCGCGCCGGAACAAGGCGGGCCAGCGCGGCGCCATGGAGCATCGCCGCCGTTGTCCGCTCGTCGACGTCGCGAATCGTGGGGAGGAGCGGCGTCAGCTCGGCGACGACGTCGTCCGGACGGTGGAGCCGGAGGAGCGCCCGGCCGCGCAGCAGCCACGCTTCGACCGGAGCCGGCTCGCCGATGCGGACTGCGGCCAACAGATCCAAGACCGCGGAGTAGTCGCTCCGGACGTAGGCTTCACGCGCGGCGTTGAGCGGGAACGGGGAGGCGCCGGATTTGGGCTGGCCGGCATGGCGTGTTTGCGTCAGCACCCTGGCCTGCGGAATGCCGCAGCGCCCTGTCAACGTCCTCCCCGCTTGCCGCTCACGGCACTAGAGCGGACCGCTCGGCGAAACGCTGTCCGTCGATGAGCCGCTGGACGGCTGAGTAGACGCCGACGCCGGCGCGGCTGGCCCACCCCCCGAGACGCCGTTCGAGGAGGCGAGAGGACCACCGGGACTCACGGACGCGAGCGCGATCGCGGCGGCAACGAGCAATGCGGAAAGCATGGTGTACGAGACTCCTGTAGGGTGAGTGAAGTGCGAACGCACTAGCACGGACCCCATAGGTCACACCTGCCGGGCATGGCAAAGACACGTCGGGGAAGCCCCCGGCGCATGCGGAAGGCTCACGTCGACCGCCCCCGGGGTGTAGGCGAGCCGCAGCTTCGGTGTGGGCCGAAAGCGCAGCTCGCAGAGACGATCGACGTGGTGCCCGCCTCGCTCGCTACCGCTCGGAACACCCCGGACAAGACCGTGAGTGAAAATCGGCGGACTACTCGCTTCGGCGAGGCCGATCTTCTCGCACGCGACCCACGTCGTCCATACTGAGCGCGCATTAATCAGCTGCCGTTTTCCAGAGACGAGTCGGGCAGCGATCCGAACACTCGTTCGGTACCATGCAGCACCCCGAGCGGGCTTTACCTAAAGATGCCGGTTCTCGGGTCAGGATCTACGCAGGGCGCGGTCTTGCCAAAGAAAGGCCGAGCGGACCACCGAGCGGCCGGGCACCTTGAAAACTGAGTCTGCGCGAACCGGGCGAGCGCGCGCGTAAAAAGCGCCGGACGGCTACTATCCGGCGCACCGTGGAGACGAACGGACTCGAATGTTGTCGGAACCCGTCGACGCGGCCGCGCAATCAGGCCGCATATCCACAAACGCCTCCTGAGCGGTTCGACACTGTCTCCGTCGCGGCGCTTCTGAACGCATGCGCGTTCGACGCAATCGTGTTCTCCGCACACGAGGCGGCAAAGCGGCACACCAAGTGTTGCCGCGATCGGCGCGAGGATGCGCTTATCGACCCGTCTGCCGGATTCGAGGCGTCGCACCGTGCCCGCGAATATGCCGGCGTCTCTCGCCAGTTCGCCGACGCTGTAGCCTCGTGCCAGGCGGAAGCGAGAGATGCGCGTCGATAAAGGTTCGATCGGGCGCCGAGGGCTCGATGCCCGCGCCGCGAACTGTTGCGTTGTCATTCGATGGCCTTTCATCGGGTGACGGGCTTGGCCGGTGGTAATGACACCGGTCAAGCCGCCTGATTGTTGTTGTGCATCGCGAATTCCGCGATTGCATCTGTATTATATCGCGAACGTACGTTCGCATCAACCCTTTCGCGTTCGGACGCGACGGCAAAACTTTGCAACGCTCGACTTGATGTCGGGAATGCGATCAGCCAATGCGGGCACCGCTTTCAGCGTGGAGCAGACGCGCGAGACCTGCGAGGCCGGATTCACGCTGGTGGAGATCGTCGTCGTGGTGGCGATCGTCGTGACGACCGTCTTGGCCGGGGTCGCGATCTCGCTCGGCTCGCGGTCGTTCGCCGTCGCGACCGCCGCGTCGGAGTTCGATCATCTGCTCGACAGCGCGCGCACGGTCGCTCGCGAGACGCAGGGCGCGACATTGGTGTTCTCGCCGGACGTCTTCGGCGACGGTACGGAAGTCCGCGTGCTCGCACCAGGCCCGAACGGCACGCTTTCGCCGACGAAGCTGCCGCCGTTCCACACCCGCGCCGCGATCGAGGAGAGCGAGTCGCTCGGCAAGGCGCCGTTCGCGTTCGTCGTGCACGCGACCGGCGCGCTCGGTGGCCGTCCCGGCTACCGCACCGGCAACCCGGCCACGATCCCCGAAGTCGGCTGTCCCGCGCGCGGCTGGTTCCATTTCCTGATCCACGCCGCCGGCGCCACCGCCGAACGCACCCTCCCCTGCCGAATCACCCTTGCCGCCACCGGCCCACTCACCCTCGCGCCATTTCCTGTAGCGTCGGTGGCCCCGCTGCCTACGCCCTGCAGCAGTGGATCGTGCGGACCGAGTGCACTTCCAACGCCGCCATCGTCAACGCCAACATGCCCGCCTAATTTCACGACGATCTCCACCGGCTGTACACCAAGCTCTGGAACAAATTCCGCGCCGAATTATCACGTCATAGCGACGCTCGCGTCACCAACTACGATAGTCGGTGGTACAGATTCAATCGTAGCGCAGGCCACGCTAACCAATGCGAGCATGGTTGCAAGCGGAACTCCGATCACAATTCCAGTCTATGCTGAGCCAAGCTCGAATTGTTCAGTTTCGCCGACGTCGCCGCAGCCGTCCACAGCAACGTTCCTCGTCTTAGGACTGGTCGCGGGCTCGTGTGTAATCGAAGTCACGGCTGACACAACAGACGTCGCAGGAGCAATTGCGGACAGCGCAGCGGTAAATGTCACAGTTGGCTCGCCACCCGCTGGAGCACCGAGTCCACCGGCATGCGATCTCGTGGATAACGGGTTTTGCTACAGTCGCGTCATTGGCGCGACAACAATGCAATTTGAAAAAGACGTTATCCCAGACGTTGCCTGCGGCGATTCCGACGGCGCCACCAATTGCTGGTACATTAATTCCATCAGGCAAATTACACTGACACCGTACACACTTTCGCTATTAAGTGCGGCCGACACGCAAGAGCGCTCGCTGTTATTCCGAATAACCAAGATCGCAGGTCTCACCTACGGTTGTTTGCCGTATGCTTTATTTTCCGGGATTCCAGGTGGTGCACCACTTCCGTATCTTTCAACAGGTATCGGAGCACCGGTGAACATTCCTATTGGATTTGGCCAGCCATCGACTTACGCACATGAAAAGCTCATAGCAGTGGGGCCGCCAGGCATTGGCACTAGCGATGATACAGCTACCTCTAAGAACGTTGCGGCATCTTTGTTAAGCTTGATAAACGCCATCGCTGAGCGCAACATCGGACCTGACTTTCGATTCAGCTATTTTGCCACGAATGCTCAGGCTGGCGTAAACATCAATTGGTTCCCGGATTTTCCCGGGTGCGACGCCGTAGGCGACCCAAACGTTCCTGATCCACAATTTGGGTATTCTGCAGTAACGTTGGAATTCGAAATATACCAGCGAGTTAGCTAAAAGTGAAACGGAGCCTCATGAAGGCTCCGTTTCGTGCTCGGATTCGTATCAGGTCCTTAAAACCCAAATCCCAACGTTTGCTCTGGAGCAGCGACCAGATTCAAGCCGCCGGCCGGTGCATCAATGGCGTAAAGCTGGATGTAGTACGGCTGTCCCGCGACCTCGTTCGGCGCAGCAATCGACGTGATCGGCACCGGAACTCCGGCCGGTACGCCGATTCCGTCATAGAAGCCGGCCGGGATCGAATTCAATCCGGACGTCACCGGAGTATTCGTCACCGCGGCTCCAGGCGGTGATTTTTTCGCCGGGGCGACGCCTTGCGCGCCCGACAATGCGACCGGCGTTGCGCACGGGGTCGCGGTGGTCGTGCAGATTCCGAAGCCGACGCCATTCGGTTTTCCGATGCTGAAGGCCGGAGCTGCGTTGTGGGACACGGCGGCCGCGCCTGCGGGGGGCGTCGAGAATGTCGGCTCGTTGAAGACGTACAGGCCGAACGTGCCGGAGGCCGCCGTGCCGCCCAGGACCACGGTCCAGCGAACGTTGTTGCCGACGCCCATCGTCGTCACCGCGAGCGCGGCGCTGCCGAAGAACGGCCCGGGTGCCGTCGCGCATTCCGCGCCCGCGTTCGGGCCGGTCTGGGCCGTGTACACCGCGATGGTGTGCGTGATCCCGCCTGCGATCGCGAAGAGGGACGACGCTTTGGCGTATGGCAGCGGCTGGAACGGCGCGCCGAACGGAATGTTGTCGATGCAGACGTCGACGTTCCCGACGTCGGGCGATCCCTGGACGAAGCGGATCAGCGCCGCGCCGTTCGAGCCGGCTTGGACGGTCCCGGGGTTTCCGCCGGCGTTGTTCGGCGGGCCCGCGAACGGCAACGAGTTTCCCGTGCCGTTCTGACACGCGGCCATCGAGACGGCGAACGCGCTCAGGACGGCCAGGCGGGCGAGCAGACTGCGCATGCGGGAGTGACCTCTCAAGGAACCGAGGGGCGCTTCGTCCGCGACGTTGGATTCAGGCTCCGGCGAATCCTCCGGTTCGTCACCGCTGCTGAGCGAGCCGCGCCCCCACCTCGGCCGTGAGCAGCTCGATCATCGAGCGCGGATCGTCGATCCGCCCCGTCACGACCGCCTCGAAGCCCCGCACCGCCGCCTCGTAGCCGTACCGCGCGCGCCGCTCGCCGACGCGCCGCGCGATCGGCCGCAGCGCGCGCTCCCGCCAGCGGTGCCGCGGCGGCAGCTCGCCGCCGCCCGGCCGCGCCAGCTCCCAGAGCAGCGCGAACTCGCCGGCCAGCGCGCTCGCCAGCGGGACCGCCGCCCCGCGCGGGTCGTTCGCGAAGAGCTCGAACGCGATCGCGAGCGCCTCGTCGCCGCGCCCCTCGACCACCGCGGCGGCGTACTGCCACGCCTTCGGGTCCTCGACGCTGAGGCTCTCCCGCTCGAGGTCGGCGACCGTGATCGTCTTCCCGCCGAGTGCCAACTTCTCTAGATCGTTGCGGATGGATCCGACGTCCGAATCGCTCTCCGCCAGCATCATGATCACCCGCGGCTGGGCTTTCGCGCCGAGCCGCTCGAGCGTCTCCCGCACGAACCGCTCGCGCACGTCGGCGTTCGGCGTGGTGTCGATCCGCAGCGCCTTGCGCCCCGCGAGCTGGCCGTACGGCTCCGGCCGCGTCTTTTTCGCGGGCGGGAAGAGGTCTTCGAGGACCAGCGTGTTGCCGGCCGGGACGTTCTCCGCGACCGCCCACAGATCGCGCCGCGGCTGCGCGCGCAAGCGCTGGCAGTTGCGTACCACGACGACGCGCCGCTCGGCAAGGAACGGCATCGCGTTGACCGCGTCGCCGGCAGAACGGCCGATCGAATCGCTCTCCGGACCGTCGAAGACGTCGCAGTTCAGCGCGCGCATGTCCTCGGGCAGCAACCGGTCGAGCACCGCGTCGAGCGCGCGCTGCGCGAGCACCGGATCCTCGCCCTCGATGATCACGAGCCCGTCGATCTTCGGGCTCTTGTCGAGGAAGTCGTAGACCTTCACGCGACCGGCAGCGGGATCCGCGGGCGGTGCTCGAGGTCCGGGATCGCGTCGGCATACGGCGCACGAACCACGCCGTACTCCGTGATGAATCCGGTGATCAGCCGCCCCGGCGTCACGTCGAAGGCCGGGTTGTAGACCTCGTCCTCGGCCGCGATGCGGACCTCGTCGGGCGAACGCTCCTCGATCGGAATCTCGTCACCCGAGCGCAGCGCGAAGTCGAACGTCGAGCGCGGCGCCGCGACGTAGAACGGAATCCCGTGATGCGCCGCGGCGATCGCGACGCCGTACGTGCCGATCTTGTTCGCGGTGTCGCCGTTGCGCGCGATCCGGTCGGCGCCGACGACGACCGCGCGCACGTCCTTCCGCTGCATCGTGATCGCCGCCGCCGAGTCGACGATCAGCGTGCACGGCACGCCGGCTTCCTTCAGCTCGAACATCGTCAGGCGCGCGCCCTGCAGCAGCGGGCGCGTCTCGTCGACGAAGATGTGCAGCGTTTTCCCCGCGCGGTGCGCCGCGATGAAGCAGCCCAGCGCGGTGCCGTCGCCGCCGGTCGCGATGGGGCCGGTGTTGCAGTGCGTCAGCACGTTGCCGCCGCGCGGGAAGAGGTCGACCGACGCTTCGCCGATCCGTCGGTCGACGTCGCGCTGCTCGTCGTGGATCCGCGTCGCCTCGCCGAGCTCGTCGCCGCGCGCCGCCAGCACGCGGTCCACCGCCCACGCGAGGTTCACCGCGGTCGGCCGCGCCGCGCGGATCCGCGCCGCCGCCGCCTCGTAGCCGGCGCGATCGCTCGCGTGCAGCGAGGCGGCGAGCGCTACACCGTACGCGCCGAAGATCCCGATCGCCGGCGCGCCGCGGACCGCGAGCGTGCGGATCGCCTCGACGACGTCATCGACGCTCGACGCGCGCTCGCGCGCGACGGCGCGCGGAAGCGCCCGCTGGTCGAGATAACCGACGGCATCGCCGTCATACCAGACCGAATCCACGCCAGGCGGATTCGGCGAAGGTCAGTGAACTACCGTCAAACCCGCACGGCGTTCTGCGCCGTGTAGCAGCTGCGGCAATAGACGGGCCGGTCGCCCCTGGGCTTGAACGGAACCGTCGTCGCGGTGCCGCACTGCGCGCAGACCGCGTCGTGCATCTCGCGCAGCCCCGCCGTCGAGAGCGGCGCCGAGCCGGTCCCGTTCGCCCGCTGCGTCTTGCGCACCGTGCGGCAGTCGCGGCAGCGCTGCGGCTCGTTCTCGAAGCCCTTCTCCGCGTAGAACATCTGGTCGCGGACCGTGAAATCGAACGGGTTCCCGCAGTCTTTGCAAATCAGCGATTTGTTTTCGTACACCGACCGTCCGGCCGAAGGGCGATGCCCCCGGCCCCCCTGGGTTAGCGGATGGAAAGACGGCGCCGTCCCATGACCGGGCAGGCGTCGTAGGGCGAAGTATACGGTACGGCACGTTTCTTGGCAATCCGGCGAGCCGAACCCGAGGCGGGCCGCCGGGCAAGCGAGAACGCGCGAGCCGTGAACAGGCTCACGATCGCCGCCGCCGCACTCCTCGCCGCCGCTTCCCTCGGCGCACCATGGTCGCCGGTATCCGCGGAGGCTCCGTCGCTCGCGTCCGCGCCGCCATGCGCCTTCGGATTCGACGCGACCGCCGTCCCGGGCGATCCCAACGCGGCAACGGTTCGGGTGAACTTCGCCGTGCCGCTCCCCGGCGGTACCGTGACGGCCTACGGCGCGAGCACCCGATGGAGCGGCACGGTGGACCGCTTCGCAAGCGTCAAGCACGAGGACACGACGGAGTATTCGGTCGTCGTCCGCGCCGACGCGCCGATCGAAGCCGTCGCCTACCAGCCACCGAACGGAAGCTGTATCGCGCGCGCCGGCGTGAGCCCGCGGAGCGGCTACAACGGGGCCGACGTGGAGCGCCCTTCGATCGCGCTCGCGGACCCACAGCCGCTCGAGCCGATCTCCTGCGCCCGTCGCTATGCGGCGGCCGTCACGCTACACGGCGCCGAACCGGTGGCCCCGATGGCCGCGATCCAACAGCGCATCGGCGGAATCGTCAACGTCGCGGTCACCCTCGACGATCGCGGTCGGCCGAAATCGGCCGCTGTCCTGCACTCGCCTTCGCGATTCCTGAACGAGCCGTCGATCGAGGCCGCCATGCAAAGCGACTTCAGCCCGCAGATTTTCCGCTGCCTGACCGTGCCGAGCGTCTACGTCTTCGCGGTCGCGTACATACCATAATGATCCGCACGCTCGCGTTGATCGCCTCCGCCGCATTTGCCACGGCCGCGCCGCTGGCCGCACCACCGGCCACGGTCTCCGCGCAAACGGGCGGTCTCGCATCGCTGAAGACGTGCCGGAACGGATTGCAAGCGACGACGATCGCCGGGACGCCGAACGCGGTGACGGTCGGCCTGCGATCGGTTCCGGATCCCGGCGCCACGATCACGGCGTACGGCGCGACGACGCAGTGGAGCGCGCCGATCGGCCCGTATGCGACTGCTTCCCTCGGACGCAGCGATGAGAAGGAGTATTCGTTCGTCGTACGCGCCGACGGGCCGATCGAAGCCGTCCTCTACCACCGCTCGAACCCCGCGTGTACGACCCACGCGGCCGTCCGCGAGCGAGACAGCGACGAGGACGGTCCGGAAGTCCAACGACCGACGCTCGCGCTTGGCGACCCGAAGCCGCTGGAGCCGATATACTGCGCGCAACGCTATGTGCCGGCCACCACGCTCTTCGCGGCCCGGCCGGCAACGCCGCCGATCGCACAAATTGCGGGGATCAGCGGAGTCGTCCTGGTTCTGGTTTCCGTCGATGAGTTCGGAAAGCCGACGAGGGCCGTTATCGATAGCTCGCCTTCCAGCGTCCTCAACAAAGCGTCGATCGACGCTGCTCTCCAGAGCACGTTCCGGCCCGAGATCTTTCGGTGTCACACCGTGCCGGGCGACTACATCTTCAGCGTCTTCTACAGCGCGCGATGAGCGATCCGTAGAACTTCGAATCCGCCCTGTAAGGTCTAGCGGAAGCCCATCCGCTTCTTCTCGCGCTTGCGCTCGATGACGGCGACGGTGGCGGCGGCGACGGCGGCTTCGTAGCCTTTGTCGCCGCGCTTGGGATCGGCGCGCTCTTCGGCTTGCGCGCGGTTGTCGGTCGTCAGCACGCCGAACCCGATCGGGACGGCGGTGGTGAGCTGCACGCTCATGATGCCGCGCGCGCACTCGCCGGCGACGTAGTCGAAGTGGGGCGTCTCGCCGCGGATCACGACGCCCAGCGCCACGATGCCGTCCAGATCGCCGTCGGCGATCAGGCGCCGCGCCGCGATCGGGAGCTCGAAGCAGCCCGGGACGCGCGCGACCTCGACGTCGTCGTCCTTGACGCCGCAGTCACGCAAACCGCGGCGCGCGCCGTCTTCGAGCTGCGCGGCGAGATCCGCGTAGAAATCGGCGACGACGATCGCGAACTTCTTCCCGCTCGCGTCGGGGAGGTCGGGCTGCTGCTTCTCCTTCTTCATTCCGCGCCGACCGGGTTCGGCGCGCCGAACATGTGGCCCATTTTGTCGCGCTTCGTCTCGATGTAGTGGACGTTGTGCGCGGTCGGCGCGATCTGGAGCGGGACCCGCTCGACGATCGCGAGACCGAACCCCTCGAGTCCGGCGATCTTCTTCGGATTGTTGGTGAGCAGCCGCATCTCGCGTACGCCGAGGTCGACCAGGATCTGCGAGCCGATCCCGTAGTCGCGCTTGTCGGCGGGAAGCCCGAGCAGCGTGTTCGCCTCGACGGTGTCGGCGCCGGCGTCCTGAAGCGCGTACGCGCGCAGCTTGTTGGCGAGCCCGATCCCGCGGCCTTCCTGGTGCAGGTACAAGAACACGCCGCGGCCTTCGCGCGCGATCGCGGCGAGCGCCGCGTCGCGCTGCGGGCCGCAGTCGCACCGGAGCGAGTGCAGGGCGTCGCCGGTGAGACATTCGCTGTGCACGCGGACGAGGACGTTCTTGCCGTCGCCGATCTCGCCCATGACGAGCGCGACGTGCGCGGTCTTGTCGGTCTTCGTCTCGTACGCGATGCCCCGGAAGACGCCGTTGGTCGTCGGCAGCGCGAACTCGGCGATCCGCTCCACCAGCTTCTCGTGCCGCATCCGGTACGCGATGAGATCCTTGACCGTGACCAGCCGCAACGCGTGCTTCTCGGCGAACTTGCGCAGGTTGTCGCGGCGCATCATCGAGCCGTCCTCGTCCATGATCTCGCAGATCACGCCGGCCGGATACAGTCCGGCGAGCTTTGCGAGATCGACCGCAGCCTCGGTCTGCCCCGCGCGAACGAGCACGCCGCCTTCGCGCGCGCGCAGCGGAAACGTGTGGCCGGGCCGGAGGAAATCGGACGGACCGGCCTTCGGGTCGATCAGCGCGAGGATCGTGTTGGCGCGGTCGAAGGCGGAGATCCCGGTCGTCACGCGGCCGCGCGCTTCGACCGAGACGGAGAACGCAGTCCCGAGCGGCGCGGTGTTGTCGCTGACCATGTTCGGGATCTGCAGCGCGTCGAGGCGTTCGGGGAGCATCGGTACGCAGATCAGCCCGCCGCCTTCCTTGCGCATGAAGTTGATCGCCGCGGGCGTGACCTTCTCCGCGGCCATGACGAGGTCGCCCTCGTTCTCGCGGTCCTCGTCGTCCATGACGATGACCATCTTGCCGGCCCGCACGTCCGCGATCGCCGACTCGATCGAATCCAGCCGCGTCCGCTCCGGATCCAGCCGTCGCCCGAGCCGCGGCAGCACCGCCGACAGCTTCCGTACGCTACCGTACGACGGCTCCCGCCGCCCGGATCGCAGCAGCGAGATCGCCGCCTCCGTCATGCCCGCCTGCTGGGCAAGCTGAGCAGCGTTGACCCCCGCCTCGCTCATCGCCGCCTGAAGCTCGTCCGCGAACCGTTCCATATCTGCTAAGACTGGCCCACGGGCTTTTCAGTTGTCAAGATGACATACCTAACCCCCAGGGGCGGGACGCAGAGCTGGGGTCGAAGTGAGCCGGCATGGAAGGTGACCCGGCGGGCGATCCACGGCCGCCTAGTATGTCGGACCCCGCCGCTGGGCGTCTCGGCGGATTTCAACCGCATCATACAAACTGGCTGGCGATTGGCGCTATTCTTGGCGCTGGCGCAGTGGCTGGGTTTGTGTTAGTCGGCACGGTGCTGCTTACGTCCAACGGCGCACCTGCGACATGGGTTGTTCCCTGGCTTTGGTTCACCGGGTTATTGGCGCTAATGCTGTTAGCAGCGGCGACATATGCGACCATCGGCCCCTTCAATGGCTGGCCAATGCCTGAGCCTCACCCCCTGACGAGGCGACGTTGGAGAATCGGCACTGTAGTCGCAATCATTGCTTTACTCGTTGGGCTTGGGACAACGATAGTCTTCTCACGACGCGCTGGGCCGATGGTCCACAAAACCCCCGCAGTACTTTCGCACGTGACACCGCACCCCACTACACAGAAGCAGCCGAAAGTGCGGCCCCATAGATCCAGCGCGCCACGCTCGCCCGCAACGGTCCGGATCCAGAAGATTGTACCAGAGCGGACACCGGGCACGATATCGCCGCCGTCCCTGCCGATTGTCGCGCCAATCAAACGTCCGAAGGGCACTATGCCCCCCGGGCCTTCGCCACATTCTACGCCGCGCCAAACTCCATCAGCAGCCCCGACGCCATGCGTATCCCAGTCGTCGCAAATGGTCGCCTACGTTACGGGTGCCTCCGATCATGATCCAAACAC
>DATHLN010000022.1:0-3877 GCA_035488115.1 Candidatus Limnocylindrales bacterium | reverse complement strand
GTCGCCTGGAGCTGCGGCTACGACGCGAAGACGATCCGCCGCGACCGCGATCTCCAGTCGACGCTCGAGGAGGCGGGGCTGCGGGCGCTGCCGGTCCACGATGCGCTCGCCGTCCCGCCGGAGGACTCGGCCGCGAGCCACAGCCGGGGCGACGGCTACCGCGCGTTCGTCCCCTACCACGCGCGCTGGCGAACGCTGATCCCGGTCGACGACGCCGGGACTGCAGACTTCGCGCAGATCGAGATCGCCAGCGAGCCGCTCCCGTTCCCGGAGGAATTCGGCTCGCACTCCGAACCCGGCGAAAACGTCGGGGAAGAGGCCGCGCGCGCGAAGCTGCGCGCATTCCTCGCCGGGCCGGCGCTGCAGTACGGCGTCGCGCGGAACGTTCCCGCCGCGGGCGACACCTCGCGGCTCTCCGCGGCGCTGACGTTCGGGACGATCGCCGCGCGGGAGGTCGTGCGCGCGGCGTGCGAGCGCAGCGCCGACCCGTTCCTGCTCGTCGAGGAGCGCACGTCGCTCAAGCTCTTCCTGCGCTCGCTCGCGCAGCGCGATTTCTTCCTGCAGCTCGGGTGGTACACCGAGTCGCTCGCCGAGGAGCCGCTGCAAGCGAAGATGCGCGGCTTCGCGTTCGCGAAAACGCACCGGCACCTCGACGCGTGGCGCAGCGGCCGCACTGGCTACCCGCTGATCGACGCGGGGATCCGCGAGCTGCGCGCGACCGGCTGGATGCACCCGCGTGTCCGCGCGATCGCGGCGTCGTTCCTGTGCTTCGATCTCGGCGTCGACTGGCGGGTCGGGCGCGACGAGTGGGATCACTACCTGACCGAGGACGATCCCGCGCTCGCGGCCGGCAACTGGCAGTGGATCGCCGGTGTCGGTGCCGACCTCGCCGCCTACCCGCGCATCTACAACCCGCTCAAGCAGGCGCGCCGGTTCGACCCCGCCGCCGCGTACGTCCGCCGCTGGATCCCCGAGCTGGCGAACATCTCGGACGCCGCGATCCTCGATCCCGAGGCCGGCCGCCGCGCGCCGCAGCTCGAGCTTCCGCTCTTCGGGCAGCAGTCGTATCCGGCGCCCGTGCTCGACCACGAGGCCGCCGCCCGCGCATTCCTCGAGCGCTACGCCCGCGAGGTGCGCGCCCCGGCGTAGCGAGACCGACTCCTAAGGATTGCGGAGACCGGCGAGGCGCGCCGGAACGATGAGGCGAACCTTTCGGCCATGAGCGAGCAGCCCGCCGCGTCGCACGACAGCGGAAATCCCGAGAACCTCCTGCGCTTCATGATGACCGGTTGGGCGACGCCGCCCGGCACGCCGGCGAGCCCGGTCGAGGCGATCGAGCGGTTCGCGGCGCGCCGCGACGCGCTCTCGCGCGCGTTCCCCGGCGAGACGCTCATCGTCCCGACCGGCCACGAGAAGACGCGGGCGAACGACACGGCGTACCGCTTCCGCCCGGGAACCGAGTTCTATTACCTGACCGGGAACGTCGAGCCGGACAACGTGCTGCTGCTCGTCCCGAACGGCGGCGGCCACGACGCGACGCTGTACTGCGAGCCGAACCCCGGCAAGAGCGACAAGATCTTCTTCACCGACCGGGTGAAGGGCGAGCTGTGGGTCGGCCCGCGGCTCGGGCTGCCGCAGACGCAGCAGCGCTACGGGATCCCGGCCAAAGCGCTCGCCGACCTCGCGAACGACCTCACCGCGGCGCTCGGCCGCGCGCCGTACCGCGCGCTGCGCGGGATCGACCCGCAGCTCGACGCGGTGCTCCCCGCGCAGGCGGAGCGCGATGCCGAGCTCGCGACGAAGCTCTCCGAGATGCGCCTGATCAAGGACGAGCACGAGGTCCTCCAGCTCAGGCGCGCGGTCGAGGCGACGCATCATGCGCTCGACGACGTCGTGCGCGCGCTGCCGGCCGCGGAGACCGAGCGCTACGTCGAGGGCGTCTTCAACCTGCGCGCGCGCGTCGAAGGTAACGACGTCGGCTACAACACGATCGCGGCGAGCGGGCCGAACGCGTGCACGCTGCATTGGACGCGCAACGACCGCCGGATCGGCGAGAACGAGCTGCTGCTGATCGACGCGGGCGTCGAGGCGGAGACGCTCTACACCGCCGACATCACGCGCACTCTGCCGATCTCGGGGCGCTTCACGCGCGAGCAGCGCGAGATCTACGATCTGGTCTTCGACGCGCAGGAGGCGGCGCTCGCGAAATGCGCGCCCGGCAACGATTTCCTCGCGCCGCACCGCGCGGCGATGGAGGTGCTCGCACGTGGTCTGGAGCGGCTCGGGATCCTGAGCTCGGCCGACGAGGCGCTGCGCGAGGAGAACATGTTCTACAAGCGCTACTCGCTGCACAACGTGAGCCACATGCTCGGGCTCGACGTGCACGACTGCGCCGCCGCGCGCGCCGAAAACTACAAGCTCGGCAAGCTCGAAGCGGGGATGGTGCTGACCGTCGAGCCGGGGCTGTACTTCCAGCTCGACGATCTCACGGTCCCGGCGCGTTACCGCGGGATCGGCGTGCGCATCGAGGACGACGTGCTGATCACGAACACCGGCGTGGACGTGCTCTCCGCCGCGATCCCGCGCGCGGCGGAGGACGTCGAGGAATGGGTCGTTAGCTCTGCGACTGCGGGGAGCCCGCGGGAAGCCGTGCGTCCACCCAGTCGCTGATCAGCGGGACGTCGACGTCGTCGCCCTGCCAGACCTTGAACGCGTAGATCACGCTCGCGACGACCGTGAACGGGACGAGGAACGGCAGCGCCGACCAGGCACCGAACCCGAGGACCGGGATCGCCGCCGCGGCGGTGAGCAGCGCCGGGGCGATCCCCCACATCGCGAGGTTGAAGCCGAGGGCCTGCCATGCTTGGCGCTTCACGAAGAGCGTCGCCTTCGGATCGATCAGCGCGACGATCGCGAGTGGCCAGAACGGATAGCTGAGCGCGACGACCGCGCGGGTCTCCGGGCGGGTGGCGACCGCGGCGGTGTGCTGCACCTTCGGCGGACCCGGCGGAGGCGGCTCGGGCGGAGGCGGCGCCGAGTACGACGCCTGCTGCTGCGGCTCGCGGTAGGAGCCGTACGACGGGCCGACGCCGCCGTTGATCATGTTGCTGCGGCGCGCCGCCTCAACGCGCGCGGCCAGAACGCAGCTCGGGCACTCGCCGTTCTCGTTACGGCACGTCGCGCAGACGGGCTTGCGGCAGCCGCGGCACTGGGCGATCGACGGGACGGCGTTGTGAAAGAAACAGTCCATTGATTCGGATGAGCACCTCGTGGTCGGTGAGCTCGCACCCAAGGTACTGCGGGGCCGCGGCGAAGGTTTCGCGGTGAACCCGACCTTCCGGCGGCTCCTGCGCGAGGCGCGCCCGTACTACCCGCGGCTGATCGCGGGGGCGCTGCTCGGCGTGCTGGCGGGCGTCGCGCCGCTCACGCTGGCCCAGGTCGCGGTCTACCTGCAGAGCGACGTCCTCGTGCCGAAGCCGCACTGGGACATCCTGCTGCTGGTGATCCTGCTGATCCTGGTCTCGCAGATCGTCGGGAACGCCGCCGCGTACGGTCAAGCTTACCTGACGGCGTTCAGCGGGCAGAAGATGGTGGCGACGTTCCGCGCGCGGATGTTCGACCGGATCGCGCGGATGCCGCTGAGCGAGTTCGACCGCTGGCGCCCCGGTGAGATGCAGGCGCGCATGTCGTCGGATCTCGGCTTGATGACCGACGCGATCTCGATCTCGCTCCCGCAGTTCGTGCAGGTGACGGTCACCTTCGTCGCGGCGCTGGTCTACATGATCCACCTCGACTGGTTCCTCGCCGTCGTGCTCTTCGTCGCGGCGCCGGTCGTCGCGTACGTGGTCGGAAAGTTCAACGCGCTGATCGTCGCCGG
>DATHLN010000021.1:0-2159 GCA_035488115.1 Candidatus Limnocylindrales bacterium | reverse complement strand
TCGATGGGCTCGCACGGCGGCGGGACCGCCGACGGGCAAACCGCGATGCTCGCGCATCTCGGCGTGAACGAGCGGACCATCGGGGCGCCCATCGAGAGCGCCATGGACGTCGTCGAGGTCGGCACGACGGCGGCGCACGGGATCGCGGTCGCGTGCGACGCACGCGCGGTGAAGGCCGATGCGATCGTAGTGGTCGGGCGCGTGAAGCCACACACCGACTTCACCGGCGAGATCGAGAGCGGGCTGCTCAAGATGACGGCGATCGGGCTCGGGAAGGCGATCGGCGCGGCGCGCTATCACGCCGCGTTCGCGCGGTTCGGCTACGAGCCGATCATCCGCGAGGTCGCGAGCTTCATGATGGAGCGGCTGCCGATCGTCGCCGGATTGGCGATCGTCGAGGACAACCGCGGCGGAACGCAGGCGCTCGAAGCGTTCGCACCGGACACGCTCGTCGCCGGGGAAGAGCGGCTGCTGCGGCGCGCGCGCGAGCTCATGCCGAAGCTGCCGTTCGGCGAGCTCGATCTGCTCATCGTCGACCGCATGGGCAAGAACTACTCGGGCAGCGGGATGGACACGAACGTCACCGGCCGCGCGGTGGACGGGCGCTCGCAGAAAGTCCCCGAGCCGGTCGTCGATCAGCTCTACGTGCGCGAGCTCTCGCCGGAGTCCGAGGGCAACGCGACGGGGATCGGACTCGCGGACTTCTGCACGCGGCGGCTCGCCGACGCGATCGACTGGGGCGCAACGTATCTCAACGCGCTGACCGCGGCGCATCCCGCCGCGGCGCGCTTGCCGATCGTCTGCGAGAACGACCGTGACGCCATACGGCACGCGCTGAACGCCGCCGGCGTCCAGGATGCCGCGCACGCGCGCGTCGCGCGGATTCGCGACACGCTGCACGTCGAGACGTTCGCGGCCTCCGAGGCCGCGCTCGCGGAGATGCGCGGCGGCGAGCGTTACGAGATCGGCGAGCCGACCGACGCGCTCAGCGTCGCCGGCGACGAGCTCGCGCCGTATCCCGGCGGGGTCCTCGCCTGATGCGCGTGCTCATCACCGGCGGGCTCGGCTTCATCGGCGCGTGGACCGCGCGCGTGCTGCTCGAACAAGGCCACGGCGTGCGCACGTTCGACGTGCACGCCGAGCGGGCGCTGTTCGACGCGATCACCGGCGAGCGCGGTGCCGCGGTGGAGCACCGGACCGGCGACATCACCGACCCGAGCGCGGTCGACGACGCGGTCGAGGGTTGCGAAGCGGTCGTGCACCTCGCGGCGGTGCTGATTCCGACCGCGCGCAAGGACCCGCTGCTCGGTGCCCGCATCAACGTGCTGGGCACGCTGCATGTCTTCGAGGCGGCGAAGAAGCACGGCGTTCGCGGCGTCGCGTACGCGTCGAGCGCCGCGGTGTTCGGACCGGCCGACGGTATCCATCCCGAGCCGCGCACGCACTACGGCGCCTACAAGCTCTGCAACGAGGGGAACGCGCGCGCGTACTGGGACGACGCGGGGATTCGCAGCGTCGGGTTGCGGCCGTCCACGGCGTACGGTCCCGGCCGCGAGATCGGCGTCACCGCCGATCCGACGCTCGCGATGCGCGCAGCCGCGGAGGGCCGTCCGTACACGATCCGGTTCACCGGCGCGACCGGGATGGACTACGTCGAGGACGTCGCGACGATCTTCGCCCGCGCCGCGACCGAGACGCCCGACGGCGCGCACGCCTTCAGCCTGCAAGGTCAGCTGGCACGGATCGACGAGGTCCTCACCGCGATTCGCGAGGTCGTTCCCGATGCGGACGTCCGCGCCGAAGGCCCGGAGCTGATGTTCGCCGCCGAGCTGGACGAAGCGCCGCTGCACGCTGCCTTTCCCGGGATCCGGCGCACGGCGCTGCCGGAGGGAACACGAAAGACGATTGCATTCCACCGAGGCGCGAGCACGCCCGCGTGACGACCCATGAGTCCCGATGAAATCAAGGCCTTCGCTTCGGCATGGGGCCCAATGCTCGGCGCATTTGCGTCGATCACCGCCGCCTCGCTGGCCGCGTATGTGGCCTGGCAAAACCGCATCGGCGGCGAGCGCTTCGCGGAGAAGATGTCGGATCGAAACGCGAAGCTCTCGTATCGCTATGACGCTAAAAAGCGCCTGTACGCGGAATGCGAACCGCTC
>DATHLN010000020.1:0-23701 GCA_035488115.1 Candidatus Limnocylindrales bacterium | reverse complement strand
CGTCTGCGAGAACGGCGAGGAGCGCACGGTCACGTACGCGGAGCTGCTCGCCCGCGTGAGCCAGCTCGCGAACGCGCTGCGGCTCGACGGCGTGAACGCCGGCGACCGCGTCTGCATCTACATGCCGCTGACGATCGAAGGGATCGTCGCGATGCTGGCCTGCGCGCGGATCGGCGCGATCCATTCCGTCGTCTATGCGGGACTGGGCGCGACGGCGCTGCGCGACCGCATCGTCGACGCCGGCGCGCAGGTGCTGATCGTCAGCGACGTGACGTACCGCCGCGGCAAGGCGGTCGATCTGAAGTCGATCGTCGACGACGCGGTGCGCGACCTCCCGCTGGTGCGGCGGATCGTGGTGCGGCGGCGTGAGGCGACTGAAGCGGGGACCGATCCGCGCGAGGTGAACTTCGAGGCGTACTGCGACCAGCAGAGCACGGTCTGCGAGCCGGAGATCGTCGGCGCGGAGCACCCGCTGTTCATCCTGTACACGAGTGGGACGACCGGGAAGCCGAAGGGCGTCGTGATGACGCACGGCGGCTACCTCGTCGGCGCCGCGGCGATGCTTTCGCTGACGACCGGCGTGACGCCGCACGATCCCTACTGGTGCACGAGCGACATCGGCTGGATCGTCGGCCACACGATGATGGTGTACGGTGCGCTTGCGAACCGCTACCGCTGCATCCTGCGCGAAGGTTCGCCGGACTATCCGTCGACCGATGCGGTGTACGCGACGATCGCGCGCTTCAAGGTGACGAAGTTCTACACGGCGCCGACGCTCGCGCGGATGCTGCTCCGGCTCGGGCCGGATCTCGCCGCGAAGCACGATCTTTCGTCGCTACAAGGGATCTTCTGCGCCGGTGAGCCGCTGAATCCTGAGGCGTGGCGGTTCTTGTACGACGTGATGGGCGGCGGCCGCGCGGCGGTGTGCAACCAGTGGTGGCAGACCGAGCTCGCCGCGCCGACGCTGGGGTTCTTCCCGACGGCGCCGGTGCTTCCGGATCGAAGCGGGAAGGCGCTCGGGCCGATCGAGTTCTCCGTGCGCGACGCGAACGGCGACCGTGTCCCGCCGAACGCCGGGGGTCTGCTGGTGGTCGAGAAGCCGCTGCCGTACATGTTCTCCACGGTTTGGAACGACGCGCAGCGCTACGCGCAGTATTTCCGCTGGGGAGTCTACGTCGCGGGCGACGTCGCGACGATCGACGAGCGCGGTTACATCACGGTCCGCGGTCGTGCCGACGACGTGCTCAGCATCGCCGGCCATCGCATCGCGACGGCCGACGTGGAAAGCGCGCTGGTGTCGCACCCGGCCTGCGGCGAAGCGGGCGTCTGCGGCGTCCCCGACGAGGTGAAGGGCGAAGCGATCGTCGCGTACGTCGTCCTGCGGGCGGGGTTCGCGCAATCGGACCAGCTCGCGAAGGAGCTGGTGGACCACGTGCGCCACGAACTCGGCCCCATTGCGACGCCTTCGGCGATCCGCTTCACCGCGAAGCTGCCGAAGACGCGAAGCGGAAAGATCATGCGCCGCCTGCTCAAGGCCCAGGAGACGGGCCAAGAGCTAGGCGACGTCACGACGCTCGAAGACTAAAGGCGGTTGGGTATGATTGCCGAGCATCGCACACTAGCCCACGTTGAGGCCGAAATCCAGGCACTGCTCACACAGATTCAGCAGATATCCCAAGACCTTGCAGTGCTACTCGTCATTTGCGTACGAGACGTTACTGTAATCAAGCGAGACTATAGCAGGTATTCAATGTCGGCGGGGTTCTTGCACGGCCCGGAAATTCGAGAATTTGTCTCTAGTCTCGCCAGTCGAAACTTCTACGTCCAGCACTTCGCGGACGAATCGACGTTCATGTCCTGGATCCTAGGCGGCGAACAGAATTTTCTCCCGTACAGGCATAAAATCGTATACACGTCCGCGGCAAATGGTATAGGGCCGGGCCGGCGGACTCTCATTCCGGCGTTTTGCTCGCTTGAGGGCTTGCCGACGGCCAATTCCGATGCATATAGCTGCGCGATTAATCGCCACAAATTCCACTGTGCAATGCTGCTAAAGGAACTCGGCTTTCGGGTTCCTCGGACATGGTGGTACGATGCCGAAGAAGGGTGGTTCCAAGACGATCGACCGACGATCGGCGACCGAGTCATCGCGAAGTCAACTTTCGAGGGCGCGAGTCTTGGGGTTTCGGCTGCAACTGTCGGCGAATTTGGCGCTCATATGGAGCGCGAAATCGCGAACGCGAGTCGCGACCTTCGACAGCCTATGACGGTGCAAGAATTTATCAGAGGCAACGAGCTGGAAGTTCCCGTTCTTCGCCTGCCCGACCGCTATATCGCGCCATCGCCCGTTGCCATCGCCCGAAGAGGCGGCGGGCGTTCTCCTGATGATGTGCTCTTGTACGAAGACGTCTACGATGATTATTATGAATTTTCTTCACCGGGCTACTCTAATGAAGAGTCGCGGCGTATCAGCGAAATCGCGGAGCGTGTTGCTGCCGCTCTTGGATTTCGAGGCTTTAGCCGAGTAGACTTCCGAATAGACGAATTCGGGAATCCGTTCGTCATTGACGTGTCTACAACACCTCATCTCACGAGGACCAGCTCGTTCAATTTCATTTTTGACCAAATGGGTTTTACATATTCAGATATGCTCGAAGCCATGATTGCAGTGGGGGCAAAGCAAAACGATATGATCTAATGTCGACTAGTCCTCGGACCAGAGTTGAAGATCGGAGAGTAGTATCCCGTGCGCATAGTGCTGCCAGTGAGGTGTGATTGAGGCGTCCTCCGAAGAACTAACCGGCCTATCCCAGGCGTCGATTGAGATGATTTGTGATTGCAGGCGACGACTGAGCGCGCGGTGTCGTGGTATGAGGATTGCTTTCAGTGGAATACGAATCGATTCCAGCAGTGGTTCCAGCGAGTTGAATATATCGCGCGCCTTAGAAATTTCGCCGATAGCGATCAACGCCGACGTCAAATTGTTGCCGATGAAGTAAGTGTAGTAAGGATCGAAATCCGATTCATCTAAGAGGCGGTCGTTCCAGTACCACAACGTATCCAAGCATTCCTCGGCTTTGCCCGAAAGCACCGAGAACCCCGCCCAGTTGCTATCGAGCAGCGACGCGTCGGCGAAAGCATCGTTACGCTCAATGGAATGCATGGCAGAGGCGCACTGTTCTGCAGACGAACGGCCGAACCGGTAGCGGCTAAGCGTAAGGTTGTTCGCGAGAATATCGCGTCTCGGAAACTGTATGCCCTCCTTCTCCCGCGCATCATTGGCGAATCGTTCGCAATTCGTCGCGGTCTCGTAGGCCTCTTTGAAGTTCCCACAAAAAAGGTAGTTTGCGACAAGATTGCAGAGGGCGACATAGTAGTTGACAGGGTCGCTTGCATGTGACGTCCCTATACGTGGCCCAAAATAGTGCGCGGCGCGTAGTAAATGGTCATTCGCTACAGCCGGCGAGTACATCATGTCAGCTTTCAGCATTAACCGATAGAGGACTCGTTTGCAACTGAGATCCTCATTCGCAATAGGACGCAGGCGCTCAGATATCCGATTTGCGAGAACCTTCGTTTCATCGATTCTATCGAGGTGAGCGAGCGCAATGATCCGCGTCGACGAAACGCGGGCCCAAATTTCCAGTTCAGTGAGTTCTAGATCGTCGAGTTGAGCGAGTAACTCCGCAGCCTCTTCGCGTTCGTGACGAGACAGCCGTTTGATCCGAGCCCCGGGCTGATAAGATATCGCTCTCGGCAAGCAAGGAGCGGGGTAGAAGTGCGTCACAGTCGCTTCGGCGCATCACAACGTCATCATATTGCCCCGAATCAAACAATCGCTGCATGTCGCTAATGGTCTTTGCGAAATCGCGAAGTGAAACGATTCCATTGCTGGCGTCAAGATCTAATGTTGTGGGATCAGGGCGAAGCCCTTGGCGCAGCTCCGCCACGTATGCGTGTACGCGCATGACCGCTGATTCAAATTGCCGCTCCGCTAGTGCAAACTGATTCGCGCGAAAGACATAGTCCCCGGGGCGCAATCGGCGTAGGCAATCTGCGAATTGCTCGTGCATCTCGCGACGCACTCGAGGATCTGTAAACTGAAGCAGTTCTCTTTCGGAATCGTTTAAGAACTGGTATATCGGTCCTCCGCTCGTAATCAACGAGCCGGTCTCGGCGGCTGACAACAGTTGCATGATCGATGGACTTTCGCCCCCGGAAAGGCATCGAAGCTCAGACAAGGTGAAAGAAGGGCCAATTATTGAAGCGATTGCGAGTGCCCGGCGCACCGGCTCTGCGCGTTCGCCCAATAACATTAGCTTAGCGTCTACCTCTTCACGAGATGATACATTCCACTGCTTCTCGATTTGTGTAACGCGGATACTATAACCGCTTCTTTTTAGCCTGTTCTTGATAGGATCGAGTCTGATGGACGATACGGGCCGTTGCGAAAAGATCTACGAGTCCTATAAACGACGTTCTATCGAGGAAGGGAAAGATTGATCTTAGGCTGCTGGAGCATCTCGGACAAAAGGTCGAGCGATTTCCCGTCCCATGACTGTAGATCGTCAAGGACCAACACCAAGCGCCGCGCTTTCGCGAACGATTCCAGCGCCAGCATGACGTCGCGCTGATTTTGGTCGAGCGCGCGGCTGCTCTTCGTGACTTCGGCAGCACGCCGCCCAAAAAAGGTTTCAATAACAGAACTCGCAGCTAATCCTGCCGTGGGAATCGCTTTAGCGATATGTGGCAGAGTACTCTGCGCAATCTCGCGGACAGAAGAGACACCTGACGCGTTTACTGCTTTGTCCAGCCCTGCGTTGAAAGGGAACAAATCCCCGCGCAGCCTGTTCCCGCGCGCAACGACGATTCCGACGGTTGGCGTCGATGGTAGGTGATTTTCGAGCCAAGCACCGATGCCAGTTGATCCTTCGATGAGGGCTTCACTCCCATTCGATTCGATCCAATCGAGCACCCAGCGAAGTGTCTGCCTTAAATTCAGTGATCCGCTGGAATCAGCCATGCCACTCCCTCGCAAGCCGTCGCGACCACGGCCGCATCTGCACGTAAGGATTAGGTAGAATTGCTCGCTTTCCTTGCTCGATTCGTGGTGACAGCGCGGCGCTCTCCATCCAGCGTGCCGCGAGGCGGTGGATGCCGTGTTGCCGACGAATTTGAGCGACGGTGGCATACCGTTCTGCGCGTCCGGGTTATGTGCAGTCTGACCAGCTCGCGAAAGAGGCTCGTCGACCACGTCCGCCACGAGCTCGGTCGGATCGCGACGCTGTCGGTGAGTCGCTTCATTGTGAAGCCGCCGAAGACGCGCAGCGGGAAGATCATGCGCCGCCTGCTCAAGGCCCAGGAGACGGGCCAAGAGCTAGGCGACGTCACGACGCTCGAAGACTAAGGGTATGGTGATCGTCGCATTCGTCTTCGGCGCCTTTCTGTCCGCTATGACGCCGAGTCCCTACCCGACGGCGAGCTCGGCACCACGGCGAATCGCTGTCGATGCGCCGCTCGGGACGATGTCGCTCGTCGTCGCGAATGACGATCGCTCGAACGCAATCCTCTGCTCGGACGACGTGCTGAGCGGGTTCAACGGCCGCATCACGCTGTTTCCGGCCAATGTCCTCCTGCCGCTGAGCGGGCGCGCGTCGTCCGCACGGCGCGACTTGGTGTATGTCGGCGACGGCGGGACGGTCGTCGCTGTACTGCCGGACGCTCCGCCGAACGTCACCGTCGGGGGAGCCGCGCGCCTTCGTAGCGAGGGCATCTGGGCTCGGTACCTGATCGAGCTCGCTCCGGCAGCGACCGCGCGGCTCAAGCTTGCTCCAGGCGTCCGGCTCCGGTTACCTCGTCGCCTCGAAGCGGCGCCTCCGGCCCAGACCGGATCACCGTGCACGCATTCGATTCGGTAAAGGTGCGGAGAACGGGCGGACTATCCGAAGATCACGAATCCCGCGACGTTCTGCTTCGTCGTGTCGGCATAGGTAATCGTTCCGTTGCCGTCGACGTCGATGGTGATCGTGGCGAGCGCAGTGCCGCTTTGCCTCAGCGTGATCGTGAGCGGTCCGGACCCGGAGTACGACCCGGATGCCGAGACGTTCGTGCTCGAATCCGTCACCGAATACGTTCCGGCCGTCACGAGCGAGCCGTTCAGCGTTGCGTTTGCCGTTCCGCTCAGCGAATCCATGACGGCGCCGCCGCTCAGACCCCACGCGGTTCCGGACGCCGGTGGTACGAGCGTGAACGAGCTTCCGGCCCCGCTGTACGTCGTTCCGGTGAACTGCGCGCTGACATTTCCCGTGAACTGCCCGGTCGACGTGAAGGTCTCGGTGAGCGACGCGGTGAGGCCGGTGGTGATTCCGGCAACCGTAGAGAATAACGCTGTGCCGCAGCTCTGCGTCGATGCGGACGTCAGCACGCACGTCGCTCCGGAGCGGCCGACGACCGGACCGTTCACGGTCAGAGAATCGGCGGTCGTTGCGGTGACCGAGTTCTGGTCCCACGACGACTGCACGTTTGCGAAGCCGATCACGGCGCCGCTACGGTCGTACTCGGTCGTCGTTCCGGTAATGGATCCGGAAGACGAGAGTTGCTGTCCGGGCGGGTACGTGAGCGTGGCGACACGCTCGACCTGCGCGCAGTTCGCGTCGTAATAGTCGCTGTACGTCTGCGTCAGACGATTCTGCGAGTCGGTCGAGGACGTCACCATACGGCTCCCCACGCCGCTCGAGCCTCCGGACTGGCATGCGGCTTGCGTCTGCCGGCCGGATCGCACCCGGCGCGCGACCGCCATCGCGCCCAGCGGCGGCCCGCCCCCGGCGTACCCGTCGCCGCCGAGCAGCTTACCGGCCGTGAGGATCGCGTCGGCATCGGAGATGACGACGGCTCGCGAAGCCGCCCCGCCGTTCGGCCCGACGGGCGTCTGAACCGGCGCCGGCGACGAACCGCCACCGCCCCCGCCCCCGCACGCGGCGAGCAGCGAACAGGAGAAGATCGCCGTCGCGATACGGGCGGCACCGGAAATCTGCATACCGCGTCCCTGTCGACGTGGGGTGCCGAAGCACCTAGCACAAACGCAGCATCCGCGCATTGCGCGTTTGCGTCCGTTTGCCGGGCGAGAACTAGTCGCAGGGATCGTCAGGTGCACGCGGTCAGACCGACCGAAGCCGGTTGGGTGTACGCCGGTCCATCGTACCCGTACTCCCAGGAGGTTCGACCCGTGCGCGTTTCCGCAGCAGCCGACGCGTTTCTCCGCTATTGCGCCGAAGAAAAGCACCTTTCGGAAAACACACTGAGCGCGTATCGACAAGATTTAGCTGAGTTCCAAACCTTCATCGGCGCTGCACGATACGTTCGTTCCGTAAGGCCAACGGATGTTCTGGACTATCGGAATACGCTCTCCGAGCGACGACACCTCGCCGCTGCGACCGTGAAGCGTCGGCTCGCATGTCTGCGGTCGTTGTTCGCCTGGCTTGTCCGGCGCGACCGTTTGCCGGTCTCGCCGTTCGCGAAGACCGAGTTGCGGATTCGGCTGCCGGCTCGGCTCCCGCGTTGCCTAGAACGGGCCGAACTGACCCGTCTAGTGAGGACGCGTGCTTCGAACGGTCTCGATACTGCTCTCGCGATCGCTCTGTTGCTCGCGACCGGGATGCGGATCGGAGAGTTGGCCGCCCTCCGGCTGGACGACGTGGATACACCTGGCGGTCGTTTACGGATATTCGGAAAAGGAAGCCGAGAGCGAACGGTTTTCGTGACGAACTCGGATCTCCGCCGAGAACTCCAACAGTACGTTATCCGGCGGCATGGCACCGTGAACGATCGGACACGACGACTTTTGATCGATGAGCGTGGGCGGCCGCTGAGCGCGGCTCGCGTGCGGGCCGCAATTGTGGCTGCTGCGCGAAACGCCGGGCTGACCCGCCGAGTCACGCCGCATATGCTGCGCCACACAGCAGCAACGATGCTCCTCGAGTCCGGTACGGACATCCGCTTCGTGCAGCGCCTTCTCGGCCACCGGAGTATCTTGACAACGCAAATCTACACGCACGTGAGCGACCGAGCTCTCCGGACAGCACTGGCACGCGCAAACGTCCTCGGGAATCTTCCGGCGATCGAGGCCTAGCTCGCGATGATAACTAAGAATTATGAGCAATATCGCTGCCCTGACGGGTCAAGCTCGCGCGGTTCGCGAATTGCTCGGATGGGTCACGTCGTCTCGTACATTCGTCCAGCCGACCGCGCTGTTGAGCGGTCCGAGCGGCAGCGGCAAGACATGGGTGGCGGAGCAGCTGGCAGACCTTGCGCCGGATACAGTGGCGTGCGTCTTCACGAGCGGGGACAAAAGCAATACGGCACGGCCATATACGCCGTTCAGCGCGGCTACGATGTCCGTACGCCGTGCTTCATTTGCGGCGGACGCGATCCCCGAAATCGCCCGCGCCGCCGACCCGCGGTTCGGTAGCCTGACGCAGTTCTTGCTGAAATACATGCTGACGCGCACGGAGTCGGAAAAGGTACGTCGCTCGTTCTTGCTGGACGATACGGAGCGCGAGATATTACTCCGGCTCGAGCGGCTGGCCGGAGGTAACCGGCTGCTGCTGGTCCTCGACGACCTCCAGTGGTGGGATGACAAGTCGATCGGCCTCGTGAAGCTCATGCTATCGCCTCAATGGAATGAAGCGTTTCCATTCCTCGCCGACACCGTATATCTCGCGCTGACGACGCCTGGGCAAGAGTCCGCCTCTGCTGCGTACGAGGGCCTTCTAGAACGTTTCACGAGTTTCGAGACGACGCTCACGTACTGCGAAAGAAACGACTTCAACGCGATCTTAATCGGCCTCGGACTCCGAAAGGCGCTACCGCCGAACGTAGCACGAGATCTCTACGAGATTAGCCGCGGCCACCTCGCCGTCGCGCGTCTTCTTGTCGAAGACCTGAACCATTCGGTCGACATCGAGGAGCTCCTCGCCGAGCGGGACTTTGAGCGCTTCACCGAGCGTGTCATCGTAGGGAGGCTTCGCAGTGCGGCGGGCGACGCTCCAGCGCTACGCGAGGTTCTCTCGTACGCGGCGATCATCGGGCGTTCGTTTTCCCAAAAAGAGCTAGAGTGCCTCGCGCACGAGTTCGCCCGACAATTCCTAAAGTGTGTCAGGGCTGCGAAGGAGCTGCGGCTGTTCGTGGAGCGCGGGCCGATGCTGACGTTCGTGCACGAACTGTACCCTCGTGTGCTGAAGCTCCGCGACCCGGACGAGTCTCGGGAGCTGAACCGCCGTTTCACCCAATGCCTGTTGCGTATTCGGCCGGGCGATTACGCGGCACGCGCACGGCACCTTCATGACGCGGGAGACTTTATCGCAGCACATGTCACGGAGATCCATGGCGTTCTTGCCGACGTTCGGGACGGGCGGCTGGGGCGCCTGACACACGAATATCCCGACGAATCACGCCATGAGAGCTTGAATCGGTTTCATGCGGAGATCAGCGCGATGTATCGCGCATATCATGAAGCCCGTTACTCTGATGTGATCCGGATGGCTGAATTCATCGACCCCACGCTGCCTGCTTCACTGCGTGCTGAGACGGATTACCTCGTAGCGTTGTGCAGAACGAAATCGCTTTCTCACGCAGAGCGCAAGCGAGCAGCAAGCCTACTTGAGCAGTGGTGGCACATGCTTGACGTCGAGCCCGAGCTGTGGGCCAGACTCGCGCTCGCGCGAATCATCACACTTGGGCAAATGGGCGAACGCGACGGAATGGATGCCGTCGCCCGCGAGCTCATCGAACAACTCGAACAGCACGTCGACTATGATTTCGGCGCCCAGCGGATCTACGCACGCCTAGCCCTTCGTGCGGATTTGCTATACCGCCCGGATGTAGCGGAGCGTCGTCTCGCCGAGGTGGTACGGTATTTTGGGCCGTCGGCATCCGGTATCATGGCGCGCGACCCGCTTGGCTACTACTTGGCGCTCACGAACTTCACCGGTAACCAGATCGCGCTGTCAAAGTATGAAAGCGCACGCGACTCAGCTGAACGCTGTGAAGCGTACGTACAAAGCGTCGAGGGCACGATCGATGCGATTCAATTTCCCCGTCTGGACGTGCTCGCAAACAACAGTGTTTTGAGCGCGTACCGCTCGGTCCACATGTCGGCTGCGACGGCAGCGGATTCGTTGCGGACCGTGATTCAGGCGGCTCCCCGCTCGAACGACCTTCCGCTTCTCGTGAGCAACCGCGTCGGCTTCGATGTCCTTTCCGGGGTCGCGGTGGATGTGTCCGCACTTGAGGCGGAGTTCGGACACCTAATCAACGGTGATTTCGAGGCCTACTACACGTTCTTCACCGGAAACAATCTTGCCGCCGCCTATTTGATGAGCAGCGACGTCGTCGCTGCGCGCCGTGTATGGAGTCAGATAGCCCCGCTGGTCGGCCAGCTCGACGAGCGCGTTCGCGAGTACATGACCTGGCGGCAGCTACGGCTCGACGGTGCTTTACGGATAGCGGATTGCACGCTGGAACAATGTGAAGCGGCGATTCGCGCGGATGTTGCAGACGCAGTCGGTCCTAGCTGGGACCATTATTCACACGTTGTCCTCCTTTCAGAGCTGCAGATCTGGTCCGACGGCTAAATTATTCCGGCTCGCTTTGCGCCGCATGCGGCCAGCGTGAGCATCATCTCCTGAAATGAGAACCCCAGCTCGGCAAACAGGAACGTGTATGAGCTGTTTTTGGTTAGATGCGGATGGGCAGCCGTATCGATGACGAGCGGACGGCCATCTTCACCGACGCGAAAATCGACGCGTGCAAACCCATGATGTCCGAGTGCCGTCGCGACGTCCACCGCAGCGCGAATCGCCGCGTCGGCCGTGTGCGAGGCGAGCGCGGAGGCCGAAGCGTACTCCGTCGTATCGTTCCACGAAGCGTCGTAAGAAATAATCGTCTCGCCGAATCGCTTACCCTGATTTGTCAGGACGACCGGACCAGGAGCGTGGTAGCCGTCGAGCTCGAACACGGGTACCTCGATCTCGTCGCCCGCGATGAACTCTTGAACCGTGAGCGGCTGGCGTAACGCGAGACTCACTTCGCCGAGTGCTGCTTGTAACTGTTGGTCAAATGGTCCGATCGTCGCCTCGGTGAGCCCTATGCTGCCATCCTCGTAGGTTGCCTTCCCGATTACGCGCAATCCGTCCGGCGGCGCTTCACCGCGATACCATCCGCTTCGCGCGTCATACGACCACGAACGCGGAACAGGCAGTCCGAAAGCGCCGAGCAGGCGATTGCAATGAAATTTGTGCCGCCCGATTGCGCAAGTGTACGCATCTGAGTTTACAGTCGGGATTTGTTCTCGAGCGCAATACGCCGGCACGAAACTTCGGCGTCCCGGACCGGTGCCGTTGATCGCAAACGTATATACTAGCTTATTCCGGCGTCGAACGCGATCGAGCCCGCCCTGCTGATGCCACGCGATGAAGTCCAGCTCATCCTCGAAGTACTCAACGTACACTCCGGCAGACCGGTACGCTGCGATGATGTCATCAACTTCGAAGCCGTAATAGAGGCTCGTCGCAAGCGAAAAACCTTCATACTCGCCCTTCATGTGCGTGGTCTCGCGCCTCCCCATAATGAGAACCACGCAAAGATCACGAACGATTCTTCGGACCTGCGCCAGTGCGTCATTGATTGCACTGACCGCTCCGCTTTGGGTGTCGCTCATAATTCTTAGTTATCTCGCATTTCAGATTCCGGAAGTCGCAGCCATGCTGGAGACCCAGGGCCCTCGCTGCGGCTGCACCTGCACTAGCAAGTTCTGCGCAAGGTCCGCAACCATCCTTCGCCCTGGATCGGCGTAGCGGTCACGCCGTTAAGCGTGGAGGATCACGGAGCGCTCGGGCGGCGCGAGCGGCGTACTCCGCTACATCCGCGGGGCGGTGTTCCATGGCGTTGCGGACCAAGTCGAACATCTTCAGGACGTAGAGGGTCGCGACTTGCGGCGCAAGCTCGCCGAGCAAGTGTGGCGTGAGGCCGTACCCGTTGAGGAATGCGTGCACTTCACCGCGCGCCGGCGGCGCTGTACCGATAGCCGTATGGTGGGGCTCGTCCTCCCGGAAGGTCTCGACGAGCTCAAAATGTGGGACAATGTGCACCTCCGCACAGCCCCAATCGAGCAGAACGATCTCGCCGGATGAGGCGACGATGACATTTCTTGATGTGAGATCGCCGTGGCACAGACCGAAGACGAACCGTTGCGCAGCCAGCAAGAGGAAATGCTCACGAAGAATCGATTGCTCTTCCGGTCCGTAGACGCCTAGGAGCAACAACGGGTCGTCAGTAGTGAGGCTCTTGATGTGTCGTTCGATGAAGCCGGGCCACGACCGATTATCGATGGACCGAAACCGGCCGGTCGTTGCATCGTCGAGCTGATCTCCGAAACCCGACACGGGCAAACAATGGATCGTCTTCGCGAATTGGCCGAGTGCGTACCAAATTGCATCAAGGTCGCCTGAATTGGGCCCGTATACTCCCTCGACGAATGATTCGATCATAAAGGCAACCGTCCCGATCGTGCCTACTTGACGCACGAGCGGACCGGGAATTCCTGCTCGTGCCGCCTGTACAATGCACCACTGTTCTTTGCGAAATTCCGCGAGCGCGTTCTCTTCGTCGCGCAAGCGCACGATGACTTCGGACTGATCGGTCGTAACACGGACGACCGAGTTGACGTCACCGTGTCCAATTATCGCAGCGGATCGAGTCGCGCGCTGTCCCATTGATCGAAGTACGATCGTGGTGGCCAGGTTTTCCGCGGCCTCGACGCTGACCTCTCGTTTCACTTTATGAATCCCGGTGATTCCAGGTGCGCCAGCTCCGCTCGGCCGACTGAGGCCTGATCGTCAGACGTGCAAATACCGTCGCCGCAGCTCCTCGTCGCCGCGGACCTGGTCCGGGGTGCCCTCGAACTTGATCTCGCCCTGGTCGATGATGTAGCAGCGGTCCGCCACGGCAAGGGCGGAGTAGAGGTTCTGCTCGACCAGCAGGGTGGTGATTCCGGCGGACTTGATCTCGCGGATCACGTTTTCCACTTCGCGGACGATCAGGGGGGCGAGGCCCTCCGTGGGCTCGTCGAGGAGAAGCACCTTCACGTCCTGGAGCAGGGCGCGGGCGATCGCGAGCATCTGCTTCTCGCCGCCGCTGATCTCGTTGCCTTTGTGGGTCAGGCGCTCGCGGAGGCGCGGGAATTTCTCGTAGACGTGGTCCAGCGTCCAGCCGGGCTTGCGCGCGGTGACCTGCGCGATCTTCAGGTTCTCCGCCACGGTCAGATTGGTGAAGATCCGGCGCTCTTCGGGGACCAGCGAGACGCCCATCCGCGCGATCGTCATCATGTCGCGGCCGATCAGCTCCTCGCCGTCGAGCGTGACGCTGCCACTGCGCGGTTTGAGCCAGCCGACGATGCTCTTCAGCGTCGTCGTCTTGCCGACGCCGTTGCGGCCGAGCAGCGCCACCGTCTCGCCCGCGCCGATGTGCATGTACACGTTCCGCAGCACGTGGCTGTCGCCGTAAAACGTGTTGACGTCCTTGACCCGCAGGCGCGTCTGGCGCGCGGTCGCGGTCGTCGCCGCCGGCGCGCTCACGGGTGGGCGAGCTCCGCTTGGGAATGGCCGCCGAGATACGCTTCCTGCACCTTCGCGTTCTGGCGGATCTCGGCGGGCGTCCCAGTCGCGAGCACGGTCCCCTGGTGCAGCACGGTGATCGTGTCGGAGAGTCCCATCACCATCTCCATGTCGTGCTCGATCACGAGCACCGTCATCTCGGTCGACAGCTTGCGGATCAGCGCTTCCGTCTTGCGCGCCTCGTCTTTGGACATCCCGGCCACCGGCTCGTCGAGTAGCAGTATCTGCGGCTGCGTCGCGAGCGCGATCGCGATGTCGAGCCGTTTCTTGTCGCCGTGCGAGAGGCCGCCCGCGCGCGTCTCGGCGACGTCGAGCAGCTCCAGCCGCGCCATCGCGCGCTCGGCGAGTGCATCGACGTCGTCGAGCCGCACCGACCGCCGGAAGACCTGCAGCGCGAACGAGCCCTGCACTTTGGCGAGCGCGGCGAGGCGGCAGTTCTGCCGCACCGTCTGGTCGGGATAGATGCTCGCGGTCTGGAACGCCTTCGCGATCCCGTGGTGCACGCGCGACGTCCCGCTCATTCGGCTCACGTCGCGGCCCTTGTAGTTGATCGTCCCGGTGCTCGGCGCAATCGTCCCCGAGAGCAGGTTGAAAAACGTCGTCTTCCCTGCTCCGTTCGGGCCGATCACCGCGCGCAGCTCACCGGGATCGACCTTGAAATCGACGTCGCGCACGGCCGCGAAGTGGCCGAACAGCTTGCCGAGCTTGAACGTCTCGATGATGCTCATCGGCCCGGCACGGTGGCCCTCGTGCGCCGGCTCGATCACCGCTTTCGGCTCCTCGGTCGAGAGCCGCAGCGAGCGCGCGAAGACGCGGCTCGGGCTGATCTCGCGCTGCCTGAAGATCGTCGAGAGGCCGCGCGGCAAGAACACGATCACGCCGACGAAGATGAGACCCTCGATCAGCCGCCAAGCAGGCGTCGTCGCGGAGAGCACGTTCTCCAGCCACATGATGACCGCGGTCCCTGCGACCGGGCCGAAGATCGTCTGCACGCCGCCGATCACCGTGTAGATCACGAACGACCCGCTGCGGTCGATCCCCACCGAGTCGACCGGAACGCTGCCGTCGAAGAGCGCGCGCATCGCGCCGGCGAGCCCGGTCAGCGCGCCGGAGATCGTGAACGCCGCCAGCCGGTACGCCGACGCGTTGAAGCCGATCAGCGTGCTGCGCTGCTCGTTCTCGCGGATCGCGTCGAGGACTTCGCCGAACTGCGAGCGCGTCAGCGAGCGGAAGAAGACGAGCACCAGCAGAAGCACGATGCCGGCGAACACGTACCAGATGCGCAGCTCGCTCAAGTCGCCGAACGGCCCCAGGTTCAACGCCGGAAGGTGCGTCGTCAGGTCGAGCTGCCAGCGCCCGAAGGGCAGAATCGCGTTCGGCAGCGCCTGTAGCCCGTCGTCACCGTTCGTCCAGTCCTTCGCCTGCTCGACGATGAAGTAGATCATCTGCCCGAACGCGAGCGTCAGCAGCGCGAAGTAGATTCCGTAGAGCCGCACCGTGAGCGCGCCGACCAGCAGCGCCAACACCGTCGTCGCGAGCACCGCGCCGAGCACCGCCAGCCACAGGTTCGGATTGTTCGGCATGAACCGAAGAATCAGAATCGCGGCGACGTACCCGCCGCCGCCGTAGAACATCGCGTGCCCGTACGAGAGCGTCCCGGCGTACCCGAGCAGCAGGTTGAAGCCGATCGAGGCGATGCTCATGATCGCGATCTGCGTCGCGAGCGTCGAGTACCCACGGAACACGTGCAGCACGAACGGGAACACGGCGATCCCGAGCGCGCACAGCAGCGCGAACCGCAGGTCGTCCGTCACCAAGTTCCGCCGCGCACCGGCGGTCGCGCGCGCCTCGCTCACTGGCGGATGACCTCGCTCTCGCCCAGCAGCCCCTGCGGCCGGAACAGCAGCACCAGCGCCATGCACAGGTAGATCACGACCTGCGAGGCGGGCGCATAGACGAGGTTGGTCAGGCTCTGCAGCTCACCGATCAGGATCCCGCCGAGCACCGCGCCCCAGAACGAGCCGAGCCCGCCGACGACCACGACCACGAACGACGGGACGAGGAACGCGAACCCCGTCGCCGGGTCGATGCTGTAGATCGGCGTCGCCGCCGCGCCGACGAGCCCTGCGATCGCGGCGCCGAGCGCGAACATGACCGACGAGGCCCGCTGGATGTTCCCGCCGAGCAGCTGCACCATGACGCGGTCGCGGATCCCCGCCCGGACGATCAGGCCGTAGTTCGTCCGCTCGATGAAGAGCCACACCAGCACCAGCATCACGACCACCCCGGCGGCGAAGAGCAGCCGGTACGCGGGATACGTGATCGGCCCGAGCGTCACCGACCCTTGCAGCGCCTCGGGCATCGAGTACTGCTGCGTGGTCGCGCCGAAGATCAGCCGCAGCGACTCCTCGACGACCAGCGCGATCCCGAAGGTCACGAGGAGCTGCGCCGTCGGCGCCTTGTCGTAGAACGAGCGCAGCAGCACGCGGTCGAGGAAGACCGCGAACAGCGCGACCCCGATCGGCGCCGCGATGAACGCCCACACGACGCCGATGTGCTGGGCGACGACCAGACCAATGTAGGCCCCGATCGCGTAGAACGCGCCGTGTGCGAAGTTCACCAGCCGCAGCGTTCCGAAGATGATCGTGAGCCCCACCGCGATCGCGATGTAGATCAGGCCGAGGATCAGACCGCCGAGCATCGCTTGGAAGAACGCTTCCACGTGACTCCCTCGAGGTGATAAGGAAACGGGCCGGCGCACCCGAGGGCGCCGGCCCGCATCAGGTTCGGACGGTGCTTCGGTCTACGCCGGCTCCATCTTGCAGACGAGGCTCCCGAGCGGTGCAACGACGCTGGGGCCCTCGTGCACTTCGAGCACCTTCGCGTAGCCGAACCCGCCGGGGCCGCGCTGGCTCTCCGGGATCCCTTCGAGGACCAGGCACGAGTTGACGCCCTGGTGATCCTGCGGACGGTAGTATTCCTGTTCCTTGGTGAACTGGAACTTCGTCCCCTCGAGGACCGCGATCACCTTCGCCGGATCGATCGAGCCGGCTTTCTCCACCGCCATCTTGTAGATGTAGATGTCCGCGTACGCCGTCTCGGCGCCGTTCGAGGGCTTGAGCCCCGGATACTTCGCGGAGAACGCATCGACGAATCTCTTCGCCCCCGGGTACTTCGTCTGGTGGTACTCCCAGTACCATGGCGCCGTCGAGACGACGTTGTCGAAGTTGTCCTTCGTCCCTTTCGCCATGTACTCGTCGACCAGCGGGACGAGGATCTTCGTCGACTTGGTGAGCCCGAACGACGCGGCCTGGTTCAGGCACTTCACCATGTCGCCGCCGAACTGCGTGAGCACCAGCACGTCGGGCTTCGCGGCCTGCGCCTGCTGGAGCATCGGCGAGAAGTCGGAGGTACCGGGGAACGGCGTGAGGACGTTCTTGATCGTCTTCGCGCCCTTCGGCTCGACGACGGCGGTGATGTTGTCGTAGACCGAATGGCCCCACGCGTAGTCCGCGGTGATATGGAACCACTTGCCCGTGCCGTACTTCGTCACCAGCGTGCGCGCGAGCGACTGCGCGCTCATGTACGCGTCGTTGTAGCGGCGGAACGTGTGCTTGTGGCAGTTCTGGTTCGTCGTCTCGTCGCCGTGCGTGAGCGTTGCCATGAAGATCGTTTTCTTCTGCTGGCACACGCCGGAGACGGCGACCGCGGTCCCCGTCGACGAGCCGCCGGTGATCATGATCGCGCCGTCGCGATCGATCATCCGCTGCGCGTTCTCGGTCGCGACGCCAGCCTTCGTCTGGTCGTCGCCCTCGGTCGTCTTGATCTTCATCCCCATGATCCCGCCCTTGGCGTTGATCTCGTCGATCGCCAAGTGGTAGGCGCGGAGCTGGTCCTGTCCTTGCTCCGCATAGGGGCCGGACTGCGGCACGTTCAGCCCGATGGTGATTTCCTTCGTAGGCGCGGCGATGACGTACGGACCGCCGCCGAAGGTAACTGCGGCGACGCCGGCGGTACCGGCGACGAAACGGCCACGCGAAAGAGATTGCTTCACGAGCGGAACTCCTGAGAGAAGCAGCGTGAGGTGTGGACCCGCGTCTTAGGGCGTTGCCAGGAAACTTCCCTGCGTCGGAAGTCCCGATCCCCGGCGAAACTCTTGACAGCGGCACTCGCGGAGAGTATCGTCGCGGCACCGTGTTCGACCATCTCGAACGGGATTTCACATACTGAAATGGCCGAGCTGCTCGGAACGGTCCGGCGCGCGTTGCGCGTCCTCGACTACCTCGCCGAGTCGGAGCAGCCCGTCCCGATCAAACGGCTCGCCGCCGAGCTCGGCCTGAACATCTCGAGCGCGTATCACGTGATGAACACGCTCGCGACCGACGGCTACGTCACGCGCGACGAGCGCAGCGGCGCGTACGGTCTGGGCGCGAAGGCGGCCAGGCTCGGTGAGGCCTACGCGCGCGCTTGGCCCGTCGAGCCGGAGCTGCGCGCGATCGTCGGCGAGCTCGGCGCGCGGACCGGCGAGAACGCCTACCTCGCCTTGGTCCACGGGAAGGACGTCGTCATCACCGACATCGTCGAGTCTCGCCAGCGCGTGCGCGTGCACGCGCTGCACCGCGGTTTTTCCGCCGACTTGCACGCGCGCGCGCTCGGCAAGGCGGTCCTCGCGTACCGCGACGCCGACACCGTGCGCGAGCACTTCGCCGCGTACCCGCCGCGGCGGCTCACGCCGCGCACGCTGGTCACGATGACCGCGATCGAGCACGAGCTCGAGCGCGTCCGGCGGCGCGGTTACGGCGAAGATCTCGAGGAGTTCTGCGAAGGCGTTTGCTGCGTCGGCGCGCCGTTCTTCGCGCACGACGGCAGCCCGGCGGGCTCGCTCTCCGTCTCCGTCCCCTCGTTCCGCTACCGCGGCGTCCGCGCCGGCGTGCGCGACGCGGTCCTCGCTGCGGCGCGCGCCGCGACGAGCGCCCTCGACACCGTGCACCGGAGAGTCTCCCTTGGCTAAGACCTTGCCCGCCCCGGCCGGCGCGCGGCGCGACCTCGGGATCGCGCTGCTGCGGACGATGATCCGCATCCGCGTCCTCGAGGAGGGGATCGAGAAGCATTTCCTCGCCGGTGAGATCCCGGGCTTCGCGCACCTCTCGATCGGCCAGGAGGCCGTCGCGGCCGGGACCTGCGCGAACCTGCGCGCCGACGACGCGATCGCCTCGACGCACCGCGGGCACGGCCACACGCTCGCGAAGGGGACGTCGATGCGCGGGATGGTCGCCGAGCTGTTCGCGCGCTCGACGGGGATCTGCAAGGGCAAGGGCGGCTCGATGCACATCGCCGACTTCTCGGTCGGGATGCTCGGCGCGAACGGCGTCGTCGCGGGCGGCTTCGGGCTCGTCGCGGGCGCGGCGCTGAGCGCGGTGCAGCGCAAGACCGACCAGGTCGCGGTGTGTTTCTTCGGCGACGGCGCGACGAACCGCGGCCCCTTCCACGAGAACCTCAACCTCTGCGCGATCTGGAACCTGCCGGCGATCTTCGTGCTGGAGAACAACCGTTACGCCTCGACGACGTCGACGGCGGAGACGATGAAGATCGCGGACGTCGCGATCCGCGCCGACGGCTACGGGATGCCGTCCGTCATCGTCGACGGCTTCGACGCGTTCGCGGTGTACGACGCGGTCGGCGCGGCGGTCGAGCGCGCGCGCGCGGGCGGCGGGCCGACGTTCGTCGAGTGCAAGACCTACCGTGCGCGCGGGCACTTCATCGGCGACCCCGAGCGCTACCGGCAGAAGAGCGAGGTCGAGGACGTGATGAACGCCTCGGATCCGATCGTGCGGATGCAGGGGCTGCTCGGGGAAGGGCTCACGCCCGCGGACTTCGAGGCGCTGTGGAGCGAGGCGCGCGAGGAGCTCGCCGACGCGGTCGCGTTCGCGCGCAGCTCGCCGGCGCCGGAGCGCGAGGAGGCATTCTTCGGCGCGTACACCGGCGACCGCGACGCGGCGAATCCCGTGCACGCGATCGAGGCGCGCGAGCGCGATCGCTTCATGCCGTTCGCCCCGAACGTCGGTTCCGGCTCGCAGGGGAGCGGGCATTAGCGTGGCGCGCACGATCTCGTTCTCCGAGGCGACGCTCGAGGCGATGCAGGAGGAGATGCGCCGCGATCCGACCGTGTTTCTGCTCGGCGAGGACATCGCGAAGCAAGGCGGGATCTTCGGGCAGTTCAAAGGCTTGCCGCAGGAGTTCGGGTTCGACCGCGTCCGCGACACGCCGATCTCCGAGGCGGCGCTGGTCGGCGCCGGCGTCGGCGCGGCGCTGACCGGATGCCGGCCGGTCGTCGACATGCATTTCGCGGACTTCATCACCTGCGCGATGGACGAGGTGGTGAACCAGGCCGCGAAGCTGCGGTACATGTTCGGCGAGCAGTGCGTCGTCCCGATGACGCTGCGCGCGCCGGACGGGATCACGAAGTCGGCCGGCTCGCAGCACTCGCAGGCGCTGGAGAGCTGGTTCGTCCACACGCCCGGGCTCGAGGTGGTCGTCCCGGCCGATGCGGAGGACGCGAAGGGGCTGCTGAAGGCGGCGATCCGCAGCGACAACCCGACGCTGTACTTCGAGCACAAGGCGCTCTTCCCGCAGAAGGGGGCGATCCCCGACGACGGCGATTTCGTCGTGCCGATAGGCAAGGCGAAGACGATGCGGGACGGAAAGGACGTCGCGGTCGTTACCTACGGTATCACCGTGGCCCGCGCGATGGAGGCGGCGAGTGTGCTGGAGGCGGACGGCATCGAGGCGACGGTTCTGAACCTTCGCACCTTGTGGCCGCTCGACTTCGATGCGATCGTGGACGCCGTCGCGCGGACCCATCGGGTGATCGTCGCCCACGAGGCCGTGCGCGTCGGCGGCGTCGGCGCCGAGATCGCCGCGTTCATCGGCGAGCACTGCTTCGACGAGCTCGACGCCCCGGTGGTCCGGCTCGGCGCCGCCCACGTCCCGGTGCCGTTCGCGCCGGTGCTGCAGGAGGCGATGTATCCGAAGGCGCCGATGATCGCCGACGCCGCGCGCCGTCTCGTGCGGCGGGAGATCTGATGCCAATTGAAGTGGTGATGCCGAAGCTCGGCCTCACGATGGCGAGCGGGACGATCGCGCGCTGGATCAAGCGCCCCGGCGAAGCGGTGCGCGAGGGCGAGCCGCTGGTCGAGGTCGCGACCGACAAGATCGCCTACGAGGTCGAAGCCCCCGCGACGGGAACCCTCGCCCGCGCGCTCGGCGCTGACGGCGACGAGTTCGCCTGCGGCGACGTGATCGGCACGATCGCGCTCGCCGGCGAGACCGACACGCCGGTCCCCGCACCCACCGGAACGAGCACCGCGCCCGATGCGGTGACTACGGACGGCGCAGCGCGGATCGTGGAAGCGCCGCGCATCTCTGGCGCCGCGAACGGCGTCGCGCCCACTGCCGGTTCGTCGACGACGCCGTTGCCTGCCGAGCGCGGGAACGGCGAGCGCGTCATTGCATCACCGGCGGCGCGCAGGCTTGCGCGCGAGCGCGGGATCTCGCTGCGCGGTGTGCGCGGCACGGGACCTCGCGGCCGGATCACGATGTCGGACGTGATCACCCTTCGACAAGCTCAGGGTGACATCGTGGCGGGGCACGATTCATCGGACGGCCGACGCGAACAATACGCACCGGTCGGCGCGCCCGCGATGTCGCCGCGAGACGAAGTCACCCTGAGCCTGTCGAAGGGTGAGATGCCATCGCGCCTCCCGCGTTCGCGGCGCGCGATCTACCGCAAGATGACCGAAGTCGGCTTCTTGCCGCTCGCGCAGGTCGAGACCGTCGCGCGCGCGGACGCGTTGAAGGCGCTGATCGACCGCCGCCGCGACTTCGGCTGGACCGCGTTCGCGGTCTACGCGGTCGCGCGGCTGCTGCGCGAGCACGCGGACTTGCGCACCGACGCGACGACCGGCGCGCCGTTCGAGCGCATCGACGTCGGCGTCGCCGCCGACACACCACACGGCCTGATCGTTCCGGTCGTGCGCGACGCCGATACGCGCTCGCTCGCGGAGATCCAGCGCGAGATCGTCCGTCTCGCGGGCCTCGCGCGCGAGGGTGCGCTCGCGCCGGACGACATCGGCGGCGCGTGCTTCTCGATCTCGAACGTCGGGCCGCAAGGCGTCGAGCGCGTCGCGCCGCTCCCCGACTCGCCGCAGACCGCGATCCTCGGGATCGGCGCCGCCACGCAGCGCCCCGCTGTCGTGGATCCTTCGACAGGCTCAGGACAGGCTGCTCTCACCGCAGCCTGGATGCTGACCTGCGTCGTCTCGTTCGACCACCGTTTCGTCGACGGCGCGCCGGCCGCGCGATTCCTCGCCGCTTTCGCGGCAGCATGCGCCGATCCGGGGATGTTGCTATGACCCCATGTCATGCTGAGCCTGTCGAAGCATGCGCCGAAGCCGGTGCGGTGCCTTGCGGCTCATCCTTCGACAAGCTCAGGATGACAGTTGTCGCGCTCAGGATGACATTTGAACCGGCGGATTGTGTTTAGGATGGAATGGTTCGGGGACCATCAGCCGACGGCGATCGTGACCGGCGGCGCGAGCGGGATCGGACGCGCCGTGTGCGAGCTGTTGTGCAAGGAGGGCTATCGCGTCGCCGTCGCCGACCGCGACAAAGCGCGTGCCGACGAGGTCGCGCACCACATCGACGGACATGCCTTCGAGGTCGACGTCGCGGACGAAGCGTCGGTGATCGCGATGTTCGACGCGGCGCTCGAGACCCTCGGCGGGACGCTCGACGCGCTCGCGACGCCGGCGGGGATCGCCGACACGACGCCGTTCATGGAGCTCACCGCGGAGAAATTCCGCCGGGTCAACGAGGTGAACGTCGTCGGCACGTTCCTCTGCATCCGCGAGGCGGCGAAACGGATGCGCGCCGGCGCGCGCATCTGCACCGTCGCCAGCGTCGCGGGGAAGCGCGGCGGCGGGCTCTCCGGGACCGCGGCGTACGCGGCGAGCAAAGGCGGCGTCCTCGCGCTGACCCGCAGCGCGGCGCGATCGCTCGCGCCGCAAGGGATCACCGTGAACTGCGTCGCGCCCGGGCCGACGCTTACGCCGATGCTCGACGAACCGTTCAGCCGACCCGAACAGCGCGAGCGCGTCGAGTCGATGACATTGCTCGGACGATCCGCGGAACCGAACGAGATCGCCGAGGCGATCGTGTGGCTCCTCTCGCCGCGCTCGTCGTACGTCGCCGGGGAGACGCTGACGATCGACGGCGGGCTGATGCTCGACTGACCACGATGACCGACGAAAAGGATGGTGCCATGACCACTCGTATCTCACGCGGCCGTTTCGTGGCCGGAAGCGCCGCGGCGTTCGCCACGATCGCGGTGATGCGATCCCCGGCGCGCGCCGCGCAGTGGACGTACAAGTACGCGAGCAACGTCTCGCTCGACCATCCGCTGAACGTGCGGATGCGCGAATGCTGGAACGCCGTCACCAAAGAGACGGGCGGGCGGCTCGACGTCCAGATCTTCCCGAACAACCAGCTCGGCGGCGACACGCAGGCGCTGCAGCAGCTGCGTTCGGGCGCGCTGCAGTTCTTCACGCTCGACGGCGGGATCTTGCAGTCGGTCGTCCCGGTCGCCGCGATCCAGGGGGTCGGCTTCGCGTTCAAGGACTCCGGCGAAGCGTTCCGCGCGATGGACGGCGCGCTCGGCGACTACGTCCGCAACGCGATCCGCGCCGCCGGCCTCTACGTCCATCCCAAGATGTGGGAGAACGGGATGCGGCAGATCACCTCCGGCACGAAACCGATCCGCTCCGTCGCCGACCTGGGCGGGTTCAAGATCCGCACGCCGGCGGGTGAACTGTGGGTCGACCTCTTCAAGTCGCTCGGCGCCGCGCCCGCGCCGCTGAACTTCAGCGAGCTCTACACCGCGCTGCAGACCCACGTCTTCGACGGCCAGGAGAACCCGTACGCGATCATCGACGTCGGGCGGCTCTACGAGGTGCAGAAGTACATCAGCGTCACGA
>DATHLN010000019.1:0-13406 GCA_035488115.1 Candidatus Limnocylindrales bacterium | reverse complement strand
GCCTTGAAGATCGCGATGATTTGATTGCGGACCTGACCGCGGCCTTGAACGAATCCGACGAAATCCAAAACGGCCAAACTCGGGAAACAATCCGGTAATGATGCATGGTCCATGATCTTCACGTGCATAGTGAGGATCAATATGGACGACAAACCCCGTCGCCCGAGCAACGAGCCTCTTCCGAAACCGCAAGCCCCGGCGGACGCGGCCAAAGGCATGGAAGTCCCGCCACGTCCTCGGTGGGAGGACATGATCTATCCGGAGCGGATACACGACCCCTATCGCTGGCTTCGCCACTAGATCCGAAGCTATATACGGTCAACGATGAACCAATTGGGCCGGACCGCGTCATCGATTACCGATTCCTGTACGAGATCGTCCGCGACCGTTTAGCTCGGCAGGAAGATCGCGGAAAGAGCCTGGATGCCAAACTCGCGACGCTGCTCACCGGCGTCGTCGCGGCGATCGGCTTTTCTTTCCGGCTGAGCCCAAGCCTCGTCACCACGGGGACGGCGTTCCTCTACCTTCTGCCGTTGGTACTGATTGCTTCGGCGTTCAGCACCAAACTGAGCGATCTCGCACCGGACATCGAATCGCTGGAGCGGTCGTTTCCGCCGTATCCGGTTTCGACACTGATGGCAGCCGTCGCCGCGATACGCGAGGCGCACCGTGTCACATTGGCGGCGTACGACCGGAAAGCGAGCCGCCTCGATCATGCGATCGCCGCCACGCTGCTCGTAACGTCCGGGGCACTTGTCGCTCAACTCGCCGTCGCCTTGGGTTTGCTTCATTGACAACTAGACCACCTGCCGCGGAAAGGCGCATCGATTCCTCTTGGAAGCGGGTCCTAGCCATTCGTGGACGTTCGGGCCGTCATTGGTTACGCCGCGATGTGCGGGATTTGGGGGACGACCTGGCTCGTCATCAAGATCGGGCTCGCGAGCGTTCCGCCGATCTCGGGAGTCGGGTTGCGGTTCACCGTTGCCGCGGTCTTTTTGTGGCTGCTGGGGCGGTTCGTGCCGGGGCGGCGCGGTGGCGGGGCACCTTGGTACGTCGTCGTCACTCTGGCGGCGACGCTTTTCGGCGGGAACTACGCGCTGACGTATTACGCGGAGACCGGGCTCGCGTCGGGGCTCGTCGCGGTGCTGTTCGGGACGCTGCCGTTCTTCCTGTTCGGGTTCGGTGCGCTGCTGCTCGGTGAACGCGTCGGTGTCGCCGCGGTCGCGGGCGCGGCGGTCGCGCTCGCCGGCGTCGCGACGATCTCGCTCGGCGCCGACACCCACGGCTCGCTGCTCTACGTGCTCGCCGTGCTCGGCGCGGCGGCGGTTTCCGCGTACGCGAACGTCACGCTGAAGCGGTTCGCCGGCTGCGACCCGTTTCTGACGCTGCCGCCGGCGATGCTGCTCGCCGGCGTGACGATGCTCGCGCTCGGATCGGCGTTCGAGCATCCCGACTGGGCGCGCGGCGCGTCGCCGTCGTCCGTCGGCGCGGTGCTGTATCTCGGCGTCCTCGGCAGCGGGATCGCGTTCTACTTGAACCACCGGCTGCTGCAGACGCTGCCGGTGTGGGTCGTCGGCTTGTCCGCGCTCATCATCCCGGTCATCGCGGTCGCCGTCGGCGCCGTCTTCGGCGGCGAAGCGTTCGGCACGAAGGAGCTCTCCGGCGCGGCGCTGGTGATCGCGGGTGTATGGCTCGCGCTCCGTTCGCCGCGCGAGGCGGCGCGAACCAGCACGTAGAACCGCACGGCGACAGCCCGCGTGCGACGTTTGTCGCGCTCGACGTTTGTCGACCTAGCGAACGGGCGGCGAGCGGCCGATACGTCTTCTCGTGATGAAACTCCGCATCGCCGGACAGCTCGCCTCCGGATACGCCGTCACGATTCTCGCGCTCGCTCTCGTCGTCAGCGGAGCGTGCTTCGCGTTCGCGCACATGACCTCGCTCAAAGGGGACATGCTCGCGAAGACGGTGTTCCGCTCGAAGGCGCGCGACATCTTGCTGCAGATCACCGCGAGCCGGTACGCGACGCGCGGCTACACGCTCACGCTCAAGAAGTCGAACCTCAAACAGCAGCACACCGCGATCGAGAAAGCGCGTACCGACCTGGCGTTTCTCACCGGCCACGTGAACCTCGTCCCCGAAGCGAAGGCCGGGGTCGAGCAGGCCGGCGGACTCATCGCGCGGATCGACGAGCGCAGCCGCGGCGTCTCGCGGCTCGTCGACCGCGACCGGACGATCGTGCTGGAGACGTACCGCGGCGCAAAAGGCCCGAAGTACGCCGAAGCGCATGCCGAGATCGACGGCAACGTCGCCGACAACGGCCGGCTCGAAAAAGTCCTCGCGGACATTCTCATTCTCGCGAACACAGCCGCCGAAGCTTCGTCGGCCGCTTTCGATACGCAAGTAGCGCTGATCGAGCGCCTGATGCTGCTCGTCGGCATCGCGGCGGTCGCCGGTGCGATCGCGGTCACCGTGATCCAAAGCCGGCGCATGAGCAGGCGCCTGAACCGCGTCTCGGCCGCGCTGGAAGCGGTCGTGAGCGACGATTTCGCGCGGCTCTCGCAGGCGCTCGTGCGCATGGCGGAGGGCGATCTGCGCGCCTCGTTCACGTCCTCCCGCCGGCCGATCGGCGATCGCGCGCCGGACGAGATCGGTGATCTCGTCCGCAGCTACGACGCGCTCGCCGAGGGATTGACCGCCGTCGGAGCAGACGTCACGAACGGCTTCGCGTCGCTGCGCGAGGTGATCGGCGGCGTCGCCGGCGCGTCGCGCAGCTTGAGCCTCGCCTCGGAGCAGACCTCGAGCGCAGCGAATCAGGCGTCGGTCGCGGTCGAGCAGATCGCGAAGGCGGTCGACAGCGTCGCGGGCGGCGCGAAAGAGCAGGCGGCGAAGCTCGCGCAAGCGAGCGCCGCAGTCGAGGAGCTGGCGCGCTCGGCGGAAGCGATCGCCGACGGCGCCACGCATCAGGCAGCTGCGATCCAGCAGGCGACGAGCGGGATGCAGCTGCTCGACGACGGCATCGCCTCGCTCTCGAACCACGGCACCGCGCTCGCGCACACCGCGCGCGATGCCTCCGGCGAAGCCGGCGGCGGAAACGAGGCGGTCGGCGAGACGCGCGCGACGATGCAGCGGCTGCGCGGCGCCTCGCAGAGCGCGGCGCAGGCGATGAGCGTCCTCGAAGAGCGCTCGCAGCAAGTTCAGGAGATCGTGCGCACGATCGAGGAGATCGCCGACCAGACGAACCTGCTGGCGCTCAACGCCGCCATCGAAGCGGCGCGCGCGGGTGACCACGGGCGCGGTTTCGCGGTCGTCGCCGACGAAGTGCGCAAGCTCGCGGAGCGCTCGTCGAGCGCGACCGGCGAGATCTCCTCGATCCTCACCGCGATCCGCCGCGAGACCGTCACCGCCGCCGATGCGATGCGCGCGTCCGACACCTCCGTCGCCGGCGGGCTGACCGTCGCGGAACGCGCCGCCGCCGCACTGAACGGCGTCGAGCGCGCGATCGAGACCACGACCGGCGTCGCCGAAGAGCTCGCCGAGCGCGCTCGCAAGATGCGCGACGCCTCGCTCCGCGTCACCGAGAACGTCGGCTCGGCGTCCGCCGGCGTCGAAGAGAACGCCGCGGCCGCATCGCAGATGCGGATCACGACGCAGGAAGTGACGACCGCGATCGTCCCGGTCGCGGCGGCCGCCGAAGAGCAGTCCGCCGCGGCGCAGCAGGCCGCGATCGCGACCGGCGAGCTCGCCTCAGGCGTTCAGGAGATCGACGCGACGGCGCGCGCGCTGCGCGAGGAGGCCGAACGCCTCGACGCGCTCGTCGCCCGCTTCATCGTCGGCGACGCGAGCGACGGCGCGCTGCGCGTCCCGAGCTTCGCGAAACACGTCGCGATCGCGAGCTAGATCCCGGCGTACCACTCGTAGCCCTGGTCCTCCCAATAGCCGCCCGTCCCGCCGAAGATCGGCTTGAGGTCGGCGACGAGCTCGACGCGGCCGACCCACTTCGCGCTCTTGTAGCCGAGCTGGGTCGGGATCTTCAGGCGAACCGGCGCGCCGTGATCGGGGTCGAGCGGCTTGTCGTTGAGGTCGAGCGCGAGGACCGTCTGCGGGTGCGCGGCCTGGTGAAGGTCGAGCGACTCGTAGTACCGCTGACCGGATTGGTCCACGTCGAAGCAGTGGAAGACGCAGTAGCGCGCGTTCGGCTTCGGCCGCGCCATCGCGAGAACCGTCGCGAGCGGCACGCCGTTCCATTTGCCGATCGCGCTCCAACCCTCGACGCAGTCGTGCCGCGTGATCTGGCTCTGCAAGCCCGCCGCGCGCAGCTCCGCCAGCGAGAGCCGCTGCGGGCGCTCGACGAGCCCGTCGACCGCGAGCCGGTAGTCGCGAAAACCGCCGCGCACCAGCGCGGTGTACGCGGAGTCGCTCGGCGTGTCGAGACCGTTCACGCGGAAGTTCCGGTCGATGTCGTGCTCCGCGTACTCCCGTGCCAGACCGTGCGTGCCGATCAGCGCGCCGTTGACCTTCTCCGTCGAGAGCAGCGCGCCGCGGAACGGCCCGTTCGTCAGCGAGTCCTTCACGTTCGAGCACGCCGCGAGCCCGAGCGCCGACAGCGACGAGGCGATGAAGAGTCTGCGGTTCACGGCGCGGCTCACGGTCCGACCCCGTCGTGCTCGCCGAGCCTGTACCAGCCGGTGATCATCGAGCGCATGTTGTTCAGGAACCCCGTCGAGAGCACGAGCACGAGATGTGTCACGAAATACCCGAGCAGCAGCACCATCAGCGTGAAGTGCCACGTTCGCGCGAACTGCCGGCCGCCGAAGAGCGCGGTCAGCCACGGAACCGCCGCGTCGACGCCGGGCGAGAGCGTGAGCCCGGTGAGGATCAAGAGCGGGAAGAACACGAAGATCACCACGTTGTAGGTGAGCTTTTGCAGCGGGTTGTAGGTGCCGTGCGGCGGCGGCTCGCGGCGCAGCCGCAGGTAGTAGAGCTGCATCGGCCAGACTTTGCGGAAATCCGCCGGCCGCATCACGAGCTCGCGCAAGTTCCCGCGCACCGCCGCGGAGATCAGGTACGCGACCCAGCCGACGAACAGCGCCCACGCGAAGAACAGATGCCAGCGCCGCCCGTCGGCGAGGTCCTGTTCGCCGGGCATCGTCAGCCAGCCGGGGAACGCACGTGCGGTCTGACCGCCCGTCCCGTCGTCGGTGTAGCCGAACAGATGCGTCGTCGTGATGCGGTGTCCGAAGACGATCGTATAGCCGACCGGGTTCCCGTCGGCACCGCGCTGCGCGTCGAAGGCGAGGACGCGGCGCCCCGGATCGCTCTTGTCGCTCGCGTCCAGATACGGCGCGGCGTTGAATATCTGAAGGCCGCTCATCACCAGCACCAGGATCGCGAGCGCCCACGTCCAGTGCGCGGCGCGCGCGACGATGCCGTGCCGGTAGACGCGCCGCCCGCTTTCGCGAGCCGCCGTGCGCGGCAGCGGACCGGCGTGCGCCTCGGTCGTCACGTCCGCTCGGCGACCAGCGCGCGCACCGTCTGCTCGAGCTGCGCATCGTACCCTTCGCCGACGTATTTCGCGCGCAGCTTCCCGTGGCGGTCGAAGACGAGCTGCGTCGGCCACGCCTCGACGCCGTAGGCGTTCCACACCTTGAAGTCGTCGTCGAAGACGACCGGCCAGGTGATGTCCTGCTCGTGCAGCGCCTGCACGACGTTCGCGTGGACGCGTTCCTGCGGCAGCTCCGGCGCGTGGACGCCGACGATCGCGAGATCGCTCGCGTGGTACTTTGCGCGCAGCCGCTGAAGCTCGGGTGTGACGTGCTTGCAGTTGATGCAGCTGAACGTGAAGACGTCGACGACGGTCACGCGTCCGGCCGTCTGCGGCGGGCCGCTCGCATTCGCCCACGGCGCGGTCGCGCCGAGCACCGGCGCCAGCGACGTCGCGGCGGCGAGCAGGACCGTTGCGATCACCATGTCGTCTCCTCCGGCGGGATCACGACCGCGCGCCCTTCGAGCCGCAGCCGTCCGGCCTCGACGAGCTTCGCCATCTCGGCGCTCACGGTCTCGCGCGTGCTGCCGACGAGCGAGGCGACGTCGGCGTGCGTGAGCCGCAGATCGACGCGCGTTCCGCCCGCGACCGCCGCGCCGTGCTCGGCGGCGAGCTTGCGGTAGAGGTGGACGATCCGGTCGCCGACGCGCGCGTAGGCGAGGTCCTCCATCGTCGCGCGCGCGTCGTCGAGCCGCCCCGTGAGCACCTTGGCGACATTGATCGCTAGCGCCGGGTCGCGCGAGAGCAGCGCGAAGAGATCGTCGGCGCGCACCGTGCACAGCAGCGCGTCCTCGACGACGACGGCGACCGTGGTGCGCGGGCGGTCGTCGAAGAGCGTCTCCTCGCCGAAGAAGTCGCCGGCGCCGAGCAGTGCGACGGTGACGTCCTTTCCGTCCGGCGTCTCGCGCGCGATCCGCACCGCGCCGCGCTTCACCATGTAGACGATCCGCGTCGTGTCGCCCTGGTCGAAGACGCGCGTTCCGCGCGGCATCTCGCACATCGTGAAGAGGTGCTCGGTCGCGAGCACGCCCGCCTCGGTCGCCTCGACGAAGAGGCGGTTGTGCCGCAGGTACCAGACCTTGTTCGCGTCGTCACCGCCGCTCGGCGGCGTCTCGGGCGGGCGCATCGCGGCGAACCTCTCTAGGGCCGTCCCCAGTCCGTCCATGCCGCGATGCTACCACGCCGGGAGCGCCGCACGGCGTAAGCGCCCTTACTTCCCGGCCGGGCCGATCACGACGCGGACGAAGTCGTGCGGCCGGATCCACTTCGCCATCGCGGCGCGGACCCGCTCGGGCGTCGCGGCCAGCGCGGCGGCGGCCTCGATCCGGTCCTCGTCGAGCGGCCTTCCGGTCGAGCCGTACGCGATCAGCTGGCCGGCGAGCCCCTCGTACGACTCCTTCGCGATCGGCAGCTCGCCGAGCATCAGCGCCTTTGCCCGCGTGAGGCGGTCCGCGCCGAGCGGCTTCTTCTGCAGCGCGCCCAGATCGTCGACGACGAGCCGCGCCGCGCGCGACACGTTCTTCGGATCGGCGCCGTAGGTCACGGTGAACGTGCCGCGGTTCGGGCCCGCCGAGAAGCTCGAGCCGACCGTGTAGACGTAGCCGTGCAATTCGCGCAGATCGTGGAAGAGCAGCGAGGCGTAGAAGCCGCCGCTCAGCACGCTGTTCGCCAGCCGCAGCACGGGATAGTCCGGGTCCTTGAACGTCAGCGGCAGCGTCTCTTCGAGCCGGACCGACGACTGCACGCGCCCGGTCGCGGGGACCGATGCCGCGCTCGCTTTGTTCGGCGGGACCGCGGGCGCGAAGACGTTGGGCGTCGGCCCGTCGGCTTTCCAGCCGCCGAACGACTTCTCGATCGCGGCGCGCGCGTGCTCCGGCGTGATGTCGCCGACGACGACGATCGTCGCCAGATCCGGCCGGTACGCCGAGGCGTAGAACGACTTCACGTCGTCGAGCGTCACCGCGCCCGCCGTCTGCGGCGTCGCGCGGCGGCGCGCGGGATCGCCCGGCGGATAGAGCGCCTCCGCGAGCGCGCGCTCCGCTTTGTAGTCGGGGCTCTTCACCGTCCCGGTGAGCGCGCCGACGGTCTGCCGCTTGACGATCTCGAACGCGTCGCCGGGGAGCCGCGGGTGCAGCTCGTCGTCGGCGAGCAGCTCGACGCCGCGGTCGAAATCGTTCGAGAGCACGTCGAGACCGAACGAGCGCCCCGCGTTCACGCTCGCCGCGATCTTGTCGAGCTCCGTCTGGTACGCGATGCGGTCGTACGTCTGCGTGCCGTACTGGAAGAGCCCGTCGACGATGTCGTCGATCCCCTCCTTGCCGGGCGGGTCCTGGATCCCGGCGTTACCGAGGATCTGTCCGCGCACGACCGCGGTGTGCGAGATCGTCGACGGCACGACGATCAGTTTGAGCCCGTTCGGCAGCGTCTGCATCACCGGCTTCACCGTCTCTTCGGGGACGTGCAGATTCGCCAGGATGTTCTTCGCGAACGCCGGCAGGCCGGTGTGCTCGGTCGGGACGACGGTGTTGTCCTCGCCGACACGCTCGCCGAATGCAGAGCCGGCCGCCTCCTTCGGCGTGGAGATCGCGACCGTCGCGGTATTCTGATCGTAGTACGTGCGCAGGACGCGGTTGACGTCGTCGACGGTGACGCGCTGCAGGCCGGCGAGGTCCTCGTCCGGCGTGCGGTGCTCGACGGCGAGCGACTCGCTCCACGCGGAGGCGAGCCCGGAGATCGAGTTGCGCGCGAACTCCGCCTGCGCCACCTCACGCTGCTTCGCGACCTCGACGAGATCGGGGGACAGACCGCTCTTCTTGTAGGCTTCGAGCACGGCTTTGACGTCGCTGACCGCCTGCTCGCCGGTCGTCGTGACCGGGACGGCCGAGCCGACCAGCGTCATCCCGGCTTTCGGGTACGTCACCGACTGCGCGAACGTCCCGAGCGCCTTCCCCGACGCCTGCAGCTCGTAGAGCGCGCCGCGCTGGCTGTTCAGCACGTCGTTGAGGATCTGCGAGGCGAAGTAGTCGTTGTCTTCGTAGCCCGGCACGCGGTACGCGAGGAAACCGAGCGTGATCGGATCGGAGCTGTTGTCGTGCAGCGTCAGCGGCTTGAGCGGCTGGAGATGGACGGGCTTACGCGCCGGCAGCTTCGCCGCGGGAATGGTACCGAAGAGCGCCTTGACCTTCGCGATCGTCTGCTGCGGGTCGACGTTCCCGGCGATCACGTAGATCGCGTTGTTCGGGTGGTACCACTTGGCGTAGAACGCCTTGAGATCGTTCGCCTGGATCTTCTTGAAGCTCGGCACGGTGCCGAGCCCGAAGTTGGCGTACGGCGTCCCGGCGAAGACGTTTCCGACCGCTTTCTCGAACAGCCGGAACGTCGCGCTCGAGTTGTCTTGCGTGACCTCTTGCGTGATCGCGCCGCGCTCCTGGTCCCACAGCTTCTGCGAGTCGAGGGCGCCGGTCGCGCGCGAGCGCTCGAGGTTCAGCGCGACGTCGAGATACTGCGAAGGCATCTCGAAGAAGTACTGCGTGAGCTCGTTCTGCGTGTCGGCGTTGAACGTGCCGCCCGTGATCGCGGTCGTGTCGGCGAACTGCGAGGCCGTCAGCGTCTTGCTGCCGCGGAAGAGCATGTGCTCCTGCGCGTGGGCGGTCCCCGTGATCGTCTCCTCGTCGGAGCCGGTCAGGTAGTTCATCCAGGTCGAGACGACCGGCGCGAGCGTGTCGCGCAGCACGACGACCTGCAACCCGTTCGGCAGCGTCGCGCGGGTCACGTCGACGGTGTGCGCCGCCGGCGGCGCCGGCGACTGCGCGCTTCCCGGCGCGAGCGGGGCGGTCAGGAACGCCGCGGCGAGCGCGGCGGCGAGGAGACGGCGAAGGCCCATGCCGGATGCTTTCCGAGGGCCGCGAGCGACACCTCGGCGAACGACCGAGCCCGTGTCCGATCCCGTCCTGCGCGTCGAACGCGAGGGAGCGCGCGCTCGCGTGGTGCTCGCGCGCCCGGCGTTCCGCAACGCCTTCGACGCCGAGCTGATCGGCCGGCTCCGTGACACGTTCACGGCACTCTCGGGCGACCCGGCGGTCCGCGTCGTGGTGCTGGCGGGCGACGGGAAGACGTTCTGCGGCGGCGCGGACGTGAACTGGATGCGCGGCTCGCTGGAGCTCTCGGAGGACGAGAACGTCCGCGACGCCGAGGCGATGTCGGACATGTACCGCGCGATCGACCTCTGCGCGAAGCCGGTGATCGCGCGCGTCCACGGCGCGGCGCTCGGCGGCGGTGCGGGGCTCTGCGCGGTCGCCGATGCGGTCGTCGCCGAGGAAGACGCGGTCTTCGGGTTCACCGAGACGAAGCTGGGCATCATCCCGGCGGTGATCTCACCGTTCGTGCTGGCGAAGATCGGGGTCTCGCACGCGCGGCGGCTGTTCTTGAGCGGCGAGCGTTTCGGCGCGCGCCGCGCGCAGGCGATCGGGCTGGTGCACGAGGTCGTGCACGCGGACGTGCTCGACGGCACGGTCGACGCGATCGCCGCCGAGCTCGCGAGCGCCGGTCCCTCGGCGATCGCGGCCGCGAAAGCGCTGATACGCACCGTGCGCGCGGCGTCGTACGAGGACTCGCGCGCGATCACCGCGCGCGCGATCGCGAAGCAGCGCACGAGCGAGGAAGGTCAGGAAGGGCTGCGCGCGTTCCTCGAGCGGCGCACCGCCGCGTGGAGCGCGCGGTGATCCGGCGCCTGCTGATCGCGAACCGCGGCGAGATCGCGATCCGCATCGCGCGCGGCGCGCGCGAGCTCGGGATCTCGCCGGTCGGCGTCTATTCCGACGCCGACGAATATGCGCTGTTCCGCACCGTGATGGACGCCGGCGTGCGGATCGGCCCCGGGCCCGCGAGCGAGTCGTATCTCGACGGCGAGCGGATCGTCGCCGCCGCGAAGACGCTCGGCGCCGACGCGGTCCACCCGGGGTACGGATTTCTCAGCGAGCGCGCGTCGTTCGCGCGGCTCGTCGTCCAGAACGGGCTGATCTTCGTCGGGCCGGCGCCGGACGCGATCGCCGCGATGGGTTCGAAGATCGAGGCGAAGCGCCGCGTGCGAGAGTTCGGCGTCCCGGTCGTCCCCGGCTACGACGGCGACGACCAGAGCGCCGAGCGATTGCGCGCTGAGGCGGAGCGGATCGGGACGCCGCTGCTGATCAAGGCCAGCGCGGGCGGCGGCGGGCGCGGGATGCGCGTCGTCGACGACCTGCGCACGTTCGGCGAAGCGCTCGAGAGCGCGCGCCGCGAGGCGAAGGCTGCCTTCGGCGAGGACGCCGTGCTGCTCGAGCGGTATCTGCGCCGGCCGCGGCACGTCGAGTTCCAAATCCTCGCCGACGCGCACGGCACGACGGTCCATCTGGGCGAGCGCGAGTGCTCGATCCAGCGCCGGCATCAAAAGGTGATCGAGGAGGCGCCGAGCGTCGCGCTCGATCCGGCGCTGCGCGCGCGGATGGGCGAGGCGGCGGTGAACGCGGCGCGCAGCGTCGGCTACACGAACGCCGGCACCGCCGAGTTCATGCTGGACGACGACGGCGCGTTCTACTTCCTGGAGATGAACGCGCGGCTGCAGGTCGAGCATCCCGTCACCGAGCTCGTCTACGACGTCGACCTGGTGCACGAGCAGCTGCGCATCGCGAACGGCGAACGGCTGCGGTTCACCCAAGACGAGGTGGTGCCGCGCGGGTGGGCGATCGAGGCGCGGCTCAACGCCGAGGACCCGGCGCACGACTTCCTCCCGCAGTCGGGGACGCTGGCGGCCTTCGACGTCCCGCGCGCGCCCGGCGTCCGGCTCGATGCCGGTTTTCGCGCCGGGAGCGAGGTGCCGGTCTACTACGACTCGATGCTGGCGAAGATCATCGTCTGGGCGAGCGACCGCGCGAGCGCGATCGCGCGCATGGACGCGACGCTGCGCGAGACGACGGTCGCCGGGATCGCGACGAACCTGCGGCTGCTGCGCGCGATCGTCGCCGACGAAGCGTACCGCGCCGGCGACACGACGACGCGTTTCCTCGACGAGCGGATGCCGCGCTTCGCGCTCGGCGAGCGCGCGCTCGACGAGGCGGCGAAGCGGCGCGTCGCGGCGGCAGTGCTCGCGCGCGAGGAGTCGTGGCGGCTCGGCGGCGTCGGCGTCCCGGTCGCGTTCGCGGTGAACGGGACCACCGTCCGCGCGCACGCGACGTACGACGGCGCGCGCTGGAACCTCGCCGGCGACGTGAGCGGCGCGCTGGAAGCCGACGCGCGCGGGGCGACGTACGACGCGAGCGGCGGCAGCGTCGCGGTCGAAGGATGGACGCTGCGATGGACGTTCCCGGAGCCGCCGAGCGCCGACGCCGAGCACTCGGCGCACGCCGCGGCCTCGGGCGTGGTGACCGCGCCGATGCCGGGGAAGATCGTGAGCGTGAACGTCGAGCCAGGAACGCACGTCGAGCAGCGCACCCTCGTGATCGTGCTCGAAGCGATGAAGATGGAGCACCGCATCGAAGCGCCGGTCGCGGGCACGGTGAGCGACGTGCGCGTGAAGGCAGGCGAGCTCGTCACCGGCGGCGCGACGCTGCTCACGATCGGCGCGGCGTAGGCTCGCTCGCGATGCGCGTGATCCTGATCCCCGGCTGGAACGAGCAGGCGAAGCTGATGCGCACGTTCTCCGAAGGCCGCAACGGCAAGGACGGTTTGGCGGCGTTCGGGTTCGACTGCACGATCTTCCCCGACGGCAAGGAGACGCTGCGCGAGCGGATCGACCGGTTCGGCTCGTTCCTCGACCGGCTGCACGCGCGCGAGCCGGACGCGTTCCCGGTCGCGACGGTCGGTTACAGCGCCGGCGCGCTGATCAACCGCGGCTTCCTGCGCGCGTACCCGCAGCGCGTGAACGAGATCGCCGCGACGGTGCAGATCGCCGCGCCGAACACCGGGCTGATCACGAACTACGCGATCGGCACGCTGCGGCTCGCGCGCATGCCGACGCACGTCCTCGCCGACATGGACGTCTCCGCGCCGTTCATGACCTGGCTGAACGGCTGCTCCGGGCACTGGGTCACCGATCCCGACAACCCGAAGAAGCAGCGCTGGCACCTGGTCGGCGACCCGTGGGTGATGCCCGAAGGGCACCCGTTCCTGCACGTCGCCGGCCGCATGCCGAAGTACCACTTGCAGAGCGACGGCGTGGTGATGATCGAGTCGGCGTCGATGGACGGCGCGATGCCGGTCGCGTGGATCGACATGGACGAGGCCAACCATCTGAACCTCGGCGCCGCGCAGAACATCTTCGCGACGCTCTTCAGGCGGTTCAAGCACGACGACGTCGTCTGGCCGCGCGTCGTCGACCTGATCGCACGCTTTCTGCGAAAGGAACCGGTGACATGACGAGCCCGCGCGCGCAGCTGCCGAAGCAGGTGACGATCGTCGAGGTCGGCCCGCGCGACGGGCTGCAGAACGAGGCGGCGCCGGTCTCCGCGGACGACAAGGTGCGCTTCTGCGACCTGCTCTCGGACGCCGGCGTGCCCGTCCTCGAAGCGACCTCGTTCGTCAGCCCGAAGCACGTCCCGCAGATGTCCGACGCGGGCGAGGTCTTCCGGCGCATCCGCAAGGATCCGGGGCGCACGTATCTCGTCCTCGTCCCGAACGAACGCGGTCTCGACCGCGCGATCGAGGCGGGCGTGCGCGCGATCGCCGTGTTCACGGCCGCCTCGGAGGCGTTCGCGAAGGCGAACATCCGCATGACGATCGACGAATCGGTATCGCGCTTCGCTGCGGTGGTGAAGCGCGCGAAAGCGGACGGTATGTGGGTGCGCGCGGCGATCTCGACCGCGTTCGGCTGTCCGTTCCAAGGCGAGGTCCC
>DATHLN010000018.1:0-6447 GCA_035488115.1 Candidatus Limnocylindrales bacterium | reverse complement strand
GTAGCGGCGCGAGCGCGCCAGGTGCGTCTGGTACGCCAGGACGTCGGCGTACTGCGCCGTGGGCAGCGCGTCGTACGGCGGCGGCTGTTTCTCGTCCGGGCTCGCGCCGAGCGCGCGCGCCTTGAGGAACGAACCGAAGTGCTCGAGGTCGCGCTGGTACGCCTCGCGCGTGCGCGGCGTCGTTCCGCGGATCAGCAGGTAGCGCTCGGCGAAGCCGGCGATCTCGGGATCGGCCGAGAGATACTCGGGGGCCTCGTAGACCGGTTTCCGTGCTCGGGCCACGCCTGGCGTCCTTTCCGCGGCTTCTTCCGTCGCCGTCCGTAGTGACGATAATCGGTATTTCCGTTACTGAATGGAAGGGCGAAATCCCTTCTCGGCGGTCTGCCCGCGAGGAGCTCAGCGGAAAAAGCGGATCGTGAGCGGGTAGCGATAGTCCTCGCCGTTGTTGGTCTTCACCGCCGCGATGATCGAGAACACGAGATCGAGGATGGCCACCACGAAGAGCAGCGGGATACCGATCAGCACGAAGATCAGCACAGTCGAGATGATCATGTAGATCGTCATCGAGAGCTGGAAGTTCAGCGACTCTTTGCCGTTGCGGTCGACCAGCGGGGATTCGTTGCGTTTCACCAGCCAGCACACGAGCGGGCCGATCAGGTTCCCGAGCGGGATGACGAGACCGGCGAGCGCGGACAGATGGCATCCCATCGCCCAGCTCCGCGCGTCCGCCGGCTCGGCAACGGTCGTGATCGGACCGGCGCCATACGGGGCGAGGGCCGTGCCGCAGTTCGGGCACGAGCTGGCGGTGGTCTGGGTGGCGCATGCAGGGCACGTCATGACAGCGGCGTTCTTCGCCGGAGCGGGCGGGCGCCACCCCCCGACGCCGTAAGATCGCGGCCCGTTCGGGAACGTAGCGTAGCATGTCGCTCGATCTCGATTACCAGCGCGCCGCCGAGGCGGCCGGCGCCGCGGACCAGGCGGCCGTCGCCGCGCACGCCGCGCTCTTCGACTTCGCCCGCGAGCTCGGCGAGCTCAGCGCGCAGCTCCAGGCGCGCTCCTCGCCGCTCAAGCTTCGCGTGCGCTTCGTGCGCCGCGAGCCGCCGCACCTCGACGCGCCCGCCGGGGTGAGCGTCGAGGACGCGCCGAAGGAACGCGCGGCCGGGTTCGCGAGCGCGATCGTCGAGGCGCGGGACCTCTTCGTCGCCGTCGAGAGCCTGCCGGGGATCGCCGTCGGCGCGGTCACCAACGTCCCGGCGCTCGAAGAGTACGCGGCGACGATCTGCGGCGTCCGGACCGCGGACGACGGCCGGCCGCATCTCCTCGCGCGCGACGTCGCTTCCGGCGCGGTCGTGGTCCCGCCCGTCCATACCGCGGGCGGGCTGCTCGAGGTCTTCCTGGTCCTCGCGGGCGACGTGTTCGTCCAGCGCGCCGCGTTCAATCCGCTCCCCGGCCCAGTCGGTTAACGCTCCGGCGGCGTCCGTCGCTGCGTAAAACTACGGTGAGAACCCTCCTCACCGGGGGCACGCTTGCCGATGGTCCAAGCACGATGAACCTCTTCGGACAGTTCATGCGGCACGCCGAGCCGCGATGGTTCGAGAGCGCGTCCGGACGGGCGGGGCGTTTCGACGCGGTCGCGACGACGGCCGGCAAGCAGGTTCAAGTGCTGGGGACGCGGGTCGCCCGCGAGGGGATCGCGTTCGTCTCCGGCGTCGCGCTCGCCGAGCGCGAGATCCCGCTCACCTTCATCCTCCGCCGCCGCGCCATCCCGAGCCGCGTGCGAATCGACAAGGACGAGGCCGTGCGCGAAGCGACGCGCGTCGTCCACCGCTATCACTGCTCCTTCACGCAGATCGAGGACGCCGACCGCGAGGCCGTCGTGCGCTACGTCGACGACGTCCCCGAGCCCGTCGCGCCGAAGGCGCCGCTCGTCGAAGGCGCCGGCTCGCTCACCGCGCGCGCGCAGATGTCGATCGCCGAGGAGCTCGTCCGCATGAAGCGGCTCGCGACGCCGGCGCCCGGACTCGCGCCGCTGATCCGTCTCGAAGCGCAGCCGGCGCGCATGCTCGACGACGGCGACGTCGTTCGTGACATCGTCGTGCACAGCCGCATCCGCACCGATGACGGCATCCGCGCGTACGTGACGCGATTCCGCGTCCACGCCGACGACCGCGTCGACCTGCTCACGCGCTGAGCCCTTTCAGCGGCCGTAGGCTGCGCTCAGGAGATCGCGGACGGTCGCTTCGTCCGGCATGACCGGATTGTTCTCCAGCAACCGATGCGCCATGACGCGCGGAAGCGCGCGCTCGGCGAGATCGGCGGGCGCGCCCAGCTCGGCGAACGTGCGCGGGAGCGCGTAGGCGGCGGCGATCGCTTCCGCTTCGACGGCGAGATCCGCGATCCCAAACGCCGCGGCGACCTGCGCGACGGCGTCCGGCGCGATCCGCGCGTTCGCACGAACCGCGTGCGGAAGGACGACGGCGTTGACGATACCGTGCGGGATGCGTGTGAGCCCGCCGATCACGTGGCAGACCGCGTGGTGCAAGCCCATCGAGCGCGTGTCGAGCGCGAACCCGGCGAGGTGCGCGGCGCGGAACAGCGCTTCGTGCAGCGCCTCGTCGCGCTGCGTGGCGGCGCGCTTCAGCAGCTGCGGCATGGTGCGGCCGGCGTCGACCGCGGCGGAGGTGCCGAGCGCGTGCTGCGTGCGCGCGTAGTGTGCCTCGATCGTGTGCGCCCAGCCGTTGATTCCGATCGAGCCGAGCTCGCGCGGCGGAAGCGTCGCGAGCAGCGCGGCATCGTAGACGACGATGGGCGCCGGCGAGCGCAGCCGCCCGCCCTTCTTCTCGTCGCCGTCGAGGATTCCGTAGCCGCGCGACATCTCGGCGCCGCCGAGCGCAGTCGGGACGAGTGCGAGCACGACGTCGCGCCCGTCGGCGACCGCCTTGCCGAGGTCGATCGCGCTCGAGCTGCCGATCGCGACGACGGTGCGGCAGCCGTACCGGTCGACGACCGCTCCCGCTGCTTCCACGATGTCTTTCGGGTTGTGCGGCCGCACGCCGTCGAAGCGGTGAACCGAGGTGCCGGCAAACGCCCCGTCATCGACGAGCGCCGCAGAGCGCGCGGTCCCGAGCAGCGCGACCGGTCCTTCGAGCGCTGTCGCGCGGAGCGCTTCGTTCACGAGGCCGAAGACGATGCGCCGCTCGGCGATCCGCTGCTCGTCCATATGGCGCGACTACGCCAAGCGTTGCGCTAGGGCCCACTCCAGCGACGGATTCCGACGAGGACGTCTGCGGGGCGGATTGATCGCCGCACCGGCGAACTCTCCTCAAGTGGACGCCCGTTCGTATGCCGTCGTGCTCGAGCCCGAACCCGAGGGCGGTTACTCCGCTCATATCCCAGCGTTTCGCGGCGCGCACACGCAAGGCGAGACCGTGGAGGAGGCGCTAGCGAACGCGCGCGACGTCATCGTCGGGTACGTAGAAATCCTCACTGAGCGCGGGGAGCCCCTTCCGCCCTCGGACCTTGCGGCATCGGTCGCCGTGGCGATCCCGTCGCCTGCAGCGTAGGCAGCGCGGTGAGCCAGAAGCTCCCGGTCGTCACGGGCGACAGACTTCTTCGTGCGCTCCAGCGTGCCGGGTTCGTCGTCAGTCGGATCAAGGGCAGCGCTCATATCATGCGCCACGAAGACGGCCGTATGGTAAGCGTTCACGTTCACAAGGGCCAGTCCATCAAGCGAGGCACGCTCTTGGGGATCCTGGATGATGCCGGACTCACTCCCGAGGACCTGCGCAAGCTCCTATGAGGAGGTGGAGCGTTGTGCGATAACGGCCCTGCGGCATTCGAGCACATTGAAACATTGACTCTCGAAACATATTCCTCACTGAAACCTTCGATGCTGACGCAATGACGGTCGCGGAAGGTCCCTGGACGATCACCGGAGCCATTGCCGCAATAGTGGCCGCGCTGATTGCGCTCGCCTCCCTCATCGCAATCTTGAAGCAGATAACTCTCGCTCGGGAAGAGATTAGCCTTGTTCGAGACGACCTCAACAACTCTAAGCAGGCGTTGAAATACGCGCAAGAACAATCTCACCTGGTTCAACGTCAGATGGAGGAGATGAATCGCCGACCAATCCTTGACGTTTGCGGCAGAGGCGGCGGCAATGTCACGTATTGCGTCGGGTACGCCGCCATTGGCCTCATCATGGTACCGTTCTACTATCGTAACATAGGGACGCGAAGGAGTATGCGCGCCCAGTTTGAGATATTCGTGCCGTGGGAGACGTTGCCGGGAGCCCAGCGAGCCGAAGATCAGATGCACGTTATCGAAAAGCAGCAATATCGACGCTACGTCTGGCACGAAGACGATATGAACGTGATCTGGCCAACGCACGTCCCGATAGGCGACGGCAACTATCGCTTGGGCATCAGCACGCTACCACCCAGAACGCAGTTCTTCTGGCGCGCATATGATGACTATGGCGTTCACCCTACCGACGCTGAATTCGGTCGCATCGAAGTGCAGATGCCATCATAGAATGCCGTGATGATCGGCTGGGGATTTCCAAGGCGGAGTCGCAGTCACGCGCACCACCACCATCAGCGGACGAGCGCGCGCAGCCTTTCAGCGGCGATCGCCGCTGCCCGTGCCCATGTCCAGTCATGGCGGGCCCGTTCGGCGCCGCGCAGCGCTTTCGCGCGCGCTTCGTCGCGATGGGCGACGACGTGGCGCATCGTCTCGGCGAGGGCGTCGGCGTCGGGTTCGAGCCACCAGCCTTCGCCGGCGAGCTGCTCGCCCCGGAGTGCGCCGCTGAGCGGGACGCGGCGGGCTGGGATGCGATAGGCGACGTCGTCGTCGAGGAAAGCGTCGGCGGCGCCGCCCGCGGTCGCGATGACGGGGAGCCGGCATGCGAGCGCCTCGAGCATCGGGAGGCCGAAGCCTTCGCCGCGGTACGGGAAGGCGAGCGCGTCGCACGTGCGGTAGAGCCGGACGACGTCTTCGTCGCCGAGCTCGTCGTCGATCAAAACGAGCTCGGGCGCGCGCGGATCGCCCGAGAACTCGCGCAGTGTCTTCGTTTCTTCGCCGAGCTGGTAGAACGTGCGCGTGCCGAAGAGCTTCAACACGAGCGCGACGTCGTCTTCGCGCGTGAACGCGCTTCGGTACGCCGCGAGCAGTACGTCGACGCCCTTGCGCGGCAGCATCCCGCCGATGAACAAGAACTTGAACGACTTGCGCGTCGCGAGTGGATACGGCGTGACCGATCGATCCGGCGAGAACTTGCCCGGATCGATGCCGTTGGGCACGACGGCGACGCGTTCGGGCGCGATCCCGGCGTCGAGGAACATCGTGCGGCAGTACTCCGTCGGCGTCCACACTTCGTCCGCGCCGCCGGCGCGCAAGCCTTCGACCCACGCGCGCGGGAGCGTGCCGTACTCCCACGGCAAGATCTGCACGATCGTGCGCGCGCCCTCGACGCGCCGGAAATCGGCGGCGCCGTTCGACTGGCGGATCAGCACGTCGCAGGGGGGAACGCCGCGGCGCTTCTTCTCCTGCAGCGCCGTGAACCGCGGATCCGCCACGACCGACGGCTCCGGCGCCGGCTCGTCGGGGACGATCGCCGGCGCGACGTCGGTGAATGCCTGCAGCGCGCGCGCGAGCTCGCGGTTCACGACCGCCATCGAGTTGTACGCGAAGAACTCACCTTGGAACGCGACGGCGACGCGCGCCTCGCCTTCGTTCGGCGCGGCGGGCGCGCGGCCGAGGATGTAGACGTGCTGCCAGCCGTCGGGCTCGTTCCCCGCGCCGACGATCCGCAGGCCGAGATCGGTCATCACCGCGTGCAGCGTCTCGAGCGGCCACGGGCGCTTCGCCCACGGCTCGTACCAGAAGCCGCCCTCGCGCACCGCGGCGTTGCGGGGGTTCAGCGTGCGGACGACGAGCGTCCCGTCCGGCTTCAGCAGCTCGGCGCACGCGCGCAACGCGGCGATTCCTTCGTCGCCGTCCATCGTCTCGATCACGAACGACAGATGCACGCCGTCGAACCGTTCGTTCAGCGACGGCAGCTCGGTGCGCGCGTCGAGCACGCGCGCGTCGAAACCGCGTGCGCGCGACTCCTCGACCATCTCGGGATCGCGGTCGACGCCGACGATCCGCGTCACGCCGCGCTCGCGCAGCATGTCGAGAAACACACCGGTACCGCAGCCGACGTCGAGCACCGAGCCGAAGCCGGCGAACACGTCGGCGTAGGCGTGATGCCAGGCACGGCGACCCGGCTCGTCGTCGGCGGAGCGGTGGAAGACCGAGAACCGCTGGTGACCGGGCGGGCGCTGCGCCAACGGCGCTACACGTCGTCGACCGGCGGGTTCTCGCTCGGCATGTCGCCGACGTCCTCGACGGACGAGAACTCCCGGTCGTCGGTCTCCTCGACGCCCACGTTGGCGACTCGGCTGC
>DATHLN010000017.1:0-2111 GCA_035488115.1 Candidatus Limnocylindrales bacterium | reverse complement strand
ATCCTCGCCGTCATCGCGCTCGGCCGGATCCTCCCGGATCTCGGGCGGGTCGCCTACCCCCTGCGCCTCTTCGGCTACGTGACCGACGGCGACGGCGTCGTGACGACCGTCGGGCGCGCCCGCTCGAGCGCACACGTGCCGCCGTTCGCGTGGCCCGACGATCTGACGCCGAGCCCGCCGCCGAAGGACGCGAAGTCCGTCGACCACGTTCGGATCGGCGACCGCGTGCGGATCGACCGGTATCTTCCGGCGGACCGCAAGCCCGGGCTCGCCGGCCGCGGCTACACCTACGACAACCCGGACCGTTACCTTCCGATCGAGCGCTACGGACAAGAGCACGTGGTGCACCTGGTCGCGACGACCGAGGACGTGCGGAACCGCGCGCTCGACATCTTGCGCATCCTGCTTGCGGCGGGCGCGGTGACCCTCGGCGCGATCCTGTTCCTGGCGAAACCGAGCATCGCGACCGGCGCCTTCTTCGTCTTCTGCCTCGGCGGCGTCGAAGCGCCGGCGACGCTGCTCGACGCGATCATCCCGAATCCGTGGCGCGAGGTCGCCGACGGGTTCGGCGACACCCTGCGCGGTTTCATCCGTCCGGCGCTGCTGCTGTTCGCGATCTGCCTGATCGGCGGCGAAGCGGACGCGCTGCGGCAACGCGTGTTCGCGGCGATCACCGCGGCGATCGGCCTGGGGCTCGGGCTGCTGAACACGTACGCCGGACTGCGCCTGAACTACCTCGCGCTCCCCGCAGAGTCGCTCTACCGCGACCTCCGCGCCGCTTCGACGTCGCTCGCGGTGCTGACGGCGCTGGCGTTCACGATCGCGTTCCTGCGCGCGCGCCGCCAAGATCGCGAGCGGATCGGGTGGATCGTCGCGGCGTTCCTGTTCGCCGGCCTCATGCGGCTGCTCTCGGACACGTACTATCCGGGGCGGATCCCGGTCTGGCTGAACTCGATCCTCGTCTCGGCCGCGATCGTTCCCATCGTCGTGGTGTGGATCGCGGTGATCCGGCACCGATTCTTCAACGTCGATTTCGTGGTGAGCCGCGCGGTGGTCTACGTCGCGCTCTCGGCGGCGGCGTTCGGCGCGATCTCGGTCTCCGAAGAGGTGATCTACTACGCGTTCTACCAGTACGCCGACTTCGCGTACCTGCTCTTCTCGCTGATCACGCTCGGGGTCGCGTTCTCGTCGAGCAAGATCGTGGAAATTCTCGTCCACCTGGTCGACCGCTTCATCTTCCGTGACCGGCGCGAGCAGCGGCGCGCGCTGGAGCTGATCGGCGGATACATCCTCGACGCCGAGACGGTCCAGGACGTCTACCGTGCGCTGCTCCAAGACGCAGCGCATGCGCTGAAGCTCTCGTTCGGCGGGATCCTGGCGCGGCAGCCCGACGGCAGCTATCAGCTCGCCGAGAGCTACGACTGGCCCGCCGACATCACAATCAAGCTCGGCGCCGGCGACGATCTGACGCGCGAGATCACGCGCTCGCGCGGCGCGCTGACGTTCACGGGGAAAGAGACGCGGCTGATCCAGAAGTCGTTCCCGAACGAGCGGCTCGCGTTCGCGGCGCCGCTCTTCTTCGACCGCATCGTCAGCGGGATCGTGGTCTACGGCCACAACGTCAGCGGCCTTGACCTCGACCCCGAAGAGCGCGAGCTGCTCGTCCGCGTCGTCGCGCACGCCTCGATCGCGCTCAACGCGATCGAGCTCAGCCGCTACCGCAACGCCGCCTCCCCCGCGCCACTCCCGTCAGCGGCGACATAGCGGCAGTGTCACCCTGAGCCTGTCGAAGGGTGAGCCAACGGTACCATCGTGCCTTACGGCTCATGCTTCGACTGGCTCAGCATGACATGGCGGCTAGTGCCCCACTCCGGAGTACCGATTCAAACCGATTCGCCAGAACACATAGGCGATTGCCACGGCGACGACGCCGATCGCCGGGGTGAGGAGGCCGACGGGGGCGGGGAGCATCGCCCCTTCGTGGGCTTTGTGGAGGAAGTAGCGCGCCGGGAAGTAGTTCATGAACGCGAACGGGACGACGAAGGTGAGCAGCAGCCGCACGCCGCGCGAGTAGATCGTGATCGGGTAGCGGGTGAACTCCTGTTCGAGCT
>DATHLN010000016.1:0-30734 GCA_035488115.1 Candidatus Limnocylindrales bacterium | reverse complement strand
CCGGCGACGCCGGATTTCAAGAAGTCGCTCGACGTCGACGTCGCGCGCGGCGACGACGTCATCGTCGCCTACGCGATGAACGGCGAGCCGCTCCCCGTGCTGAACGGGTATCCGGTGCGGCTGATCGTCCCCGGCTGGTTCGCGACGTATTGGGTGAAGATGCTCTCGTCGATCACCGTCCTCGACCACGTCGACGACAACTTCTGGATGAAGACCGCGTACCGGATCCCCGACACGCCGGGGAACAGCGTGGCGCCGGGAACGACCGGGTATCCGACGATCCCGATCAACCGGCTCGCGGTCCGGTCGTTCGTCACCAACCTGACCGACGGCGGGACGGTGAAGCCCGGGCGGACCGAGCTGCGCGGGATCGCGTTCGACGGCGGCAGCGGGATCAGAACCGTCGAGGTGTCGATCGACGGCGGCGCGACGTGGCGCGCGATGGAGCTCGAGCGCGACTACGGGCGGTACAGCTTCCGGCGCTGGAAGGGCGAGCTCGTCTCGCCGGCATCCGGCTCGTTCACGGTCGCGGTGCGCGCGACGGCGAACGACGGCGCGACGCAGCAGGCGATACCCGGCTGGAATCCCAGCGGATACTTGCGCAACTCGATCGAGACCTACAAGGTGACGGTGGCATGACGAAACACGCGCTCATCGCGCTGACCTGCGCCGCACTGCTCGGCGCGAGCGCGCTCGCCGCGACGAAGGTCGCGCCGCCGAAAGCGACGGCGACGATCTCGCTGCCCGGCGATGCGGGATTCGCGTTCAAGCCGGGCCCCGGCGCGGGACCCGTCATGGCGAACTGTCTGACGTGTCACTCCTCGGCGTACATCTCGACGCAGCCGCAGCTCACGAAGGCGCAATGGACCGCCGAGGTGACGAAGATGAAGAACGTCTACGGCGCCCCGATCCCTGACGACCAAGTCCCCGCGATCGTGGACTATCTCACGGCGAATTACGGCAAGCCCTAGCGCGGGAACGCGATTGGGGAGAGATCCCGTTCCCACCACGACGTGTCGTGCCAGCGGCCGAACTTGTAGCCGATCTCGTGGAAGATCCCGATCGGCGTGAATCCCACGCTGCGGTGAAACGCGATGCTGCCCTCGTTGCTCGCGGTGATCCCTGCGAACGCGCGGTGATAGCCCCGCTGCGCCAGGTCGCGGAACAGCGCGCCGTAGAGCAGTCGCGCGATGCCGCGGCGCTGCGCGGACCGGTCGACGTAGACGCTGACCTCGACCGACGGGCGGTACGCGGGGCGGGCTCGGTGCTCGTGGCCGTATGCATATCCGGCGACCTCGCCGTCGAGCGTCGCGACGAGCCAGGGATACGACGCCGTTATCGATGCGAAGCGCCGACGCATCTCGGCAGCATCGGGCGCCGTCTCCTCGAACGAGTCCGCTGTCGTCTCGACGTACGGCGCGTAGATGCGCGCGATCGCCTCGGCGTCTTCGTCGCGAACGCCGCGGAGATGCAGCTCGCGAAGCGGCTCGGGGATGCGCGCGGCGACGATCGCGGCGTCGTCGAGCCCGGCGCCGCGGTCGGCCGCCTCTTGCGCAGCCCAGAATCCCGCCGCATCGACAATCTCGACCGGCTCGAAGTCCACGACGTCGTCCCAGCGCGCGATCCAGACGTCGAGCGCCTCGCGGCTCTGCGCGTCGACGAGTTGAAAGCACCGCATCCCGGCCGGATCGATCCAGCTGTCGACGTAGCTCACGCCGTCCGGCATCATGCGCCCGTGGCGGCGGAAGCGCTCGCCGACGCGCGCCGGGGCCCTGCCGCGAAACCGCTCGACCACCATGAACCGCATGCGCTGTGGGACTTCGCGACCGGCGCCGACGACCTCGGCCGGCTGAAGGCGGGACTTTCGGGGAAGGCGACGTTGGGACGTAAAGCCTATGTTAAGTAGGATGGGGCATGCTTGCCGCTGGGAATCCCAGAGGCAACCTTCTTCCCTTAACGGTCAGGCACGGAGGCCAGGATGACCACGAACCCGCCCGTCATCGTCCTCACGAGCACGGGTGACGCCGTGACCGCGTCGCAGATTCGCGACGCCCTTTACGAACTGACGGAACCGGCGACCGTCGATCTCACGCAGGTCCGCCAGCTCGACGCCGGCGCCCTCGGCGCGCTCGCCGCGGTCGCGCGCCGAGTCGGCCTCGGCAAACTGACGCTCATCGTCCCGCGCGGCAACCTGTCGCGCCTGATGAAGCTCGTCGGGTTCCCGAGCCTCTGCCGCGTCATCACCGACCGGCGCGAAAAGCCGTCCCCGCTCGGCGCGCGCCTCGCCCGCCGCCGCACCGACCGCCCGCAGAGCGAAACCGCATCTGAGCAAACAGCCCAGGTGATGGCGGTCGCCGTGTAGCGGCGGTCAGCATGCTGGCCGGCTATGTGTAGGAGCCGACGACCCGATACGTGACGATGTTCGAGGCTGCTCCATAGAAGCCGACATTGTATTGGTAGGCTCCCGCGGCGTTCATCCGATACGGCCACGTCACGACGAAGGTGATCCGCGAACCGGGCGCGATGCGTTCGGGCGCTTTCGGCCGCTTGCTGAACCCGCCGCGCACGATGTCCATCCCGCGCGCGTTCGGCGTGACGAAATAGAGCACCACCGGTTTCCCGTCGTGGCCCCCGATGGTCACCGTGTGCGGACTACGGTCGACGATCACTACTCGAATATGCGGTATGCCATCGGGCGCCGGTATCTTCGATGCGGTGATCGCGACGGGACCCGACCGCGGAGTCAGGCGAAGATTGCAAATATCGCACGCTGCCACGGAGCTCCCAGGCAGCAGCATTCCGGCAAGGAACCACGCCAACGACGCCAGTTGCGTGAGGTGGCGGAACAGCACGGCCATCACGGCGAACCTTATCGTATCATGACCACTCAGGTCGTGCTGCGACAGAACTCGTCACGCCGGATGAGGAACCAACCCGCATGAGCCTATTTCGACCACGCGGTATTCTCGCGCTCACCGCTGCGATCGCGCTGCTCGGCGCCGGAACGGCCTCGGCGCCGACAGTGCTACTGCAGCCGTTCGCGAGCGCGCCGTATCCGCATCCGTCACGCGCGAACGGCTTCACGTACGGCACGACACACTACGACGCGCCCACGCACTACAACGACTCCACGGTCGGCATCGTCGTGCCCGCCGGCTACCGGCCGGGGCCGACGGTCGATTTCGTCGTGCACTTTCACGGCTGGTCCAACCATGTGACGCAGGTGCTCGAGCGCTACCGCCTGGCGGAACAGCTTCAAAACAGCGGGCGCAATGCGATCCTGGTCGTCCCGCAAGGACCGAAGGACGCGCAGGACTCCGGCGACGGAAAGCTCGAGCTCGACGACGGCGCGCTCGCGCGGCTGCTCGACGACGTCGTCGTGTTCTTGCGGCAGCGCGGGGTCACGCGCGCAACGACGATCGGGCACATCGCGATCACGGCGCACAGCGGCGGTTACAAGGTCGCGAGCGCCGTCCTCGTGCACGGCGGCGTCAGCGATCGCGTCACCGACGTCGTGCTTTTCGACGCTACGTACGGCGATCTCGAGGGTTTCGCCGACTGGGCGAACGGCGGACCGAACCGGCGTCTCGTGAGCTTCTTCACCGACGCGCTCGGAACCGCGGACGTCGCGCTGATGGCGCTCGTGCAGCGCAACGGAGCACCGCTGACGGTGCGTCTCGATCCGAATTGGTCGCCGGATGATCTGCGCCCGCGCCATGCCGCGTTCGTGCTGTGCCGCAGCATCCCACACGACGAGCTGCTGCAGCAGCGCAGCTTCTTCGCGACGGCGATCGCAACGAGCGCACTGGACACGCGCCAAGGTCCGAAGAGCGTGCTGACGCCGAGCGCCCCGCCTGTGCTACACGAGGCCGCGCTTGCGCCATGCACCCAAGTTCCCTGCGGTTCGTAATCGAAGTCACGCCGGGGGAACTCTTCGGCCGGCACGGGAATCGTGGCCGGGTGCCGCAGCCCGTTCGTCTGATTCGCGCGTTCGCCGCAGCATCGGCGGCACTCGCGCTCGTCGTCGCGCCCGTCGCCGACTCCGAACTCCGCCCGTTCGGCGCACGCGCCGCGTCGGCCGCCGACGACCCCGCCGCGCTCCTCCCGCTCGTGCGGCGGCGGATCAAGCACGTCTTCGTGCTGTATCAAGAGAATCGGTCGTTCGATTCGTATTTCGGGACCTTCCCGAACGCCGAAGGTCTCTACTCGCATCCCGCCGCCGAGACGCCCGGGTTCCTGGACCAGACCCTCGTCGACGTCGACGGGAAGACGATTCACGTTCAGCCGTTCCGAATCGGACCCAACGTCGCGCAGGCGAACGGCTTGCCCATGTACGCGGCCGACACCGACGACATCGACCACACGCACTCGAAGCTCGTCGCGAAGCTCGACATCCGCGACGGCGTCCCGCAGATGGACGCCTTCGCGCTCAACGAGGAGCAGAAGTACTGGCCCGCGCGCAGCGACAAGCCGACGCTGCAGGCCAAGCAGATGGGCGAGCTCGCGATGGCGCACGAGGACTGCGACACCATCCCGTTCCTGTGGCGCTACGCCGACCGGTTTGTGCTGTTCGACCACATTTTCCAGCTCATGACCGGTCCGTCGACGCCGGGAAATCTGTCGATCATCGGTGCGCAGACGGGCGAGACGCAGGCGATGTTCCATCCGGAGGAGTTGCCGCACGGCGACGACGGCGTCGGCGTCCCGGTGCTCGGTGACGCCGCGCCGTTTTGGGGTTCGCCGATGGACGCGACACCGGCGTCGCGGAAGCTCCCCGTCAACCCGACCGCGTTTCCCGGGTATACCATCGAGTACAACCTGACGTATCCGACGCTTCCGCTCACGCTGGCGGGGCGCGACCTCCCGGCGATCGCCGCTACCGACACGGATCGCGTGCACGACTATCGCGACATCGGCGACGATGTTCCGGCGATCGCGCGCGGCGGGCGCGCCGCTATCCCGTGGGGCTGGTACGAGGAGGGCTTCGACCGCGAACCGCGCGGCGACGGCGACGACACGGATCCGTTCGATGCCGAAGGAATGCACGCCTCATATGTCACGCACCACAACGCTCCCGCGTACTTCGGCTACGTGGCCAACGCGGCGCCGATGCGTTCCCGCCTCAAGGGCCTCGCCGATCTGTGGCACGCGATCGACAGCCGCACGCTCCCGCCGAGCGGCGTCTTCTACGTCAAGGGCGGCTACCGCAACATCCTCGGCCTGCACCCCGCGAATCCTGACCGGGCCGTGCGCAAGGCGTTTCGCGGCGACGACGATCATCCGGGCTATTCCGACGCCGAGATCAGTGAGGCAATGGTCGCCGAGACGATGGAGCGTATCGTGCGGAGTCCGTACTGGAACGACAGCGCGATCGTGATCACGTGGGACGACTCCGAGGGCGACTACGACCACGTCCGGCCGCCGATGCGCGAGACGTTCCCGCAAAGCGCCGTGGGCCGGGCGAGCGAGGGCGCGCGCATTCCAATGATCGTGATTTCGCCCTACGCACGCACGCACGTCGTCGACGCTTCGCCCGGCGACACGGCATCGGTCGTCAAGCTCGTCGAGGCCGTCTTCGGTCTCCCCGCGCTCGGCTCGCTCCCCGACGTGCAGCGTGCCCGCGCGATCGGGCTGCAACGCTACAACATCGCGAACATCGGCCCGCACGACGATCCCAATAGCGGGATCAGCGATCTTACCAGTGCGTTCGACCCTGCCCGCCTGCGTGGGACCTTACCGCCGCTCCCGCCGTCCGCCGCGCTTCTCGATCCGGATCACGCGGCTGCCGAGCGGATCATCCGCGCCCTTCCGCACTACGGCGGACGCGGCTGCAGCGCGATCGGCGTGACGCCGACCGACGCGAATCGACCCAACCCGGTCCCGTCAGACTTCAACCCCCGTCCAAAGACGAACCCGACGAAAACATAAACGGCTACTTGATCACCACGACCGAGGTGGCGCTGCGGCCGAACTCGTCGGGGCGGTCGACGATGTGCGCGTCGGCACCGGGCCAGGCGAAGGTGCCGGGCGTGACGGTTCGGGCGAGGTAGTGGAGGCGGTAGATGCCCGCGTCGAGGTGGTCGGCGTAGGCTTCTATGCGGTCGGTGCGGATCTGCTGATCGCCTATCTTCCAGTCGGTCGACGGCAGCTTCAGGGCTTTTGACGTCGTGGCGAAGGACGTGTCGACCGCTTCGAAGCCCGCGGGGAGCGGGTCGGTGATGAGGACGCGCTCGACGGGATGGTCGCTGACGATCTGGAGCTCGACGTCGTAGACGTGCGCCGGTGAGAGCGACAGCGACGCGGCCGGCGCGACCAGCCCCATCGTCTCGAGGATTGGCGTGGCGTTTGCTTCGCGGACGACGCGGGTGATGCGCAGGCCGTTGAGACGGCCGGGCGCGTTGCCCGCGAGGCGGTACGTGTAGGTCACGCCGTAGTGCAGCGTGCCGGTGCCGGTCTTCGTCAGCGTGACGTTGCTCTTGCCGGACGGCAGGTCGCGCATCGAGACGTTCGCCGTGTGCTGCGGGGCGCGCGGGCCGTTGAACTTCTGCGTGGCAACGGTCTTGTTCGCGACCGCCGCCGTCGCGGTGAAGTTGGCCGGTCGCTCGCGCGAGGCTAGGTCGACGAGAGCGTTCAGCGCGGCGGCGTTCTCGCAGGCGCAGCCGAACGAGCCGTTACGGCGCATGTCGAGCAGCGAGCGGGTCACGCGGTCGATCGTCTCGCCGTCCGCGTTGCGGACCAGCTCCAACCGCAGTGCCTCGGCCTGCGCGACGACCGGCTCGTCGAACCATGCGTAGCGCGCCGGGATGTTCACCGCCGCGCCGCGCGCCGTCTCGTAGAGATGATCTTCGATGACCTTCGACTGCGCGGCGGCGCGCGCGGCGTAGCCCGGCGCCTGCGTGAGCAGCCGCGCAAGGCGGGCTTGGTCGGCGAAACCGAGCTTGTCGTGCTGCGCGTCGACCTCGCTCAGGAACGTCGTGCGGTGATCGCCGGCCGCGCTCAGCGCGTCGAGCGCGCGCAGGCGCACCTCCGCCTTGCACAGGTCGGTCTTGCAGTACTTCATGTGCCCGGTGGGATCGTTCAGCACCGACGCCGCGTACGCGCGCGCGGGGCCGAGAAGCGGCGTCGCCGCGTCGAGTCCGGCGTCGTGCGCGCGAGCGAGCGCGGAGAGCACGAACAGCGAATCCCACGGATCCGACTTGTCCTCGCGCAAGTACGCGGCGAACCCGCCGTCGCCGCGCTTCAGCCCGTCCAGGTTCGCAATCTCGAGCAGCGCGCGGTCGCGCACGTTCTTCACGTCGCTGCCCACGCGCTTGCCAAGGATCACCAAGTCGCTCGCGATCGCGAGCCGGCCCGCCGATGAGATCGCGAGCCGCTCGTCGCCTTCGAGCGCCTTGTTCGCCGCGACCGTCACCTCGGGGATCAGCGACGACGCAAGGTCGATTCGAACGCCGCCCGCGTCGCGCGGCGTGTCTGCCGCGACGTTGAGGCCGACGCTCGCGCTCGCATCCGTCGTTCCGGTCTGCGCGACCGACTCACTCACGTCCAAGATGTTCACCGGTACCGGGATCGCGAACGCGTCGCCAGTCCCCGCACCGCGCACGCGGATCGTCGCCGTCGAGACGCCGCTGCCGCTCGCTGCTATCGGGAACCGGTACGCCTGCGTCACCGTGCCGAGCTGCGCGTCGAGCGATGTCGTCGGCGACGGCTTGTCGTTCACCACGAACGCGAGCGGCCCGGTCAGCGCGGCGTCGATGTGCAGCGGGCCGCTCGCGCCGGTGCCGTTCGTCACCGAAAGGCCGCCGTCGAAGCGGTCGCCCGGGCGCGCGAACTGCGGCATCACCGGGTTCGCGACCAGCGGCTTCGTCGTCGTGAACGTCGTGTCGGCGTTCCCGAAGCGGCCGTCCGCGGTCGCGGAGACGACCATCACCCGCCACGTCGTCAGATCGTCGGGGAGCGTGAACGTCGCGCTCGCGTCGCCGTTCGCGTCGGTGCGCAGCGCACCGGCGAAGAACGCGAGCGGCTCGAACTTCCGGCGCACGCGCGGGTCGCCTTCTTCGCCCGACAATCCGCCGCCAAAGCCCCAGCCCTTCTCCAATGTCTTCGCGATCGTGCTCAGCACGACGTTCTCGCGGTTGTCGGCGTAGCGCGTCGAGATCGGCTGTTCGGCGTAGACGGTCTTCACGAGGTCGGGCGGGCGGTAGCCGGTGAGCCGCAGCACCGCCTCGTTGACGACCATCAGCGTCGCCTGGCCCTGCACGGGACGGCGCGCGCGGTCGGTCAAGTGCACGCGCACGGTCTGCTGCGCGCCGGGCGCGAGCTTCGCGCTTGCCGCGCGCACCGTCGCGGTGACGTACTTCGCGTCGAGCGCGACCGTGAACGGCGCGAAGCCGACGCGCGCGAGCGCGTTGCCGCCTCCCGCCGGCTCCTTCGACGGCGGCGGGCCGCGGCGCACCAGGAACGCCTCGACCGCGGCGTTCGGGAGCATCGCGGGCGTCACGGTGAAGCGCACCGTCGGCGCTGCGCTGCTCGTCTGCTGCGTCGTCTCCCACAGCACGCCGTGGCGCACGACCATGACGTGCAGCTCGGCGTTCGGGAACGGTGACTGCACCAGCGCGGTCGCGGTCTCACCCGGTTTGTACGACGTCTTGTCGAGCTTCACGCTGAGCTGATTCGGATCGCGGAAGAACCATTGCGTTCCGCCGGCGCCGCCGACGAACACCTCGGCGTCGGTCTCCGACGCATCGTCTTTCGCGCCCGCGACGTTCGCGCGGATGCGATACTCGCCGGGCTTCGGCGGCGTCACGGTGACGGCGACCGCATTGTCGGCCGAGGTCGTGTCGGCGCTCGCGACGGTCGTGTACGAGACGGACTGCACCGGCTGCTCGGAGCCCTCGACGATCTGCGTGGCGTTCGTATAGTCCGCGCGCTGCAGCTCGACGTGAACGCCGGTGCCTGCGCGTGCCTTCCCCGACGGATCGGTCGCGAGCACGTTCACCGTGAGCGGCGAGCCGGCCGTGCCGACGTCGTCGGTTCGCAGGCCGATCAGCGTGTCGGACGGGAGCGCGGTGAACGTCTTGCTGTCCGCGACCGAGATGTTCGAGGCGTCGGTCGTCTCGGCGTCGACCTCGTAGGTCATCGCGTACGGCAGGTCGTTCGCGACGGTCACGCTCGCCGTGCTCTTGCCGTTCGCGTCGGTGGTCGCCGTCGTGTCGAGCACGTCGGTCGAGGCGTCGGGCTGCTGATCGGGCCAGAACCATTGCCGCCCGAAGACGTATTGCTCCCGGCCCTTCGGCACGAAGGCCGCCGGCGACCGCGTCACGGTGAAGTGGGTCGACGCGCCGTTCAGCGGCGCGCCGAAGAGGTACGCGTTGGTCGCCGTCGCCGCGATCGTGCCGCCGCGCTGCGCGACGTCGTGGTCGAGCGCCAGATCGACCTTGAACGTCGGCGGCTTGAACTCCGCGACGCGGAACGTGCCTTCGATCTGCTCGCCGTTCCCCGCGCTCGCGCGCAGCGCGTAGTACCCGAGCGGGGCGTCCTTCGCGATCGCGACCGGCATCGAGAACTCGCCGAACGCGTCGAGCGAGCGGCGCCCGAGCTCCGTCTTGTCGCCGTTCGGCTTCTCCAGCACGACCGTGTACGTGGGCGCGACGCCCCGCCGCAGTGCGCCGTTCACCAGGAACCAGCCTACCGCGGTCATCTGCGCGGTCTCGCCCGGCTTGTAGAGCGTGCGGTCCGAGAAGATCGTTCCGCGCTCCATCGGCGTCGCGGACGACCAGCCGTTGTTGAAGTCGCCGGCGTACGCGCCGCTGTACTTCGTGTTGCGCACGTACGTCCAGTCGCCGCCCTTGCGCACGACCGTCACGAACGCCGGCGCGCTGTCGTCGCCCTTGTCGGTCGCGGCGCACTTCGCGAAGGTCGCCGGCGTGAACGTCGCGACGCCGCCGCCGTCGGTCGTCGCGTTCGCGCAGACGGCGGGCGTCGTCTTCGTCTCGGCGTCGGCTTGCGCCGGATACACTTGCACCTGCGCTCCGCCGACGGGCGTGCCGTCGGCGAGGCGGTTCACGCGCACCCGTCCACCGTCGGGGAAGTATTGCGCGAAGACGCCGAGATCGGTGAGCTGCACGGTGCCCGCAGCGGTGAACGGCTGCTCGCTCCCGGGCTCTTCCTTCAGCGGTGCGGTCACGCCGTACGCCAGCACCCCGCCCGGCGCGCCGAGCTTCGCGCGCAGCGGAACCTCGATCGTCCGCTCGACGTCGTGCGGTCCGCTCGCGTCGAAGCGGGGCCACTGCTCGCGCGGCGGCAGCACCGTGGTGTCCTCGCCGGCGTCGGGCTTCAGGACGACGTCGGCCGGCTGCAGCGCGCGGAACACCGCGCGAACGTCGGGCGGCGCGTTCACCGCGACGACGTTCAAGCGCACGTCGCGCGAGGCCGGGAACAAGTTCGTCCCGGTCGGCGCCCACACGTCGGGCGTCAGATCGCCGGTGTGGAACGACGCGGTCTTCGCGGCGCCGAGCGTCTGCCCGAACGTGTCCTTCAGATCCGCACCGATCGAGACGGTGTAGTCCGTATTCGGCGAGAGCAGCGAAGTGTTCACCACGACGGTCGTCTCGTCGGGGCCCATCCCGAACGGCGTCGAGCCTTTCGGCGGTGCGGGGCTCAGCGCGAGCGCGCCGAGCGACTTCGGATCGATCGGCGTCGAGAACGCGAGCGAGGGCTGTCCGCTCGTGAAGCGCGCGCGGTACGTCGAGGAAAACGCGCGCTCGAAGCGCAGCGCGTCGTAGGTACGGATCGTCCCTTGGAACGACTGGTCCGTCGGGCGGTTGCCGCTGCGCGGCATCACGCCGGGCTCGATCACGACGTCGTACTGCGTCGCCTTCGCGAGGTCGTGCGCCGGGACGAGGACGTACTGCTTGTCGTACGCGGTTTGGTCGAACTGCTCTTCGGGCGCCGGCGTGAACGTTGGCCCCGGGCTCGCGCTGGGGCTGTCGGTAGGGACGACGAGCGGAACTCCGGAGTCGTTCTGGTCGCCGTGCACGCGCGCGCGGGCGTGCGCTTCGAGCGAGGCGCGGTCGAGCGCGACGTTCGAGCTGAACTGAATCTTGGGGCGGAGGTCGACCGGCGGCGGGCTCTCCTGCGCGTTCGTCCCCGGCAGGCCCTGAAGCGAGATCGGCGGCGTCTCGAACGTCCACGCGACGTCCTGGGCGAGCGTATGGCCTTTGCGGTCGCTGAGGCCTTTGGAGATCGTCACGCGCACGACCGTCGCGGGCGGCCACGCGCGGTCGGCCTCGAAGCCGATCATCTTCGGCGTCAGGAAGCGGAAGCGGCCCGGCAGCGCCGGTTCGATCGCGAAGTGTGCGAGGACCGCCTTCTCGTCGTCGGACTCCAGGCGCTCGAGCGGGATCAGGTCGTCGGTGAAGCGGACGCGGATCTGCGCCAGCACGTCGGTGTCGCCCGTCGGCGCGACGGCGGCGATCGGCGCGCTCGGCGACGGCGCCGGGAGCGGCGAGACGATGGCGAGCGGCGCCGGGCCGCTCGGGGCGTTCTGATTGCAGGCCGCCGCAAAGAGGGCGAGGGCCGTCACGGCGAAGGCGAACGCGCGGCGCGTGAAGATACGCACGGTTGTCGCGGGATCGTTCGTCCAGTTCGAGGTGCTCCCTTTGTCGCGTGCGCGGATCGCGCTGGTCCTCGCGGTGCTCGCGGCGCTGACCGTCGCCGGCGCGCCGATCGGGCCGCGCGCGTTCGGCGGCGGCGCGAATGCGCTCACGTTCGAGGACCGCGCCGGCGTGCCGCTCGGAACGGTCCTCTCGCGCGACACCGAGCACGCGGTGCACGTGCCGCTGAACCGCGTCTCGCCGCGGTTTTTGGCGGCGATCGTCGCGGCCGAGGACGCGCGGTTCGCGCGGCACGGCGGCGTCGACGCGCTCGCGATCGCACGCGCGGCGTTCCAGATGGCTCAGACGAGGCACGTCGTCTCGGGCGGCTCGACGATCACGATGCAGCTCGCGCGGCTGCGCTGGGATCTGCCGCGCACGCCGCTCGGCAAGCTCGAGGAGATCGCGCTCGCGCTGCGGATCGAGGCCGGAACGCCGAAGGACGCGATCCTCGAGGCGTACGTGAACCGGCTGCCGATGGGCGGCGATCTCGTCGGCGTCGAGGCCGGGGCGCGGACATACTTCGGGACGCCGGCCTCGGAGTTGGATCTCGCGCACGCCGCCTTCCTCGCGGCGATCCCGAACGACCCGGTGCGGCTCGATCCGTACGCGCACCGCGCGGCGCTCGAGACGCGTCGGCGGGCGGTGCTGGCGCGGATGGTGGCGACCGGCGCGGCGTCGCGCGAGGACGCGGCGCGGGCAGCGGCCGAGCCGATCGCGGTGCTGCCGCGTAGCGAGGGAATCGCCGCCGCGCCGCAGCTGCTGTTCCGGCTCGCGGGCGGCGTCGCACCGGACGCGACGCGCGTGCGGACGACGATCGACCGCGATTTGCAGACGTTCGCGGAGACGGCGACACAGCAGGTCGTCGGCGCGCTCGGCGAGCGCGGCGGGCGCGACGGCGCGGCGATCGTGATCGACAACCGCGACGGCGCGGTGCTCGCGTACGTCGGATCGGCGGATTACTTCGCGACGGCGGGCGCGGGGAAGAACGACGGGGTCGTCGCGCTGCGCCAGCCGGGCTCGACGCTCAAGCCGTTCCTGTACGAGCTGGCGTTCGAGAAGCGCGCGGTGCGCCCGACGACGATCCTCGCCGACGTTCCGACCACGTACGCGATCCCGGGGATGCGCTCGTACAGCCCCGGCGATTACAGCAGCAGTTTCGCCGGGCCGGTCCGCGCGCGGATCGCGCTCGCCGATTCGCTGAACGTCCCGGCGGTGCGCGTGCTCAGCGACGTCGGCGTGCCGGAATTTCTCGCGCGGCTGCACGCGCTGGGGTTTCGGCACCTGACGAAAGATGCCGACCATTACGGGCTCGGACTTGCGCTCGGCGACGGCGAGGTGACACTCGAAGAGCTCGCGGGCGCGTACGCGGCGATCGCAAACGGCGGCCGTCCGGTACGCGTGCACGCGCTCGCGGACGGGCCTGGGGCGCGCGAAGGAATGCACACCGACGACGCGCGGATTGGTGCGTCGTCGGAATGGGCGCTCGTCACCGACATGCTCGCCGACGCACATGCGCGCGCGCGGGCGTTCGGTGTGGCGTCGCTACTGCACACTTCGTTCCCGAGCGCGGTGAAGACCGGAACGTCATCGGATTATCGTGACACGTGGACGGTAGGTTTCACGCGCGACTACACGGTCGCAACGTGGGTCGGCAACTTCGACGGCTCACCGATGCAGCGCGTGAGTGGCGTCGCGGGCGCCGCTCCGCTCTGGAACCGCATAATCCGGCACCTCGCGGAGCGCGAAACGCCGGCCGCGTTCGCATCGCCGCGCGGCTACGTCCGCCGGCCGATGTGCGCGACGACCGGCGTTCACCCGACCCGCGAGTGCGGCAGCGTCGTCGGCGAATGGCTCGATGCCGGCGATCTGATCGCGTGGCCGGCCCCGCCGCGCCCGCTGGACCGGCGCTACGATGCCTGGCTCGCCGCGCAGCCACCGCGGCCGGCCGACGCGCTACGCATCGTCGCACCGCACGACGGCGACGTCTACGAAGCGACACCGGGGGCGCGGATCGCCGTGCGCGTCCGCGGCGCGTCGCATCCGGCGTGGGACCTGAACGGCACGCCGATAGCGATGCGCAGCGCGGCCCGCACGCTTGCGCTCGCGCGCGGCCGCTGGACGCTGCGCGTTCGCGACGGCGCGCACGCCGACGCGGTGACGTTCACGGTCGCAGACCCGCCGCGGCATGCGCGCCGCGCCGGCTTCACGATCCGCGGTTAGCGCTCAGACGCCTACGTCCGCAAACTCCCCGCCCGGCCGCACCCAGACGTTTCCGCCGACTGCGCCGCCGACGAGCATCAGCGCGCCTTCGACGGTCACGTCGCCGCCGATCTCGCCCGCGACGTACGCCGCGGCGCCGCCGTGCACGCGCATGCTGCCGCCGACCTCACCGTCGACCTGGATCTGCCCGCCCCGTTCGACGACGACCTCGCCGCCGACGTCGCCGCGCACGTGGACGCGCGCATCGCGGCGCACCGCGACGTTTCCGCCGACTTCGCCGTTTACGCATATCGCCGCGCCGGGCTGCACCTCGAGGTTGCCCGAAACGTCGCCGTCGACCTTGGCCGCCGTCGCCGTACTCGCCGCCGGCGCGCCCGTGCGCTCGCGGAACCGCGCGAAGAAATCGTCCGCCGGTGAGGACATGAAGGCAACCTCCGTCAGAGTGCTGCCCGATCTACGGCGCCGCGGTCCGCGTTGTTTCGATTACCCGGCCGTCACGCGGCCATCGGGCGGCACGTGCGGCACGGCCTGAGACCGTGCTCGTGCGCCTCTTCGAGGCTGTGCAGCCCGAGGAAGCCGGGCTCGTCGAGCCGGGACGCGATGTCGCCGCAGCTCGGGAGACAGAAATAGCCGTCGTCGCAGCCGACGTAGCGGAACCCGCGTCGCACGACCTCGCCGATCGCGCCGAAGTTCACGCCTTCGCGCTCGAGCAATGCGCGCTTCGCTTCGCCGCCGAAGACATAGCCGCCGGCGGAGTAATCGCTGCGCACGACGCGGTGGCACGGGATCAGCAGCGGGACCGGGTTGCGGCCGAGCGCGTTGCCGACCGCGCGCGTGGCGCCGGGGCTGCCGATCTCGCGCGCGACCCAGCTGTACGGCCGCGCGCCCCCGCCCTTGATCTCGGCTGCTTTGCGCAGCACGCGTTGCTCGAACTCGGAGCATTCGTGCAGGTCGATCGGGACGTCCGCGTCCTCGCCGCGCAGCTTCGCGCGGGCCGCGGTCGCGATCGAGTCGTCTTCGATCGCCGGGACGCAGCGGCGCTCGAAGCGCTCGGCGTACCACGCCTCGAACGCCTCTTCGTCGCCGCTCTGCCGCACCGCCGACACGCCGTCCGCGCTCCACGCGACGTAGACGCCGCCGAGCGCGCTCTCCGCGGTGATGTAGCGGTCGAGCCCGATCCGCGCGCAGATCGCGGTGGTGAAATCCGGCGAGATCTCAGGCATCGTTCTTCTCCAGATACGCGCGCACTGCCAAGAGGCCGCGGTGCGCTGAAGCTTTCACGGTTCCGACGGGCTGTTCCAAGCTCGCCGCGATCTCGTCGTACGAGAGCTCGTCGACGTAGCGCATCACGAACGCCGGGCGCAGCGCGGGCGAAAGCCGCCCGATCGCCTCGGCGACGGAGTCCCAGGCGACGGCGCGCAGCAGCGCCTCCTCGGGGCCCGGATCCGGATCGGCGAGCGCGGCGCGCGGCTCGCCGTCGTCGAAGTCCAGCGAGTCGCTGCGCGGCGGCGCGTCGCGCACCGCGTTGCGCGTCAGGTTGTGCGCGATGGCGTACAGCCACGAGCGCAGCCGCAGCTCGCCGGTGCGTTCGGCGGGGTACGTCTGTAGCGCGCGGTACGCGCGCACGAAGACGTCTTGCGCGACGTCCTCGGCGCGTGCGTTGTCGTGCAGCATCCGTGCGACGAACTCGACGATGCGCGTGCGGTACGCGATCACGAGGCGCTCGAAGGAGCGGTCGAGGTCGCGCGCAAGCGCGCCGGCGAGCAGCGTGTCCGGGTCGGGCGCGTCGAGCGCGCACGCGACCGCCATCTCACCACCAGCCGAGGCGGACGGTTCGCTCATTGAGCAGCCGCCGTTCGGCCTCGTCGTTCCAGACGACGATGTCCTCTGCGCGGCGCGGATGCGCGAGCGCGATGGCGATCAGGCCGATGACGATGATCGTCGACATCACGATGATGAGCAGCATGGTTCCCTCCGGCACTCCTGTGCGAGTCGCCGGGAGAACACGGGAGAGGGGTCGCGCGTTGCATCGAAAGGCCTCGTGTCGTGCGACCCGGGCGGCCTCCGGCCGGTTCCAAGGGCGAGCCAGGAACGGCCGATCCGCCCGCGATAGAGGCCCGCAAAGGAGGTCCGATGACGATCCTACGATGCTTTCTGGCGGGTGCGCTGCTGATCGCGGCCGTCGGCTGCAGCCACAAGGCCGACACCCAGACCACCACGAGCACGACGACCACGAACGCCTCCGGCACGATGGGACCGAACCCCGCCGGCACGTCCGGCACGGCGGCGACCCCGTCCGGCGCGATGTCCGCGGGCGGGATGAACGGGACCACGACGGGCGGGGCGGTCAACACCGGCACCGGTCAGCCGGCGGGGTTCGACACCGAGGCCGCGGCGCAGAACCACTGCCCGAGCGACGTCGTCGTGTGGCTCAACACGAAGTCGCACGTGTATCACGAGAAGGGCCAGCTCTACTACGGGCACACGAAGCAGGGCGCGTACGTGTGCAAGAAAGAGGCGGACGCCGACGGCGACCGCGAGACGAAGAACGGAAAGTAGCGCGGTGACGGCGAGCGCGCGCTACCGGATCGGCGCACTTCTCGGTGAGGGAGCGGTCGGAACCGTGTGGCGCGCCTGGGACGACGTCTTGCAGCGCGACGTGGCGCTGAAGATGCTCAAGCCCGCGTACGCCGGCGACGAGCGTACCGTCGCCCGCTTCTACCGCGAAGCGCGCGCGGCTGCGCGGCTGGCGCACCCGAACGCCGTGCTCGTGCACGACATCGTCGCGGAACGCGACCGGCACGCGATCGTGATGGAGTACGTCGCCGGCGAATCGCTCGAGAGCGTGTTGCGCGCGGAAGGGAGTTTCGGCGAGGCGCGCGCCGTGCGCGTCGCGCGGCAGATCGCGCTGGCGCTCGCCGCGGCGCACGCGTGCGGGCTGCTGCACCGCGACGTGAAGCCCGCGAACGTGCTGATCACGCAGAGCGGCGTGGTGAAGGTGGCGGACTTCGGGCTCGCGACCGCAATCCTGCAGGCCGACCCGTCGACGACCGAGGCGGGGCGCCTGATCGGAAGCGCACCGTACATCTCGCCGGAACAAGCGCGAGGGATCCCGCTCACCGCGGCGAGCGATTTGTACAGTCTCGGCGTCGTGCTGCACCGGCTCGTGACGGGTCGTCTGCCGTTCGGCGGCGCGAACCCGATCGCGATCGCGGTCGCGCACGTCACCTCGCCGGCGCCCGCGGAGAGCGATCTCGCGCGCGAGATGAGTACTCCGCTCGCGGCGATCGTCGCGCGGCTGCTGCGCAAGGATCCGGCGGAGCGGTTCGGCAGTGCTGCGGAGCTCGCGTCGGCGTTGGCCGCGCTGGAGACCGCGCCGCGCGGCGTCGCCGCGTGCGACGCGCCGACCGAGGCGGGTTCGGGCGTCGTCTTCGTTCCGCTTCCGCGTTCGCGCGGCCGCGGACGGCGGCGTATCGAGACGGCGTGGCGGATCGTGCGCGGGACGACGACCGGGGTCGCGATGGCGATCGCCGTGATCAGCGGCGTGCGCGTCGTCTCGGAGCATCACGTCACGGTGAACGGATTGCGGCACCTGACGCTGCGGCATGCGGCGCACACCGCGCTCGTCGAGCTCGGCCTGCGGCAGCGCGCCAAACCGGCGGCGCCGTCCGATTCGCTCGCGACGGTCGAATCGGATTCCGGCTCGGCACCGCCCGGGAACTAGCGCGCCGGCCGCGATCCGCTACACGGCCTGATCCGTGTCGGAAGAGATCTCCGCCGTCGAGACCGCGGCGACGAACGCGACGCCGCCGATGCAGTTGCCGATCAGCGTCGGAACGATGAACGCGATCGCGTCGCCCCACGAGATCGCGCCGTGCCACGCGCCGAAGAACGCTTCGACCGAACCCGCGATGATGTGTCCGAAATCGCCGGCCGCGACGACGTACGTGAGGATGATGATGACGAAGATCCCGGCGTTCTCGGCGAGCGGCAGCAGCCACACCATCAGCGCGATGAGCCAGCCCGCGAAGACCGCTTTCGCCAGCAAGACCAGGAACGGATGTCCGGTCGCGGAGCGCGCGAGATCGTCGAATGCGCCGAGCGTCTGGCTCGAGAACGCACCGCCGAACGCGACGAACGCCGCGGCGACGAGCGCGGCCAGCACGTTGCCGAGGAAGATCACCGCCCAGAGCCGCGCGAGCTGGCGGCCGCGCCACGCCGTCGGCTTGTAGAACATCGGGAGCAGCGGCGTGAGCGTGTTCTCGGTGAAGAGCTGCTGGCGGCCGAGGATGACGATCAGGAAACCGACGGTGTAGCCCAACGAGGCGACGAGGTGGCGCGACGGCGTGTCGGGCATGTTCGCCTGGATCACGCCCATGGCGATCATCGAGAACGACATCGAGCCGCCCGCCGCCACCGCGGACCAGAACAGCGAGAGCGACGAGCGCTCGTACTCGTCCTCGCCTTCGCGGCGGATCGTCTCGTAGATGACGGCCGAACGCGGCCGCCGGCGCTTCTCGACCTCCTCGTGCTCGCTCTCGCTGATCGGCGTGTCGGCGCTCATTCCGGCCGTGTACCCGAACGGTGTGACGCGCGTCGGGACGACCGCCCGCTAGGGATTAGGCGCGCGGCCCGTGTAGCGGCGCCCGCGCCATTCGACACCGCGCCCGCTCAGCACGCGCAGCGTCGAGTTCACCACGATCGCCGCCGCGACCGCATGCCCGACCGGCGCGAACCACCCGAGCGCCGGTGCGATCCCGATGCGGCGCAGCCCGCGCGCGTGCACCGCGATCCCGGCCGCGAGGCAGAGCACCGCTTCCGCGGCGCGCAGCGGCCGCTTTCGGAGGACGCCGTCGACCGCGAGCGCGGCGGGAACGGCGGAGATCAGCGCGAGTGCGGCCGCGGCGGCCGCGAGCGCGCGCACGTCGCCGCCCGCGCCGGCGTACATGTTCTTGCTGAAGCCGTCCCACAGCTCGCGCAGCGACGTGTACATCCGGACGCTCACGAGCTCGCTGCCGTCCGCGAGCGCCAGACGAAATCGGCCGTCGGCTTTCAGCCGCCGCGCGAACGCGACGTCTTCGACGATCTCGCCGTGCAGCGCCTCGAATCCGCCGAGCGCCTCGTGCGCGGCGCGCGAAACGAGGACGTACTGCCCGTTCGCGAGCGCGCGCTCGCGATCGGCGGGATCGTTGAGCTGCTCGAGGCTTCCTGACGCGACGACGATCATCGCCAGGATCGCCGGCAGCACCGCGCGCTCGCCCCACGAACCCAGCTCCTGACGCGTCCATAGCGAGAGCGCGTCGATCCGGCGGTCCAGCGCGAACGCCAACGCCGACGCGCATGCGCGCGGCGCGTGGCAGGTGTCGGCGTCGGTGAACAGGAGCCACGTCCCGCGCGCGGCGCGCACGCCTTGCGCGAGCGCCCACGGCTTCCCGACCCAGCCGTCCGGTAGCGGCTCGCCGCGCACGACGCGCAGGCGAGGATCCTCGTGCGCGAGCCGGTCGAGGATCGCGCCGGTGCGATCCTCGGAGCGGTCGTCGACCGCGATCACCTCGTAGTCGTCGAGCGTCTGCGCCAGTAGTGAGCGGATGCAGCGCTCGATCGAGCGTTCCTCGTTCCGAGCGGGGACGACGACCGACAAGAACGGTCTCTCGATGCGCGCCGAGTCCGCCGGCACGCGCATCCAGCCGCGCAGCGCCGCCGTGGCGCGCGCGGCATACGCGACCGTCACGAGCGCGCACACATGCGCCAGCGTGTCGAGCGTCTTCTCGATCAGCGAATCGTCCGCCACGGCGCGGGAGCCCCCAGCACGAACGCTCGCCGCACCTCTTCGAGCACGCGGCGCTGCGCGGAGAACTCCAGCATCGTCTCGGCCTGCGCGAACGTCACCCAGCGGTGCTCGTCGTGCACGTCCGCTTCCAGCGCGACCTCCCCTTCACCGGCGTGCGCGACGAAGAACGGGACGTGCACGATGCGGTCGCGCACCGGGTCGTAGAACGCGTCGAGCTCGCCGGCCGTGAAGAGCGTCGCGATCGAGAGCCCCGTCTCCTCGAACAGCTCGCGCCGCGCCGCGTCGGTCGCACGCTCGCCGTCTTCGACCCCGCCCATCACGAACGTCCACGCGCCGGCGAACGCCCCGCCCGCGCGCCGCAGCAACAGCACCTCCGCGTCCGCGCCTTCACCCCGCAACACCAGGACGGCGACGGCGTCGGGACGGCTCCCGTCTTTCAGCTTGCTTTCGCTCGCGGCTGGGTTTCGGCGCGGAGCTGGCCGCAGGCGGCGGCGATGTCGCGGCCCATCGGCGTGCGCACCGTGACGGCGGTGCCCTGCTGCTCGAGGAGCTTCGCGAACTCCCAGATGCGCCGCTCGTCGCTGCCGCGCAGCAGCGCGTCCGGCGTGCTGTTGTACGGGATCAGGTTGACGTGGTAGAGCGGGCCCTTCATCAGCCGCGCCAGATCGTGCGCGTGCCGGTCGGTGTCGTTCACGCCGGCCAGCATCACGTACTCGAAGAACACCTTGCGGTTGGTCTTCGCGATGTAGCGCGCGACCGCGGCCATCAGGTCCTCGGTCGAGAACTTGCGGTTCACCGGCATGATCGAGGAGCGGGTCACGTCGTCCGGCGCGTGCAGCGAGATCGCGAGGTTCACTTGCGTCTGCTCGCCGGCGAAGCGGTCGATCTTGTCGACGAGCCCGACCGTCGAGATCGTGATGTGCCGGTGCCCGAGCCCGAACCCCTGCGGATCGTGCAGCAGCGCGACGGCGCCCATCACCGCATCGAAGTTCGCGAAGGGTTCTCCCATGCCCATGAAAACCACGTTGGTGATCTTCCGCCCGTCGCGCGCGAGCTGCTTGCCGAAATAGCGCGCCTGGTCGAAGATCTCCGTCGCGGTGAGATTCCGCGTGAACCCGGCCTGACCGGTCGAGCAGAAGCTGCAGGCGTACGCGCAGCCGGCCTGCGAGGAGATGCAGACGGTGTTGCGCTCGCCGTGGTGCTCCATCAGCACCGCCTCGACTTCGTTGCCGTCGTGCAGCCGGAAGAGTCCCTTCGTCGTCTGCCCGTCGCGCGAGCGCTGCACGACGACCGGCTCGATCGAGTCGAGCGCGAAGCCTTCGGCCGCCAGCGCCGCGCGCAGCTCCTTCGGCAGCGTCGTGATCGCATCGAGATCCTCGACCAGCTCCTTCGCCGCCGCGCGGTAGAGCTGGCCGGCGCGGTACTTCTTGAGCCCGTGCGACGAGACGAGCGCCGCGCCGTTCTCGTAGCCGGCACGGCGCGCTTTCTCGTCGATCCAGAGGTCTTGCGCGCTGAGCATGACGGGCTATTCTACCACGTCATGTTCAGCGAAGCGACAGGCGGCTCGGCCGAAGGCCGAACGCGACGGGTTCGGCCGAAGGCCGAATCCACTAGATCAGGACGCGGTCGATGACGTTCACGCAGCCGTTGTCGGCCCTCAAGTCGGTCGCGAGCAGGTAAGCGCCGCCGACCGTCACGCGGTCGCGGTCGTCCGTCGCGAAGGCGAGCTCACGGCCCGCGGCGTTCGCGACCGAGCCGCTGGTGATCGAGCTGTCGCCGTCGTGCATGAACACGCGGTCCTTCACCAGATGGCCGAGGAGCAGGGCGCGCAGCCGGTCCGGGCTGCTCAAGAGCGAGTCGCGCTCGGAGGCGGGCAGCTTCGCGAACGCCTCGTCGCTCGGCGCGTAGACCGTGATCGGCCCGGCGCCTTTGAGCATGTCGTCGAGGCCGGCCGTATGCACGGCCTGGACGAAGGTGGTGAGGTTCTTCTGCTGGGCGGCGAGCTCGAGGACCGTCGCCGGGCGAGGCTGGGCCAGCGCCGGCGCGGCGAGCGAGAGGGCGAAGAGGCATCCGACGAGCGATCGGCATGCGGCAAGACGGGTAAGGCGCATGGAACCTTCCTCCGGGATGGAGACGGTGCTGACGATCGATCGTTACGCCCATCCTACTATTTCCGTAGGAGTTTGTTTCGCGAGAAAGATTAAATTTTTAGGTGTTGGCGGAAGCCCGGCAGTCCGGCTAGTCGAAGAGCCCGTCTTGGCGCGGCTTTTCGGCCGCCGGGGCGGGCGTCTCGGCGAGCCGCGCGCGGACCTTTTTGAGGTCGCTCCAGACCAGCTTCTTCACCTCGGTCATGGCGCCGCCGGTCTGCCGCAGGATGTACGCCGGGTGGAAGGTCGCGATCACCGGGATCCCGCTCGGGCCCTCGAACCACTGGCCGCGCTGCTTGGTGATCGAGAACTTCTCGCCCATGAACGATTTCGCGGCCGGCGCGCCGAGCGCGAGGATCACGCGCGGGCGGATGACCTCGATCTGCTGGTCGAGGTACGGGCGGCAGTTGCGCATCTCGTCCGGGGTCGGCGCGCGGTTCGCGATGCGGTGACCGGTGTCCAGCGTCGGCCGGCACTTCACCGTGTTGCAGATGTAGACGTCCTCACGCGGGAGGTCGATCGACGCCAGCATCTTGTCGAGCAGCTCGCCGGCGCGGCCGACGAACGGGCGCCCGAGCTTGTCCTCCGTCTCGCCCGGCCCCTCGCCGACGACCATCAGCGCCGCGCACGGATCGCCTTCGCCGTAGACGCTGTTGCGGCGCGTCGCGCCGATCCCGCATTTCCGGCACTGCGCGACGACCGCCGCGGCGCGCTCCAGCTCGCGCTCGCGCTTGGTGCGCTCTTGCAGGCTCACGGCCTGTCCTGAGCCTGTCGTAGGGCGGACAACGTCCCCGGCGAGGGCTCGAGCAGCACCGCTTCGCCGAACGCGAGCACGCGCGTCGCGCCGTCGGGTGCCTCCGAGGCTTGGAACTGCAACCCGATCACGCCGTTCGCACCCATCCCCTCCGCTTTGCGCAGCAGCATCTCCAGCGACTCGGCGCGCGCGCGCTCGGCGTCGGTGAGATACTCCACCGGCGCCAGCCCGATCAGCGCTCCGATGGTGCGGAACGTCGCTTTGATCACGTTGCGCGGCCGGCTCGCCTGACCGTATGCGTACCCGAACGAGCGCACCACGCGATAGCCCTCGATCCGCGAGAACGTCGTCACGGCGTCGGCCGACAGCGCCATGTTAACGCATCAGCCTTCGGGCAAGCATCAGCACGCCGGCAGCCGTTCCCGCGTAAAGCGCATAGCGGCCGACGAGCGCGCCGGTGAGCGCGTAGTACCACAGGCGGCCGTGGTGCTTGATCCAGTACTTCCGGCGCGAGCTCTGCTTGCGCTTCTCGACGTTGTACTGACCGCGCGCCGAGCCCATCCCTTCGTGCACGGCTTCGCTCGCCGGGACGAACCACGTCTCCCAGCCCGCGTCCGCCGCGCGCTTCGCGAAGTCCACCTCTTCGTGGTACAGGAAGAACCGCTCGTCGAAGGGCCCGATCTGCTCGATCGTCGCGCGCCGTATCGCGAGCGCCGCGCCGATCGCGAGATCGACCTTGCGCGGCTGGTCGTACTGAAAATCGCGCAGCCCGGCACCGTTCGCGAAGCGCCGGAGCGGCGGCCACTCGCCCCACGCGCTGGAGCGCAGAAACGCACCGGCCCAGGTATCGAACTCGCCGACCGACTGCTGAACGCTGCCGTCGTAGTTGTAGATCCGCGAGCCGGCGATCCCGCATCTCGGATGCGTGTCCATGAACGCGACGATCTGCCGCAGCGCGCCGTCCTTCAGCTCGGCGTCCGGGTTCAGCAGGAAGACGTACTCCGACGAGGTCGCCGCGAACGCGCGGTTACAGGCGGCCGCGAAGCCGAGGTTCGCGCCGTTCTCGACGATCCGCACCCGCCCGCCGTAGCGCTCGGTGATGAACTCGCGCGAGCCGTCCGCCGAGCCGTTGTCGGAGACGACGACGTTCGCGAGCTCGGGATCCCCGTGCACCTCGCTCAGCGCGAACACCGAGTCGAGCGCGGTCGCGATCTTCTCCTTGTCGTTCCAGCAGACGACGATCACGTCGATGCGCGGCATCAGTTTTCTCGCGGCGCGAACTTGTTGCGGTTCTGCAGGTACGGCCAGATGAAGCCGTCGAGATCGCCTTCGAGCACCGCGGTCGCGCTGCCGGTCTCGACGTTCGTGCGCAGGTCCTTCACCATCTGGTACGGGTGCAGGACGTAGTTCCGGATCTGCGAGCCCCACTCGTTCGCCATCCGGTCGCCGCGCAGCTCGTTGAGCTTCGCCTCCTGCTCCTCGCGCGCGCGCTGCAGCAGCTTCGCGCGCAGGATTCCCATCGCGACGTCGCGGTTCTGCATCTGCGAGCGCTCCTGCTGCGAGGCGACGACGATCCCGGTCGGCAGGTGGTAGACCCGAATCGCCGACTCGGTCTTGTTGACGTACTGCCCGCCCGCGCCGCTCGCCTTGAACGTCTCGACCTTGAGGTCTTCCGGCTTGATCTCGACCTCGGCGTCGCCCTCTTCCATCTCCGGGACGACGTCGACCTCGGCGAACGACGTCTGCCGCCGCCCCTGGTTGTCGAACGGCGAGATGCGCACCAGCCGGTGGACGCCGCGCTCGCTCTCGAGCATCCCGTACGCGTTCTTCCCGCGCACGATGAAGGTCACCGAACGGAGACCCGCCTCGTCGCCCGGCATCTCCTCGATCACGTGCGCCTCGTAGCCGTGGCCCTCGGCCCACCGAAGGTACATCCGCGCGAGCATCTGCACCCAGTCGGCGGCGTCGGTCCCGCCCGCGCCGGCGCGGATCGTGACGATCGCGCCGTGCGAGTCGTACGGCCGGTCGAAGTTTGCCGCCATCTCCAAATCGTCGAGCGACGCGGCGGCGCGCGCGATGATCGCGTCGGCCTCTTCCTCGGCGCCTTCCTCGTCGCCGAGCACCTCGATGATCTCGGCGGCGTCTTTGAGCGCGGCCTCGACCGCGTCGACCGCGTCGAGGTCCGAGCGCAGGTCGGAAATCCGCTTCATCACCCCGCGCGCCCGGTCGGGGTCGTTCCAGAAGTCGTCGGCGCGCGAGCGCGCCTCCAGCTCCGCTACGCTGCGGCGCTTCGAGGCGTCGTCAAAGGCGCACCTTGAGCGCGCTGAGGCGCTCGCGGGCGCGGTCGATGTCGGCTAGCTGTGCGTCGGACACGGGACGAACCGCGTTCTCCGGCGGCGCGGGACGCCCTCGTTTCCCGTCCGAACAGCGCCCACGTGAACCGAACGCTGATCCGCCCCGGCGCCGTCTTCGACGGCGCCGAGGTGCACGACGGCTGGAGCGTCCTCGTCGAGGGCGACCGCATCGCGGCGGCCGGCTCGCAGGTCGAGGCGCCCGACGGAACGCGCACGCTCGACCTGCCCGGCACGACGCTGCTGCCGGGGCTGATCGACCTGCACACCCACTTGCTGCTCCACCCGTACGACGAGCGCGCTTGGGAGGACCAAGTGCTGCGCGACCCCGAGTCGTTCCGCGTCGCGCGCGCGGTCGCCGCGGCGCGGCGGACGCTCGAGGCCGGGTTCACCACTGTCCGCGATCTCGGGACCGAGGGCGCCGGCGAGGCCGACACCGGTCTGCGGCGCGCGGTCGAGGAGGGCGTCATCGCAGGCCCGCGGATCGTCTGCGTCACCCGCGCGATCGTCGCGCGGGGCACGTACGGACCGGCCGGATTCCACTCCGGGTGCTGCGTCCCGCAGGGCGCCGAGGAGGTCGACGGCGAGGCCTCGATCCTCCGCGCGGCGCGGATGCAGATCGCGCGGGGCGCGGACTGGCTCAAGGTCTACGCCGACTACCGCTTCGGCCCGGCCGGCGACGCGCGACCGACCTTCACCCGCGACGAGCTGGCCTTGATCGTGCGGGTCGGGCACGACGCCGGCGTTCCGGTCGCGATGCACGCGACGACGGCCGAGGGAATGCGCCGCGCGACCCTCGCCGGGGCCGACACGATCGAGCACGGCAACGCCGGGACGGCCGACGTGTTCGCGCTCATGGCCGAGAACGGCGTCGCCTACGTTCCGACGCTGGCCGCGTACGAGACGCTCGAACGGCTTCGCAACTTGAGCTCCGACCATCCGTACGTCGTCGCGAAGCGGAACGCGTTCGCGGCCGCGCTCGCGAGCGGGGTCACGATCGCGAACGGCAGCGACATCGGGGTCTTCGCGCACGGTGAGAACGCGCGCGAGATCGAGCTCCTGGTCGAGCAGGGGATGGCGCCGCTCGCCGCGCTCCGCGCCGCGACGTCGGTCGCCGCACGGGTGCTGCGCCGCGAGGACCTCGGCGTCATCCGCGCCGGCGCGTGTGCCGATCTGGTCGCGGTCGGCGGCGCGCCGCACCGCGCGATCGGAGCGCTGCGCGATGTGCGATGCGTCATAGCGCGCGGCAACAGCGCGGTGCCGGGACGATGATCCATACCGCAACGTTACGCACGCTAGCCGGAATTCAGCGCCGCCGTCGAAAGAGAGTGGGGTGAGACCTCTCAAGGCGGCGATCGCGTCCGTCTTGGTCGCCGCGAGCTTCGTGGCGTCCGGATTCTTCACGTCCTCCGCGCCCGCGGCGCCGGCCGCCGCGCCCAAACGGATCCAGCTCGTCGCGCACGACGAGGCGGTCCGCGACGTGCTGCTGCGGCTCGGCGACCTCGGGCACCTCAGCATCACGGTCGCCGACGACGTGACCGGCAAGGTGAACCTCTCGCTGCACGGCGTGACGCCGGACGAAGCGCTGCACGCCGTCTGCGTGCAGGCCCATCTGCGCTGCGTGCGCGACGGGCGGACCGTCTCCGTCTCGAACGAATCGTCGGTCGTCGTCCCGCTCGCGATCGTCCCGGCCGCGCGCGCCGGCAACGTCGTGCGCTCGATGTACCCGCGTCTCTCGGTCCGCGTCGACTCGGCCTCGAACTCGCTGGTGCTCGCCGGAACCGCGGGCGACATCGCGGGTGCGCGCACGATCATCCAAGGGCTCGACGTGCGCGATGCCTCGAAGCCGACGACCGAAGCGGTCCAGCTTCACTCGCAGCCCGCCTCAGCCGTCGCCGAGCGCTTACGCGCGCTCTATCCCGCGGCGAAGATCACCGTCGTCTCGCGCACGACCATGCTGGTGAGCGCGGCGCCGGCCGATCTCACGCAGATCAAATCGCTCGTCGCCGGAATCGACGCGGCGACGCCCGTGCCCTCTTCCGCGCCGCTCTCGAGCGAGGCGGTCAAGGTCTTGCAGCGCCGGCCGCAGGACGTCGCGCGCGCGGTCGCCGCTCAGCTCCCGCACGTGCACGCCGCGGTCTCCGGCTCGGCGGTGACGGTGAGCGGCTCGCCCGACGACGTCGCGCGGGCGAAGGCGCTGATCGCGCAGCTCGATCTCCCGGCGTACGGTTCGCGCTACGTGCAGATCTACCGGATCAAGAACGTCGACGCGAGCTCCGTCGCGGATCTGATCCGCCGCTCGTTCCCCGACGCCGCGGTCACGCTCGACGCGAGCTTGAACGCGCTCTCGGTCGTCGCGACGGCCGGTGACCACATGCGGATCGCCGACGGGATCGCGCGGATCGACGGCACGGCGACCGGCGCGTCGAGCGGCGGCGATCCGGCCGGCGTCGCCCCGGGCGCCGTCCCGTCCTCGCACGAGGTGATCCAGCTCCAATCGATCATCCCGAACCAGGGCTACGGAAACGGAACGACCGCGCAAGACATCGCGCAGGCGGTGCAGCAAGCGCTGCAAGCATCCGCACCCGATCTGCGCGTCGTCGTCCCCAACGGAACGACGCAAGTGATCCTCACCGGCAGCCCGCAGAGCGTGCGGGCCGCGAAAGAGCTGCTCGCCGAGCTCGACGCGATTCCGCAGTCGGTCGTGCTGGACACCGAGATCCTGGAGCTCGACGAGAGCAGCTCGCGCAACCTCGGTCTTCAGCTCGGCACGACCTCGATCGGGACGACCTTCAGCGAGGTCCAGCCGACGCCCAATCCCAACACCGGTCAGCCCGGCCGCCTGATCGCGTTCCAGCCGCTGACGCGGACCGGGATCAGCTTCCAGGCGCAGCTGAATCTGCTGATCAGCAACGGGAGAGCGCGCGTCCTCGCCGACCCGCGCATCACCGCGCTCTCGGGCCGCACGGCGACGATCCGCGCGGGCGACTCGATCTCCATCCTGACGACGGTGGGCGGCGGCTCGGGCACGGTGGCGACGACCCAGCTGCAGACCTTCCAGACCGGCGTGACGCTGGACATCACGCCGATCATCACCAACGGCGGCGACGTCAACGTCGCGCTGCATCCCGTCGTGAACTCGCTGAGCGGTTTCCTCAACGGAGTCCCGCAGATATCCACGCGCGACACGCAGACGTCGGTGCACCTGCGCGACAACGAGACGCTGGTGATCGGCGGACTGATCGAAGAGAGCAGCCAGCATTCGGAGAGCAAGCTCCCGCTGCTGGGCGACATCCCGATCATCGGCCGCGTCTTCCGCAACCAGACCACGACCAGCACGCGCAACGAGCTCATCATCGTGGTCACGCCGCACATCTTGCGCGGAAACGAGACGACGACCGTGCCGAGCGCGGCCGGCCCGCCGGGGATGGCGGTCCCGACCGCGCGGCCGCTGCCGACGCTCCCGCCCGGCACGATGTTCCCGGCAGCGCCGCGCACGCCGACGCCGACTCCGACCGCTTCGCCGCGCGCCGCCGCGGCGAAGCCGACCGGGAAATCCGGCGACGACGCGAGCGCCTCCGCATCGCCGGTCGCGAGCGCGTCGCCGAGCCCGGGCGCTTCGCCGGTCGCGACGCCGAGCGCGTTCGCGCAGGCGAACACGTTCGTCTACGGTTCGCCGCCGCCGAGCACGTACGCCGGGCCGAGCGATGCGCCGGTGATCTTCTACGCGATGCTGCAGCCGACGATCTTCACGCCGAACACGAACGTGCGCGTCAGCGTGATCACGACGACCAACGTGCAGCGGCTGACGATCGGGACGAGCGCGACGCGGATCGGGCTCTCACCGCTCGGCCAAGGGAAGTGGCAAGGCGTCTTCGCGGCCAACGCGCTGAGCCTGCCCCCGAGCGCGGCCACCGTTCAACTGACGCTCAGCGCGGCGCGCAACGACGGCCAGAGCGCGAGCATCCAGATCCCCGTCTCGCGCGGGACGCCCGAACCGATCTTGTAGCCGGAGCTACGCTGCCGCGCCGTGGCAGCGCTTGTATTTCTTGCCGCTGCCGCACGGGCAGAGCTCGTTGCGGCCGACCTTCTCGCCGGCGGCGCTCTGCTTCGGCTTCGCCGGCTGGTCGTCGCGGTTCGTGTGCAGCTGCGTCGCCTCGTACTTCGGCGCCGGGCCGAGCAGCCGTTCCGCGGTCGCGGGATCCATCCGCGGCGCCGGCGGGAGCTGCGAGGCGTCCGGGATCACCGCGCCGCTGCCGTTCGCGGCGCCGTTGCCTGCGCCGTTCGCGTACTGCTCGGGCGGCGTGAACTCGCCCATCTCGGGCGGCGCGACCTGGATCTGCACGCTGAAGACCATCTTGATCGCTTCGTCGTCGATGTTGTTCTTGAGGTCCTCGAAGATCTCGAACGCCTCTTTTTCGTACTCGACGCGCGGGTCTTTCTGCCCGTAGCCGCGCAGGCCGATCCCGCTCTTGAGCGCGTCCATGATGTACAGATGATCGACCCAGAGCCGGTCGATCACGGGCAGCAGAATGTGCTGCGTCTCGACGATCTGCAGGATCTCGGGGGTGACCTCGGCTTCCTTCTCTTCGTAGGCCGCCAGCGCGTGGTTGAAGAGCAGCTCCTTCATCCCGTCGCGGTCGAGCTTCTCGAGGTCCTCGACGCTGACGTCCTGCTTGATCGGGAAGATGAGCTCGATCTCGTCGAGGATCGCCGCCAGGTCCCACTCCGAAGGATGCTTCTCCTCGGGCGCGCCGACGTCGACGGCGTAGCTCGTCTTGCGGCGCAAGATGTTGACGAAGTAGTCCCGCATCGGCTCGCCCGAGAGCACCCGGCGGCGCTCGCCGTAGATGATCTCGCGCTGCTTGTTCATGACGTCGTCGTACTCGAGGACCGACTTGCGGATCTCGTAGTTGTGGTTCTCGACCTTCGACTGCGCGTTCTCGATCGAGCGCGAGAGGATCCCGGCCTCGATCGGCGTCTCGTCGGTGAACTTCACGAAGTCCATCATCTTCTGCAGCCGCTCTTGTCCGAACAGCCGCATCAGCTCGTCTTCGAGCGCGATGTAGAACCGCGTCGTCCCCGGATCGCCCTGGCGGCCCGAACGGCCGCGGAGCTGGTTGTCGATCCGGCGCGACTCGTGCCGCTCGGTGCCGATGATGTGCAGCCCGCCGAGCTCGGGGACGCCTTCGCCGAGCTTGATGTCGACGCCGCGGCCCGCCATGTTCGTCGCGATCGTCACCGCGCCGTACTGGCCCGCGTCCTTGATGATCTGCGCTTCCTGCTCGTGGTACTTCGCGTTGAGGACGTTGCACTCGACGCCGCGCCGGCGCAGCATCCCGGCGAGCCGTTCCGACTTCTCGATCGAGCGCGTGCCGACCAGCACCGGGCGGCCCTTCTCGTGCTCGGCGATGATGTCGTCGATCACCGCGTTGAACTTCGCCTCTTCGGTGCGGTAGACGATGTCCTGGAAGTGCTTGCGCTTGACCGCGCGGTTGGTCGGCATCACGACGACGGACAGGCCGTAGATCTCGCGGAACTCGCGCTCCTCGGTCTTAGCCGTGCCGGTCATGCCGGCCAGCTTGTCGTAGAGCCGGAAATAGTTCTGGAAGGTGATCGTCGCGAGCGTCTGATCCTCGCTGCGGACGGAGAGCCCTTCCTTCGCCTCGATCGCCTGATGGATGCCGTCGGAGTAGCGGCGGCCGTACATCAGCCGGCCGGTGAACTCGTCGACGATGACGACCTCGCCGTCCTTGACGATGTACTGCTGGTCCTTGTGGAACATATGCCACGCCTTGAGCGCCGCGTTGAGCTGGT
>DATHLN010000015.1:0-9787 GCA_035488115.1 Candidatus Limnocylindrales bacterium | reverse complement strand
GTAGAGTGCGATCGCGCTCGTCCGGGTGAGCATCATGGTGCGGTACCAGGGGAACGTCGGGGCAAGCCGGTTCAGGCCGGACTGACGCGCCCAGCGCTGCTGCAGCCGCGGGGCGACGACGTGCATCGCGTGCACGGAGATCACGTAGTCGTGATCGCTCAGGTAGTTCACGAACGCTTCGAGCGGCGGCGGTTCGGCCGCGAGCGCATAGCCCGATCCTTCGCGCCGCAGCAGACCGTACGCGACCGGGTCGACGTTCGCGACGATCGCCGCCGCGCGGCACCATGCGACGACTTTCGCTTCGTCGCCGAGCGAAGGTGCGGCATGGGCGGAGAGCAGCGTCGTCACGAAGCGCGCGTCCCGGCCGCGCGCGATCGCCTCGGCGCCCGAGAGGATGTGGTGCCCGCCGGTCCCCGCGATCGCGAACTCGTCGAAGACCGTGCCGTCGTCGTTCCAGCCGAACACGACGGTTTTCATCACATCGTGGTACAGCGCCGCGGCGATCGCGGTGTCGCGCGAGACCGTTGGGCGGCCGCCGAAATAGTGCGCGTCGTACTGCGCCGCGAAGCCCGTCGCGATCGAGGCGTTGAACGACTCGTGGACGGCGAGCCCGCCGGGATAATCATGGTGCGAGCCTTCGCCCGAACCCGGCGCAGCCCAGAACGGCTGGATCGGCGCGCTGGTCTCGGGCTCGGTCCCGGGCGGAAAGATTCCGCGCACCGGCGCGTCCGCGGCGACGAAGCCGTCGCGTGCCAGCGCGTCGCGCACCGCGTTCCGTTGCGCCTGTGTCGGATGCTTTCCGGCGTACAGTGCGCGCGGGTTTCGCACGAGGTCGTAGAGATCGTCGCGCAACGCGGCGTCCTGAACCGAGGCGATCAGCGCTTCGACGCGCGCGTACGTCGCCGCGACCAAGCTCGAGCCGCGCGCCAGCGACGCGGCCGCGGCGTTCGCGCGCGTGAGCTGACCGCGCGGTTCGGGCAGCACGGCGCGCGGCGCGTCCGCCGCAGCGGCAGCGTGTTCGATCCCCGCGGCGCCGGCGACGAGCGGTGCCGCGGCGCCGGCCAGGATGCCGAGGAACGCAGGGCGCGAGAAGAACGCGGAGCGGCCGTGCGCGACGCACATGCGGCGCTGTTCGCCGTGTCGCGGCCCGTATGCTGCGCGCAGGGATCGACCCGGGACCGAGCAAACGGCGGCCCCTATGAGCGTCAACGGCGAGACCGGCGGGCAGGTGCGCAAAGCGCTCGACGGAGTGAAGGTGCTCGACATGACTCACGTTCAGGCGGGTCCGTCGTGCACGCAGATCCTCGGCTGGCTCGGCGCCGACGTCATCAAGGTGGAGCTTCCCGGCCGCGGCGACATCACGCGCGGCCAGTTGCGCGATCTCCCGGACGTCGACAGCCTCTAGTTCACGATGCGGAACTGCAACAAGCGCAGCATCACGCTCAACACGAAGAGCCCCGACGGCAAGGCGATCTTCACCAAGCTGATCGAGCACTGCGACGTGCTGGTCGAGAACTTCGGCCCGGGCGTGCTCGACCGCCAAGGTTTCACCTGGGAGAAGATCCGCGAGATCAACCCGCGCATGATCTACGCCTCGATCAAGGGCTTCGGCGCCGGGAAGTTCGAGGATTTCAAGGCGTATGAGACCGTCGCGCAGGCGATGGGCGGCGGGATGAGCACGACGGGTTTCCCGGACGGTCCGCCGACCAGCACCGGCCCGCAGATCGGCGATTCCGGCAGCGGAATTCACATGGTCGCCGCGATTCTCGCCGCGCTCTACCAGCGCACGCACACCAACCGCGGCCAGCGCGTGACCGTCGCGATGCAGGATTCCGTGCTGAACCTCATCCGGGTGAAGATGCGCGATCACCAGCGCCTGTTTCACGGGCCGCTGCGCGAGTACCCGAACGAGGAGTTCGCCGACTACGTTCCGCGCTCGGGAAACGCTTCGGGCGGCGGTCAGCCCGGTGCCGCGCTCAAGTGCGCGCCCGGCGGCCCGAACGACTACGTCTACATCATCATCCAGCCGCACGTGTGGGCCCCGCTCGCGAAGCTGATCGGCCGCCCGGAGCTCGCGGAGGATCCCGCATTCGCGACGCCCGAGGCGCGGCTGCCGCATCTCGACGAGGTGTTCGGCGTCGTCGAGCAGTTCACGCAGCGGTACGGCAAGTTCGAGGTGCTCGACAAGCTGAACTCGATCGACGTGCCCTGCGGGCCGATCATGAGCACCAAAGACCTCTACGCCGACGAGTCGCTGCGCGCGCGGGGGATGATCGCCGAGGTCGAGCATCCGCAGCGCGGGACGTTCGTGACCGTCGGCTGTCCGCTCAATCTCTCCGACACGCCGGTCGAGATCAAAAGCTCCCCGCTGCTCGGCGAGCACAACGACGAGATCCTGCGCGAGATCGGCTGGACCGGGAAGGACGCCGGCGAGTTGCGCGCCGCCGGCGTCCTATAGTCCTCAGCTCTTCGGCGGCGGGAGGAAGCGGTACGAGTGCAGGATCGCCGCGCCTTGCTTCGATGAGACCAGCTTCATGATCTCGTTGCCGGCGGCCGCGTTCTTCGCGCCCTTCGGCACGAACACGTAGTACACCGAGTCGACGTTCAGGTTGTCGGGGATCTTCACGCCCGAGAACTTGCTCGGATCGACGTCGGAGACGAAGGCGATCGCCGCGTCGACCTTCCCCGACGACACCGCGTTGACCACCTCGACGCCCGAGGTCCCCTCGAACACCGTGTTGGCGCGGACCTTTTGCGGAAAATCACTGCCGTACGCGGGATCGAGCGCGGCTTTCTTCAGCACGCCGCGCGCCAGCGTCCCGACCGCGGAGTCCGCGTTGCCGAGGCCCACGCGCACGCCCGGGTTCGCGAGGTCCTTGAGGCTCTTGATCTTCGTGCTGCCTTTCGGCACGAGGATCACTTCGCGGTTGGTGAGGATCGCGACCGGCGGGTTGATGTGCGCGGTCAGCTTGTCGGTCTGGTTCTTGCCGACGATCACGATGTCGATCGGGTTGTCGGCTTCGACGTCGCTCTGGATCACCTGGCCGCCGAGGTACTTCGCCGACACCGTCGTGCCGGGGTGCCTCTTCTCGTAGAGCTTGATGAACTGCTCGAACGGCGCGGTCACGCTCGACGCGACCTCGGCGTTGACCGTGTCGGCCGCGCTCGCCGGCCGCGGCGCGGAGGAGGCGGCGAAGAGCAGCGCGATCACCGCGGTCGCCGCGGCGACGGGTTTCAGTGCTTCGCTCGCCCGTTTGCGCGCGCGCATCGGCTTGATGACGAAGAAGGCGAGCAGTGCGGCGAAGATGTTGAGCGCCGCCGCCAGCTGGAAGATCGGGAGCCAGCTCCCGGTGGCGTCTTTCAGAATGTTCGCATACGGTACGAGCAATGCGGCCGTCCCTTTCGACGTGTAGAGGAAACCGTAGTTGGTGGTCGCGTACTTGCGGCCCCACGTGTCGGCGCTCAGCGAGGGGAACAAGCTGAACACTTCGCCGTACGCGAAGAACAGCAGCGCCGAGCCGAGCACGAACAGCAGCGGGTTCGCCGCCACCTTGATCATCCCGAGGATGATCACGCCTTCGAGCGTGAACGCGAGCAGCATCGTGTTCTCGCGGCCGATGCGGTCGGAGATCCAGCCGAAGGTCGGCCGGGCCAGCCCGTTGAGCACGCGGTCGAGCACCAGCGCCCACTGGATCGCCGGCAGCGTGAAGAGCAGCAGCTTCACCGGCACGTCGTCGACGATGTAGTCCTTCGCGATCGGCGCCAGCTGCGCGGTCGCCATGACGCCGCCGTATGCGACGCACAGCATCGCCAGGTACATGATCCAGAACAGCGGCGTGCGCAGCATCTCGAGCGGCTTGAAATCTCGCGTCGTCTGGTGGATCTGCGCCGAGGTCGCCACGGCCGTGACTTCGCCCTCGCGCGGCGCGCGCAGAAAGAAGCCGATGACGATCACGAAGAAGCCTTGGATCAGGCCGAAGACCAGGAACGTCTGCTGGTAGCCGCTGTTGGTGATCATGTTCGCCAGCGGGATGATCGTCATCGCCGAGCCGGCGCCGAAGCCCGCCGCGGTCAATCCGGCCGCGAGACCGCGCTTGTCGGGGAACCACTTGAGCGCCTGGCCGACCGTCGTGCCGTAGACGATGCCGGCGCCGATGCCGCCGATCGCCGCGCCGACGTAGAACGTCCAGATCGACCCGGCGTTCGCGAACATCACCCACGACAGCGCGACCAGTGCGCCGCCGACCACCGTGATGACCCTTGGACCGAACCGGTCGATGAGGTAGCCTTCGGCCGGCACGAGCCACGTTTCGACGAACACGAAGGTCGTGAACGTGGTCTGGATCGCGGCCTTCGACCAGTGAAAGTGGTCCTGGATCGGGTTGACGAACAGCGTCCAGCCGTACTGGAGGTTCGCGATCATCACCATCGCGATGATCCCGAGGATGAGCTGCACCCAGCGCGTTCGGCCGGTGCCCGAGAGAGTCGCAGCCAACGTGGATCCCCCTGCAGATCGCGGAAAATTGTGCCGCCTGAAAAAGGGCCGTAAGGAGACGAGTTGACCGTATGACTCCCGAGGGCAGCGGACCTCTTCCGATGCTGCGGTTCTGCGTGGTCGGCGCCGGCGCGATCGGCGCCTACGTCGGCGCGGCTTTGGCGCGGGGCGGCTCCGAGGTCACGCTGATCGCCCGCGGCCCGCACCTGGCGGCGATGCAGCGCCAAGGCGGCGTCGAGGTCCGCTCGGAGCGCGGCGACTTCCGTGCCGCCGTCGCGGCGACCGACGACATGACCGCGGTGGGCCGCGTCGACTGCGTGATCGTCGCGCTCAAGGCGCACCAGATCGCGCCGATGCTGCCGCAGATCCTCACGCTCGTCGGCCCCGAGACGCGGGTGATCGGGATGCAGAACGGGATCCCGTGGTGGTACTTCCAGCGCCTCGGCGGCCCGTACGAGGGGCTCGTGCTCCAGACGGTCGACCCGGGCGGCAAGCTCGCTGCGGCGTTCGACCCGGACCGCGTCGTCGGCTGCGTGATCTACTCGTCGACCGAGATCGAGTCGCCCGGCGTGATCCGCCACGTCGAGGGAACGCGCTACTCGCTGGGGCGTCCCGATGGTTCGCCGGACCCGGTGCTCGACCGGATCGCCGCGGCGTTCGTCGCCGGCGGACTGAAGGCGCCGGTCGAGCGCGATCTGCGCGCGGACATCTGGCTCAAGCTGCTCGGCAACGCGTCGCTGAACCCGATCTCGGCGCTGACCCGCGCCACGATCGCCGGCATGATGCGCGATCCCGAGGTCGAGGCGCTGATCCGCGAGATCATGGAAGAGGTGCAGTCGCTCGCGCACGCGCTCGGCGTGACGATCCCGGTCTCGATCGAGAAGCGCATGGACGGCGCGCGCCGCGTCGGCGAGCACAAAACCTCGATGCTCCAGGACGTCGAGCTGGGCCGGCCGTTCGAGCTCGACGTCATGCTGGGCGCGGTGGTGGAGCTTGGCGGCGTGCTGAACGTCGAGGTGCCGGCGTCCCGGCACGTGTACGCGCTGACGAAGCTGCTCGACGAGACGTTGCGCGCGGAACGTTCGCACGCCGCCGTTCCCGCGGGGCCTTGAACCGCGCGGACGCTTGTGTTAGAGTCCCGACACGGCGTTTTTTGCACGGTGGTCCTGGGGTGTGAGCGTGCCGAGGAAAAGACGTTCGGCCGTCGCCGCATTCGGGCTTCACCGGCGGATAGGGACGTCGCGATTCAAGGCGTTTCACCGCGACCCGCGCACTCGCGCGAGGAGGGCCCATGGCTTCGACGCTCATCATCCCGGGGGTCCAGGTCCGCACGGAGTTCGCGCCCGCGCCGGTCCTCCCCGGAGCTACCGGAATCCTCGGGATCGTCGGGATCACCGAGAAGGGTCCGCTCGATCCGACCCCGGTCGGGAGCTTCGCCGAGTTCACGCAGCTCTTCGGCGGCTCGAGCCGCTACACGATGCCCGAGCTCCGCACCGCGTTCACCAACGGCGTGAGCCAGGCGTACGTCGCGCGCGTCGCTCCCGGCGTCGCGACGCCCGCTCAAGCGACGCTCAAAGACGACGACGGAACCGGTATCGCGATCGTGCGCGCGCGCGGCGCCGGCCTGTGGGGGAATCAACTCGCCGTCCGGGTGACGCAGATCAAGACCCTCACCGGGCTGGGGATCAAGTACGTCAACGTCGACGTGCTGCTCGGCGGCCAAGTGATCGAGTCGCACCAGAACCTCGATTTCGATCCCTCGAGCGCCAACTATTTCTACGACAAGATCAACCGCAACTCGAGCGCGATCGTCGTGACGGACGCGGTGTTCGGCCTGACGCTCCCGCAGAACATCGTCCCCGGACAAGCGCAGCCTCTGGCTGCGGCCGGACCGGCGGCGGCCACGGCGAGCCTGAACGCGGGCGCCAATGCGGTGATCACGGCGACGGCGAAAGTGCCCGGCGAAGCGGGGAACGAGCTCGGAGTTCGCGTGCGGACCGGGAAGGGGACGCTGACCCTGAACGGTCCTGGGAACGTACCTTCGCTGGTGCTGACGTCCCGCACGTCGAGCGCCGCCGACGCCGCGGCGACCAAGACGACGGTCACGAACGCGGCTGGGACGATCACCATCGTCGTGACGGGGCCAACCGGGTCGGGGACGTACGGGCCGACCGCCTTCGCGAAGGTCGCCGACATCGTGACCGCGATGGCGAACGATACCAACGTCACGGTCGTCGCCGCGGCGCCGAACGCGCCACTGCCGCTCACCGCGGCGGCCACGTCGCTGAACGCGGCGGTCGACATCGAGGTCGTGCAGTCCGGTGGTGACACGACGGCGTACGCGAGCAAGACGACGCTCGACGACATCGCGAACATCAACGATCCGCTGGTGGCGTTCGCAAAGGTGCAGAACGCGACGGCACTGCCTGATGCGGGTGACGACGTCCCGCTGACCGGCGGCCGCAGCAACGCCCCCGCGCTGATGCTGACGGACGGCACGCCGAACGCGAAGCCGCTGCTCGAGCTCCTCAAAGCGTCGGCCGATGTCGGCGACGTGAGTGTCAAGGTGACGAAGCACCAGTCGCTCGCGACCGGGACCGACGTCGTCGACCTCGAGGTAATGAGCGGCGATCAGGTCCTCGAGAGCTTCCGCGAGCTCACGATGGATCCGGAGTCCGACAATTACTTGCCGCTCGTCCTGCAGGGCTCGCAGTATCTGCGCGCGCGCGATCTGTACGTCGCGGCGCACAGCACGAGCTTCCCGGCCGCGACCGCGCGCACCGTCGCGCTGACCGGCGCGACCTCGCCGCTGGTCTCCGACTATCAAGCGTCGCTCGAGAAGCTCGAGGCGGCCGAGCCGGTCGATCTGGTGATCGCCTCGGTGAACGGCCAGCTCTCGGACGGCGATGCGATCGCCGTCCAGCAAGCCGTCGTCGCACACTGCACGAAGATGGCCGACGTCGCGCGGACGCGGATCGGGATCGGATCGGTCACCGCGAGCGACACCGCCTCGGTCCCGAAGATCCTCGACCACGCCGATCACGTGCGCAGCGACTACTTCGTGCTGACCGCGCCGTCGGGGAGCGAGGCCGCGTTCGCGGGACTCCTCGGGCACCAGGACTACTTCCAGTCGCCGACGTTCAAGACGATCGCCGCACCCGATTTCCCGCCCGGCACCTACACCGACGCGCAGCTCACGCAGCTGATCACCGGCAACGTCGTCGCGATCAACCTCAAGCACGGCCTCGGGATCATCGTCATCAAAGGACTGCTCACCAGCGGGCGCCAGATCAACGTGCAGCGCACGGCGAACAAGGCGGTGCGCGACGTCAAGGCGATCTGCGACGTGTACATCGGCCTGCTGAACGACGAGGGCGCGCGCAACGCCCTCAAGCAGCAGGTCACCGCGATGTTCCTGCAGATGCAGAAGGACGGCGCGATCGTGCCGAGCACCGACGGAACCTCGCCGGCGTTCAGCGTCGACGTCCACGCGACGCAGGACGATTTCGCGAAGGGGATCGTTCGGGTCGACGTCGCGATGCGCCCGGTGCGCGCGATCGACTACATCTACTGCACGATCTTCGTGCAGAACTAAGGGGGATCGCAATGGCCGCTCAAGTGTTCGACGCCTTCGCGTCCTCCGTCAAAGTCAACCAGGAGACGATCGACGGACTCCAGTCGATCGAGTTCTTCGAGACCAAGGCCCGCCACGACGTCGGTGCGATCGGGACCGACGAGCGGATCGCGGTCTACTTCGGGATGAAGGTCGTGAACGGCCGGATCCGGGTCGCCTCGGTCAACGCGACGCTCGACGGGCTGCTGAAGGACAACAAGGCGTTCACGATCAGCGCCGTGCTGAAACACGCCGACAAGAGCCGGAGCGTGACGTTCGACGAGTGCTACCTCGACGACAAATCGTTCAACATCGGCGCGCAAGGGCACGGCGAGACGGTCTACACCTTCACGGCGACGCGGCTGCGCGAGGAATAGCCGCCGATGGTCCGCATCGACGCCGAGAGCGGAGCGCTCTGCGCCGGCGAGGATCGCCGTCCGGTCGTCCTCGATCTCGATGCCGCCACGGCGACGATCGAGCTCGAGGACGGTCCGGCGACCGTGCGTGCGCTGCGCTGGCGCGAGAAGCTCGCGCTCGCGCGCTTCGCCGCGCTCGGGCCGCGCTTCGTCGAAGCGCAGTTCCTGCGGGCGACCGCCGGCCGCGACGTCGCGGACGCCGAGGCGCGCGCGCTGCTGCTCGCGCTCGCGCGCTGGCTGAACGCGCCGGAGGACGCAGACGCGCTCCCGTTCGACCCGCACGAGCTCGCGCGCGCGGAGATCGGCGTCTGCACCGCGATGGCGTTGCGGCCCGCCGATCTCGACGCCCGTCCGGCGTTCGAGATCGAGCTGTTGTGGCAGACGATCCGCGGCGCGGCCCCGGGCGCATCGCCTGCGCGACGCGCGGAGGCGCCGACGGACGACTGGACGCGCATCGTGGTCGTCCCCGATCCCGTCGAGCCGGTCGTCGCGGCGACCGCGGACGACGCTCGCGAGGCGACGGCTCCCGACGCCGCGCCGCCGATCGCGCCGGCACGTGCCCCGGCGCCGGCGCCGGCGCCGAAGCCGGCCGGGAGCACGACGGACGACGGTGCGGCGAGCGGCCCGCCGCCCGGCGAAACGGCGGAGACGCGCAGCACGACGCAGCACCGCGCGCGAGCCGTTCGGCGCGCTTCGATCGGCAGCGACGTCATGCGCGTCGATGGCGGCGCGGCCAAACCCATGCCGTTCGTCTTCTCGCGCACGACCGCGCGGCTCGGCGCGGAGATCGTCCCGCGGGTGCCGCCGGCTCCGCCTGCGACGGCGAATGCGACCGGATTCGCGAGTTCGGCCGACGGCGAATCACCCGCTCCGCACGATCGGCCGACGACCGCCGGCGTTTCGGACGGCACGACGCCGCCGACCGCGCCGAACGCCACGACGCCGTCCGTCGCGTCGAACCGCACGGGCCAGCCCGTCGCGCAACGGTCGGAGGTCGCGCGCGAGATCGGCGCAGCGGATCGAGTCGCCGTCTTCGGACGCGCCGAGGCTACGGCGGCCGACGTGCCGGCGGCGAGGGCGATGCGCTCGAACGGTGCGGTGCATCGCCACGCGACGGGACCGCACGACGGCTACCGTGAGCCGGGAGCTTTCGGCGCGATGCACCGCGAGGGTGATCCGCCGGACCACGACGTCGACGCGCTCGTCGCCGTGCTGAGCGAACGCTTCGAGGAGGCCGCTGCCGAGATCGGCATCGCGCCCTGG
>DATHLN010000014.1:0-6204 GCA_035488115.1 Candidatus Limnocylindrales bacterium | reverse complement strand
CCGCGACGGCACCGGGCTCACGGTCGAAGGCGGCGCGCGCGGGTTGGACGCGGTCGCGACAGCGCTCTCGAGCTTCGCGCACCTTCCGGCGTACGCGGACGCGCGGCTGCTCTCGGTCCACCGGGATCCGGTGCGCGAGGGCGTCACGTACGCGCTCGCGCTGGAGACGCGCCGATGACGGACGCGAAAGCCGTCCGCTTCGCGGCGGTGCTGGTCGTGCTCGCCGGGTACATCCTCGTCTTTCGCGCCGGTGAGGCCCGGATCGCAGCGCGATTCGCCGAGAACGCCGAGCTCGCCGCTCGTCTCGAATCGGGTCGGCGGCTCGTCGCGAACGGAGCCGCGTACGAGCACGAACGGTCGCGATTGCAGTCAGTGCTGCGAAACGCCAATGGAGCCGAACGTTACGGCATCCTGTTCCCGGCCTTCTTGCGCCGCGCTTCATCGGTCGCCGCTGCGCATCACACGATCGTCACCACCGTGACCGCGGGCGGCGCACCGCCGCCCCGGAACGAAACGACGCCGGCCGACGCGACGGCGTTCGAGACGACCGCGTTCGAGCTCAGCGTCGAAGGCCGCTACGCCGACGTGCTCGCGACGGTGCGCGCGCTGTCGGCCTCGCCGCGCGTGCTCGCGTCGGTCGAGATCGTCGCGCTCGCGCGGAAGGACGCCGGTGCAGCCGATTCGTCGCTGACGGCGTCGCTCCGCGTGACGCTCCACCGTCTCGCTGCGCCCGAGCCGGGACGCTCCTCGCACCCGAGCGATGATCGTGCTCGCCGGGTCTAGCCGAGCCGTGCTCGCGGTCGCCGCGTTCACCTCGTTCGCGGGCGCGTTCGTCACGGCGCCGATCGCCGCGCGAGGCGCCGGCGACACGCCGGCGGCGGTCGTGCCGCTCGCGACGCCCGCCGCGGCGCCTCGAGCGTTGATCGTCGTCGTCCCGCGCCGCGATCCGTTCGCGGGCGCACCGCCGGCCGATGCGCGACGCGGCAGCGCGGTCGCGACGCCGGCGATGTCATCGGCCGCACCAGAACGATCGGGAGACATGCCGGAGCGTATCATGCCGCTGCCATCCAGTCTCGGTCCGCTACCGCCGAACGCAGGTGCCGGCGAGGCCGCGCGGCCGTTCGCGATACCCGCCCCGGCACCGGCGCAACGGCCGCCGGCTCGGGTCACCGCAGTCATCACCGGAACGCACCCCTTCGCGCTGATCGACGAGGGCGGGACGACACGCCTGGTCACGCTCGGCGACCGGATCGGCGAGGACGCCGTCGCCGCGATCTCCGGTACGGGCGTCCGGCTCGCGAACGGCCGCACGCTGCCGCTCGCGCCGGATCCCACATCACTTCCGCCCGCTCACGGAGACCGATAGGATGAAAGCGATCACGACGGCGGTGCTCGCCGCGCTGCTCTTCGCCGTGCCCGCGTCGGCGCAAGGCGAGCGCTTCACCGTCGACGCGCACGATGCGGATCTCGCCGACGTGATCCGCCTCCTCGGCGCACGCTCGGGCCGCAACGTCGTCGCCGACGGCTCGGTGAAGCCGCAGCGCGTGACGCTGCGTCTCAAGGACGTCACCTTCGAGGAGGCGCTCGCGACGCTCACGACGGCGTACGGTTTGCGCGCGCACCGCGAGGCGCGCGTCGTCTTCGTCGGCGATGCCGCCTCGATGCTCCGCCGCTTCCCCGACGACGACGGCGGCGGGCGTGCGACCGAGGCGATCCCGCTGCGCAACGTGCGCGCGAGCGAGGCGGTGAAGTCGTTGCGCGCGGCGGTCCCCGACGGCACGCTGCTCGCCGAGGACCGCCGGAACGCCGTGCTGGTCGGCGGCGCGGACGACGTCCGCGCGACGGTGCGCGGGTTGCTGCGCGATCTCGACGCGCCGAGCCGCCAGGTGATGATCGAGGTGCGCGTCGCGGACGTGCAGCCGATCAACGACACCACGAACGTCGGCGTGCAGTTCGGCGGGCCCGGCTACGGTACCGGAGCACTCGGCCAGTTCCCGTACGCGTTGACGAAGAGCGCGCTCACCGTGAACGCGCAGATCGACGCGCTCGTCCAGCGCGGCCGCGCCTCGATCCTCGCGCAGCCGCGGATCGCGACGCTGAACAACCGCGAAGCCTCGCTGCTGGTCGGCGAACAGTACCCGGTCGTCACGGTGAACCAGCAGACCGGCTTTCCGTCGGTGCAGACGATCGACGTCGGCGTGCGGCTCCGGCTCACGCCGACGATCGGCGCCGACGGCACGATCACCGCGGACCTGCATCCTGAATACAGCCAGATCATCGGCTTCAACAGCAGCTTCCCGATCGTGGCGAACCGGAAGGTCGATGCGACGCTGCGCGTCCGCGACGGCGAGACCATCGTGCTCGGCGGCCTCTTCCAGGACGTCGACTCGGAGACGGTCACGAAGTTCCCGGTGCTCGGCGATCTGCCGGTCCTGGGCGGCTTCTTCCGCAACCGCCAGACGACGCACAACAAGGACGAGGTGGTCTTCTTCATCACCCCGCACGTCCTCGCGACGGAAGAAGCGCGTTAGGTCGTCGCGAGGCGGATCAGCGCGTACATCGCGAGCAGGCCGAGGATGCCCGACGCGATCGCGATCCCGATCGCGACGTTCGGCCGCAGCGTGTGCCAGCGGTGCTCGATCAGCGCGCGCCGCTCGCTGACGTACCGGTACGCCCCGAAGAGCGCCATCCCGATCCCGCCGACGACCATCATCACGCCCGAAAGCAGCGAGACGAGGGCGCGCGGATCGAGCCGCGCGATCACGAAGCCGAAACCGATCATCGCCAGCGCCGTGCGGACGTAGGCCAAAAACGTGCGCTCGTTCGCGAGATGATCGCGGACGGTTGGCTCGACTTCGACTTGCCGGGGCTCGGTGCGCATGCTCGGCCGCGTTCGCGCCGCCGGCGGCGCGCTCCGTCCGGGACGTGCGGCGCTGAGCTTCCGCTCGCCCGGGTCGCGCGCGATGCGAGCGCGTGCGTCCGCTCACAGCGCTCGCACGGCACCAGGTCGCGCGCTCGAGACGTCCGCATCAGGAGATCCATGCGCGTCGCTCCGCGCCGTCTCGCCGTCGGGTCGGCTTCGTTCGTCCTCTCACTCGCCGTCGCTACGCTCGCCGCCTGCTCGGGCGGCGGCGCCACGACGAGCGCCGGACCGGGCACCGTCACGCCGGTCGTGACGACCACGCCCACGCCGCAGCCTCCGGCTACGCCGTCGCCCGCACCGCCGACGCCTGTGCCGTCTGCGTCACCGTCGTCGACCGGCCGCGTTCCGTCGGTCGGCGGGTGCCGCATCTTCCCGGCGGACAATCCCTGGAACACCGATGTCTCGAGCGCACCCGTCGACCCGAACTCCGCGGCGTATCTCGCGAGCATGAACGCGGCGACGACGAACCTGCATCCCGACTTCGGCAGCAATCCCACCTACGGGATTCCGTACACGACCGTCGGCGCCGGACAGCAGCCGGTTCCGGTCTCGTTCGACTACGCGAGCGAAAGCGATCCCGGTCCGTACCCGATCCCGCCGAACGCGCCGGTCGAAGGCGGACCCGGCGCCACCGGCGACCGCCACGTGCTGGTCGTCGACACGTCCGTCTGCAAGCTCTACGAGCTGTACGCCGCGCAATACGTCGGACCGGGCTGGCACGCCGGCTCCGGCGCGGTCTTCGATTTGGGCTCGAATGCGCTGCGACCCGACTACTGGACCTCGGCCGACGCCGCCGGCCTGCCGATCCTCGCCGGGCTCGTGCGCTACGACGAAGCGGCGCAGAACGGCGAGATCGACCACGCATTACGCTTCACCGTCCGCAGCACGCAGCGTGCCTTCATCCACCCCGCGACGCACTACGCGAGCTCGTCGACGAACGCTGCGCTCCCGCCGATGGGCCTGCGGGTGCGCCTGAAAGCGAGCTATGACGTCTCGCGCTTCACCGGCGCGAGCCGCGCGGTGCTGGTCGCGCTGAAGAAGTACGGCATGCTCGTCGCCGACAACGGATCGGACTGGTACGTCAGCGGTGCGACCGACGCGCGCTGGGACGACAACGATCTCAACCAGCTCAAGAGCGTTCCGGCGAGCGCGTTCGAGGTCGTGCAGACGGGGACGATCATCCGCTAGGCGCGCGCGTCCGCGCGCCGAAAGGCCGCGCGATGCGGTCGCCGAGCGCCGGACCGTTCTTCTACGGCTGGGCGATCGTCGTCGCGCTCGGCGTGACGACCATTCTCTCGTACGGCACGAACCAGTACCTGTTCGGGCTGCTGGTCGATCCGGTCTCGCGCGAGCTGGGCTGGGACAAAGCCTCGCTGGGCCTCGCGTATTCGGGCGTCGTCCTCGTCGCCGGGCTCGCTGGGCTCTACGTCGGCCGGGTCGTCGACCGCTTCGGAGCACGGCTCGTGCTGTCGGCGGGATCGGCGATCACCGGCATCTCGCTCGTGCTCCTCGCGCGCACGCACGCATTGGCGTCATTCGACGTCCTCTGGACGGCCGGCATCGGCGCCGGCTCGGCGCTCACGTACTATCCGGTCTCGATGACGGTCGTCGCGAACTGGTTCGACCGGAAACGGACGCAGGCGCTCTCGCTGCTCACGTTCATGGGCGCGTTCTCCTCGACGCTCACCTATCCGGCCGCCGGCCTCCTGATCGCGCGATTCGGCTGGCGCGAGACGCTGGTGATCCTCGGCGCCGTGCAGCTCGCCGTCGCGCTCCCGCTGCACGCCGCGGTCGTGCGCCGCCATCCCGAGGACTACGGTCTCTTCCCCGACGGCGCCCCGCGCGCCGGGGAGTCGACCCCGCAGAGCGGCGTCCCGCTGATCCCCGCGCTGCGCAGCGCGAGCTTCTGGTTCCCGACGACCGCGCTCGCGCTCGCGTACTTCGCGAGCACCGCGGTCATCTTCGTCCACGTCGCGTATCTCATCGCGCGCGGCTACACGCCGTCTCTCGCCGCGACGCTCGTCGGGCTGTTCGGGATCTCGTATCTTCCGGGGCGCATTTTCATCGCGTGGGCGGGCGAGCGCGTCTCGCTCGCGCTGCTCTTCGCCGTCGCGTTCGCGCTGGAAGCGGCGGGGCCGCTGGTGCTGATCCGAACGCCGTCGCTGTTCGGCGTGATCGCGTACGTCTGTACGTTCGGCGCGGCGTACGGCGCGACGTTCCCGCTGCGCGGCGCCCTGATGGCGCAGCGGTTCGGCCGCCGCGCGTACGGCGCGATCCTGGCCGCGCAAGGCGTGCCAGTCGGGATCGCATCCGCGCTCGGCCCGGTCGTCGCGGGCAGGCTCACCGACACGCTCGGCTACGGCGCGGCGTTCGCGTGCTGCGCCGGAGCGCTGCTCGCCGCGGCGGTCGTGGTGGCACTCCCGGCGCGAGGGCTTGCCCGACCAGCCGCGTATTCCGAGCGGTACACCCCGGTCCCATGAGGAGCGTTCCATGAGCGATCCGCTCTCGCGCGGCGACTTCTTCCAGATCAGCGCGGCGGCCGGTGCGGCCGGCACCGCGGGCGCGCCGGTCGTCGGCGCCGCGGGCGGGGGCAGCGTGCCGCTGAAGATCCGCTGGTACGGCGGCGGCGTCTACGAGCTCGCGACGCCGGACGACAAGACGATCGTGCTGGTCGACGCGTGGATCTGGAACAACACGGGGTTCGGCGGCTTCGATCTGCAGAAACCACCGGAGCTTGCGAGCGCCGGCGCGTACGCGACGCACATCAAAGGCCGCGCGCCGAACGCCGTGATCGTCGCGCTCACGCACGACCACGGCGATCACATGGGCGACTACTTCGAGCTGCTTCGCGCGCTGGTCGACGCGGGCGTCGACGTCAAGACCGTCGGACAGAGCGATCTGATGCGCGTCGGCCTCGTCCCGCGCTTCAAGGCCGCGAACCTCGACAACACGCAGCTCGTCCTCAACGGCGGCGCGGCGATCAACATGGGCGGTACGGCGACGTACAAAGGCGCTGCCTTCCGGCTCGTCCCGGCGGTCCACTCCACCGCCTCCGGCTTTCCACCGGCGGGCTTCATCATCGACGTCGGCGGCGTGCGCGTCTACGCCTCGGGCGACACCGACCTCTACGGCGACATGGCGATGATCGGCAGCCGCTACAAGCCGGACCTGGCTGTGGTCTGCATCGGCAACGGCGCCTTCACGATGGGCCCCGAGGACGCCGCCCACGCCGTGCAGAGAACCGGCGCCCGGCACGCGATCCCGGTCCACTACGCGCACAA
>DATHLN010000013.1:0-24066 GCA_035488115.1 Candidatus Limnocylindrales bacterium | reverse complement strand
GAGCGAGATGTCGATCACGTCGTCGGTCAGTCCGCGGCCGCCGAACTTGCTGCCGGTGGCACCGCCGGTCTCCGTGCCGAGGTACGCTGCCTTCACGCCGGTCTGCGACAGATCGGCGAGCATCTCATCGGTCCCGAGCACCGCTTTGAGCACGTTCGCCGTCTCTTGAGAACGGCCGGCGGCCGTCGTCGTGAAGCTTGCGATCGCGTTCGCGAGCGTGGGATCGTTGGTCGGCGCGCTGCGGTTCGACTTGTCGTGGTCGTCGAACGACTCGAACGCCTCTTTCACCGCCGGACGCGCGAGCCGCTCGATCTGCGTGTAGGCCGCGCCGTACGGCGAGGTCGCGTCGCGCACGGACGTGCTCGCCCACACGCTGATCTTGCCGGGCGCGCCGCCGGCCGGCGCGAGCCTGCGCCGCGGCACTTCGATCACCAGCGAGAGCACGTTGAACTTGTTTGCCGCCAGGAAGTCTTGCGACGCGCTCGTGTCGCACCCGCTGCCCGCGGCGAATCCGCGGAAGCTCGTCGCCGACGCCGGGGGAACCGATTTTCCGGCGCCGTGGTTGCCGAAGTTACGGTCGGGGACGATCTTGAAGAACTGCGCGAGATCGAAGAAGAACGGGTCTTCGCGCGGGCCGGCGAAGACGTGCATCCCGTTGACGCTCGCGTTCTTGTCGTTGTACGCGAACGTTCCGGTCTTCGCGATCCACGTCGACGAGGTTCCGGTCTGGTTCGGCTTTCCGGGGCCGTAGAGCGTGATCGCCTGCTTGCCGTTCTGCGGCGCGCTCGCGGAGAACTGGATCACCAGGTCCTCGACGTGGTCGCCGGTGTTGTCGATCTTGAACTGGTACATGACGCCCGGGTCGAAGTACGTCGAGCCGCCCATCCCGGGCGCAATCAGCGGGTGCGCGTCGACCGCGATGACGACGTTCGCATCGTCGCGCGGCGACGGAAAGACGTAGACGTCGGTCAGGTCGGCGCCCGGGCGCGCGAGGACCGCGGGCGAGTCGGCGTGGTCGGAACCGGTCGCGCCGCGCACGCCGTAGAGCGTGCCGGTCCCGGCCAGCGCGACGAGCGCGGCCACGGCCAGCGAGGACCGAAGTATTCCTCGTGTCATACGATGCCTCCGATATGGACGGGCCGCCCGGGCGAGTGCCCGGCGGTCCCTAGTGCCGGCCGGCTGCCACAGTGAACGGCGCCGGCCCGGAGGCGGATTTAGCTAGGCGGCGCCATCCCAGAGCGCGGTGAGGCGCGTGGCGAGCGTGGCGTCGTGCGGCTGCAGCCCGCTGCCTTTGCAGACCCGGCACGCCGCGGGCGCGCATTCCTCGCAGGCGCCGGTTCCGGTGCAGTGGCGGCAGTCGTCTTCCGGCGAACGGCGGCGGCGTCGCTTGCGCGGCAGCGCCCATTTTTCGGCGGCGCGGCGCTTGCGCTGTTCCTGCATGAACTCGGTCTCCTTGAGCAGCGCGCAGAAACCGAGGACGGAAATGCAAGCGAGTGCGCCGACCATGAAATCGGCGAAGCTGCGATCCCTCATTGCACGGGTTATCGGAGCGCGGGCTCGGGAGTTGAGGCGGCCGAGTCGAGCGGCGCCAGCACGACCTTGTCGCGGCCTTGGCCTTTCGCCTGGTACAGCGCCTGGTCGGCCGAGGCCAGCAGCTGCCCAGGCGCGACGCCGGACTCCGCCGGCCGCGTCGACGCGACGCCGACGCTCACGGTGATGATCCCGCTCGGCGCCTCGGGGTACGGGATCGCGAGCGCGCGCACGTTGTGCCGCACGCGCTCGCCGACGACCCGCGAGGCCTCGCCCTCGGCGAGCGGCAGAACGATCGCGAACTCCTCGCCGCCGTAGCGCGCCGCGACGTCGTCCGGCCGCAGCACCGCCGCCGAGACCGCGCCGGCGACGCGGCGCAGGATCTCGTCGCCGGCCTGGTGGCCATGGCTGTCGTTGTAGCGCTTGAAGTGGTCGACGTCGATCATCAGGACGCCGAGCGCCGAGTGCGAGCGGCGCGAGCGGTCCCACGCGCGGGCGAGCGCGCCGTCGAACGAGCGGCGGTTCGCGATCCCGGTCAGCCCGTCGAGCGAGATCAGCGCCGAAAGGGCGCGGTTGCGGTCGGCCAGCGCGAGCGCGAAGAGCAGCGCCTCGATCGCGATCCCGGCGTCGAACGCGCGGGTCAGGTTCTGGTGCGGAAAGAGCGCGCCGTGCAGGTTGAGGTCGTTGATCAGGATCCCGGCGGCGGCGAAGACGAACGCGATCAGGTAGAACCGCGCCGGGGCGAAGCCCTGGCGGCGCGCGACCAGCCCGCGCGCGAACAGCAGCGCCAGCAGCGCCCCCTGGAGCACCTCGTCCAGAACGTAGCCGTAGCCGCGCCAGTGGGTCATCTTCTCGACGAAGATCAGCACCACGTTCGCCGCGAGGACGGGGAGCGTGAGGTAGTCGAGGGTCTGCTTCCAGCGGCTCAGGCTCAGGAAGGAGCGGCAGAAGCCGGTGAGGGCGATGTAGTAGATCGCCAGCGTGACGGCCTCGCCGGTCCGGCCGCCGTTGGGGATCCCGATCGACGAGCCGCGGGCCTCGACCAGCGTCAGGCCGACCAGCGCGAACATCGAGCTCGCGTACCAGCCGAACGGTGTGTCGCGCAGCACGACGTAGAGCAGCGCGTTGAACGCGCCGATCGCTACGAAAAATCCGAGGAAGAATGCCGCGTCGCTAGAGATTTCCGCGTTTCGCCTGTTCCTGCTCGATCGACACGAACAGCGCCTTGAAGTTACCTTTACCGAACGATAACGAACCGCGCCGTTGGATGATCTCGAAGAACAGCGTGGGACGATCCTGCAGCGGCTTGGTGAAGATCTGCAGCATGTAGCCTTTATCGTCCCGATCGACCAGAATGTTCAGTTCGCGCAGAATCGCGACGTCCTCGGCGATCGCCCCGACCCGCTCGCCCAGGGTGTCGTAGTACGACCCGGGGGTCTCGAGGAGCTCGACCCCGTTCCCGCGCAGCGCCCGGACCGTCTCGACGATGTCGTCGGTCGCGATCGCGACGTGCTGGACGCCGGGGCCGCCGTAGAAGTCGAGATACTCCTCGATCTGCGAGCGCTTGAGCCCCTCGGCCGGCTCGTTGATCGGCATCTTCACCTTGCCGCTCGGGCTCTGCATCACTTTCGAGCGCAGCGCGGTGTACTCGGTCGAGATGTCCTTGTCGTCGAACCCGATCAGCTGCGTGAAGCCGAGCGCCTTCGCGTAGTAGTCGCACCAGCGGTCCATCTCGCCCCAGCCGACGTTCCCGACACAGTGGTCGACGCGCACCAGCCCGACCCGGTGCGCCGTCGGCATCGCTGCCGACCACGGCTCGTAGCCGGGCAGCCAGAGCCCGCCGTAGGCGCCGCGCTCGACGAAGGTGTGCACCGTGTCACCGTAGGTCGCGATCCGCGCGGTCACGACGCTCCCGCGCGCGTCCGCGGCCGCCGAGGGTTCGGCGAGCGGCCGCGCTCCGCCGGCGACCGCCGCGGCGAACGCCTCGCGCGCGTCCGAGGTTCGCAGCGCGACGTCCCGGATGCCGTCGCCGTGCGCCTTCACGTGGTCGGCGATCGGGTCGTTCGGGACGAGCGCCGAGGTGAGCACGAGCACCAGCTCGTTCTGCCGCACGGCGTACGACGCGCGGCCCTTCAGCCCGGTCTCGGGGCCGGCGTACGCGAGCGGCTCGAAGCCGAACGCGGTGCAGTAATAGTGCGCGGCTTGCTTGGCGTTCCCGACCCACAGCTCCAGGTGGTCGAACTCGAGCGTCTCCAGCGCGGACGGTCGCTGCGTCATCGTGCTCATGCGCCCATTCCGGTTACCCCGGGGGCGGCGGCTTCCCTCGTCGGCGAGCGAGCGATTTCGCGGCGCTGGGTATCACGTCGTCCGACGCTCTTCCAACCGTGAGGGATCCATGCAAACAACCGACGTCCGTGAGACGGCACAGAACGCGGTGAACCAAGGGAAATCGCTGCTCGGCAAACAGGTCGACGAACGCACCACGCAGATCGGGCAGCAGATCGGCTCGGTCGCGCAAGAGCTGCGCAACGTCGGCGACCAGCTTCGCCAGAGCGGGCCGGTCGGGCTCGCGGCGGGCTACGTCGACCAAGCCGCGGAGCTCGTCGACCGCTTCGGCGGCTATCTCCAAGATGCGGACAGCGAGCAGCTCATGACCGACCTCGAAGCGATCGCGCGCAAGAACCCGTGGGGGATCGCCGCCGGCGCGCTCCTGCTGGGCTTCGCGGCCTCGCGCTTCCTGAAGACCTCGGCCGCGCGGCGCTACCGCGGCTACGACGAAGACGCGAGCGCCTCGTATGGCGGCGGCTCCTCGTACGGTGCGGGCTCGTCGTACGGCGCCGGCGAGACCGGCTACGGCGGCGGCACGTACGGCCGCACCACCTACGGCGACACGACGTACGGTGACCGGACCGGCGTGCGCAGCGGAGGCGGGCGCTATGCAACCTGACGCGCCGCGCGAGGCGGATCGTCCGATCCCGGTGCTCCTGCGCGAGCTCGGCGACGAGATCGCCACGCTCGTCCGTCAGGAGTTCGAGCTCGCCAAAGTCGAGATCGCGGAGAAGGCGAAACCGGCGGCCGTCTCGGTCGGGATGTTCGGCGGGACCGCGCTCTTCGCGCTCGGCGCGTTCGGCGCGCTGACCGCGTTCCTGATCGTGCTGATCGCGCTCGCCGTGCCGCTGTGGGCGTCGGCGTTGATCGTGACGATCGTCTACGGGATCGTCGCGGGCGTGCTCGCGATGACCGGCAAGAAGAAGATGCAAGAAGCGGCGCCGCTCATCCCCGAGCAGACCGCGCAGACCGTGAAGGAAGACATCGAATGGGCAAAGACTCGAGCGAAATCCGGCGCGAGATAGAAGAGACCCGCGCCCGCATGGGTGACACGGTCGAAGCGCTCGGCTACAAAGCGGACGTCCCGGCCCGCGTGAAAGACGCCGTCAACGACCGCGTCGAGTCCGTGAAGGGCACCATCGGCAGCGTCGTCGACAGCGTGAAAGACACCGTCACCGGCGCGGTGAGCGGCGCGACCGATGCGGTCAGCGGCGCGACCGGTAAGGTCGGGAGCGCGCTCGGCGGCGCGCGGCGCACGGCGTCGCAGACGCTGAGCGAGACGACCGGAAGAGTTCAAGAGACGACGAGCGATGTGAGGAGCAGCGTGCAGAACACTCTCAGCAACACGGTCGGCAGCGTGACCGACAAGATCCCAAGCCCCGACGACGTGCGCTACGCCGCGCGGCGCGGCGCGGGCATCGTCCAGGAGAACCCGCTCGGGCTCGCGCTCGGCGCGCTCGCCGTCGGGTTCCTGGCCGGCCTCGCGGCGCCGATCACCGACATCGAGCGCGAGAAGGTCGGACCGCTGCGCGACGATTTGGTCGAGCGCGCGAAGAGCGTGACGAGCGATGCGCTCGAGCACGGCAAGCAAGTGCTGCAAGAAACCGCGCAAGCGGCGCTCGATGCCGCGCAGCAGTCGGCGCAGCAGCACGGTCAGCAAGTGCTCAGCGAAGCGAAAGGAGACACCGTGCACGATCAGGGTGCCGACGCGGGCGGCGCGTCCGTCGCCGGGATGCCGAAAGACTCGACGCAAGGCGGCGGCCTGCGGCACGAGACGCTCTCGAGCGGTACGGGCGCGCAGACGCGCCACGACACCGGCGAGACGTCGACGCGGTACGGCGAGTTGCTCGACGACGACACGCTCGAGCCCGGAACGCCGGGGACCGCGTCGCCGTAGCGCCGCGAACGCGGAACGAACTGCAGCACGAAGGACCCGGGCGGAGCGCTCGGGTCCTTTCGCGTCACGGCACGACGGTGATCGGAATCTGTGCGGTCGTCGACGTGCCGTCCGCGCGTGATGCGGTCACCATGAGGTGCGCCGGCCCGGGCGCGAGCGTACCCGCGGTGAAATTGTAGGACGACTCCCAGCGCCCGGGCGCCGTCTGTGCGATCGATGTCTCGAAGCCCGCCGAAGCGATGATCAGCCGCGTCGTGTTCGTCGTGGTGATCGCCGTGAAGCGCACCGGCGTGCCGTTGCGCACCGTCGTCGGTGAGAAGGTCAGCGCGTAGATGCGCACGGGATCGTTCGGCCCCGCCGCGTTGCTCGCCGGCGGTTGCCCGAAGACGAACGTATCGGCCGCCGGTGCGGGCGGCGTGGTTCCGGCCGGCGGAACGTTCGCGGCCGCGGTCGGCGCCGGCGAGGCGAGGCGAGGCGCCGGCGTCGCGCCGGGAAGCGGCACCGCCGCGGCCGACTGCGACGGCGTTGCGGGAGCGCGCGCGATCGGTTCGGGCGCCGGCGTCGGCCGCGCGCGCGGCGGCATCGTCGCTCCGGGCGGGAGCGTCGGCAACGGCGCCGGCGTGGGAAGCGACGGCAGCGCGGGACCCGGCCACGCGCTGCGCGATCCCGGCGTCACGATGTGCGGCGTGACGGTGATGATCAGCTCGTTGCGCTGGTGGTTCAGCGCCTCGTTGCGGAACGCGCGGCCGACGAGCGGGATGTCGCCGAGCAGCGGGATCTTCGTCTCGCTGCGCGTCGTCGTGTCCTGGATGAGCCCGCCGATGACGAGCGTCTCGTCCTCGCGCATGGCGACGGTCGTCTGCGTGTCGCGCGTCGCGATCTGCGGGATCCCGTTCGCGATCCCGGCCAGGCTGTTCACCGTCGGGTGGAGCGCGACCGTGATGAAGTTCCCCGCATTGACGACCGGCGTGATGTCGAGTGTGACGCCGGTCTGGAACGTCTGGAGCTGCGTCGTCGCGACGGTCCCGGTCCCGCCGCCGGTCGTCGTCAAGATCGCGATGTTGTCGCCGGCGCGAATCGTCGCGGTGCGGCCCGAGATGGTGGTGATGCGCGGGTCGGCGAGGACGCGGCCTTTGCCGCTCTGCACCAGCAGGTTCAGGGTGATCCCGAACGAGACCGGCGTTCGCGTGAGCGGCTGGAACTTGATGAACGGCGGCGGCGTGCCGCCGTCCGGCGAGGACGGTGTCGTCTCGCTGAAGGTCGTTCCGATCGTCGGTGAGGTGAAGCTCAGGCCGAGATTCTTCGCGGCGGTCTCGTCGACTTCGAGGATCTCGGTGTCGAGCACGACCAGCTTCTGCTCGACGTCGAGCTGGTCGATCAGCGCTTTCGCCAGCCGGATCGCGTAGGGGCTCCCGCTGAGCACCAGCTGCGTCCCGTTCGGCGGGACGGTGATGCGCAGGTCGGGCGCTTGCCCTTGCATCGCCTGCGTCACCGTGGTCGCGATGTCGGTTGCCGAGGACGACGGCGCGCCGTTGAGCCCGGGCGCCGCGGCACGCAGCGAGACGACCTCGATCCCGCCGCCGGCGCCGCCGAGCGCGCCGTCGGAGCCGCCGGGCTGGAGCACCGGTGGGCCGCCGGGCGCGAACGCCGCGGTCCCGCTCGCGTCGAGCTGAGCGATCGCGTCGGCGATCCGCTGGTGCTGCTCCTGGGTGGCGCTGACGGAGAGCGCGTTGAGATCCGTTTCGGTCGTCACCTGCGCGTCGTGGAACGATCGTGCTATCAATTCGCCGACCGAGCGCGCATCGACGTACCGCAGCCGGTAGATCTGCGTATAGCGCACGCCCGCGCGCGGCTGGTCGATCAGCGCGACGAGCGCTTTCGCCTTGGCGACCTCGTCGGGTGCGCCGCCGAGGACGACGGACTGGCCGGCGACGCTCGCGCGCACGCCGCGGAACTGGTTCGCGATCGCGCGGGCGACGTCGCGCGGCGAGGCTCGCGTGACGCGCACCGCTTCGACCGGCGCGGGAGCCGGCGCCGGGGTCGCAGGCGGCGTGTCGATCGCGGCGATCAGCGCCTTGATCTGCGCCAGATCGGCCGGCGTCGCTTCGATCAGCAGCGTCCGGTTCGGCGCGGGCTCGATCCGCGCGCTGCGGTAGAGCGGCCGGATACGGCTCGCGACCGCGGCCGGGTCGGCGTTGCGCACCTGCACCGCGTCGCTGGTCGCGCGCAGCGGACCGCGGACGTCGATCCCTTGTAGGACCGCGCGCATCGCCGCGACGTCGTCGGGGGGCGCTACGACGACGATCGCGTTCGCCGCACGGTCGACGCTGATGCGGTCGCGCGGGAAGAGCCCGCGCAGCACCTCGGCGGCGCGCTTTGCGCCGATGATCTGCACTTGCAGTACCGAGGGCGCCGGCGTCGGCGGCGCGGCTCGCGGTGCGGCGCGCACGCTCGGCGGAACGGCGCTCGCGCCCAGCGCGAGCAGCGCGGTCAGCGCGAAGAGCCTCGAAGAACGCGATCTCGCTGAAGGTCTCACCCGGTACCTCCGTCCTGCGCCGGCGCAGAGAGTTCCGTCATCATTTCACGATGCCCTCTGCGCGCGATACGATGATTCGCAACCCCGCGGCGCGTAGAGCCGTTGTGGGCAGCACGCAGACCAGGTGCCGAGTCTTCCTTCCGGGTGAGGAGCTGACGGTGACCGATGACGGGTGAATCGATCGATCTGCACGCCGACGAGCGCGAGCTCCTCGGCGAGGCGCTCGCGTGCTGGAAGACCGCCGACTACGCGGCGGTGCGCGCGCTGGCGGCGCTCAGCGAGGCCGGGCACGACCGCGTTGCGCGGCTGACCGCGATGGGCCGCGAGTTCGTCGTGGAGATACGCCGGCAGGCGTGCGAAGCCGGCGCGCGAGCGCTGCTCGCCGCCGAGCTGAGCGACGAAGAACGGATCCTCGAGACGGCAACGCGCCAGATCGTGCAGCCGGGTCCGCGCGAGCTCACGCTGAGCACGGTATCGGACGAGACCGGGATTCCGTTGCGTACCCTCTACAACCGCGGGATGGCGAGCGGCGAGCTCGTCGAGATGTGCCGCAGGCGCGGGCAGACGATCTGGCGCGCGCGGTTCGAGCAGCGCGTGCTGCGCGCATCGTCCGTCCCGCGCAAGCGGCTGGTCGCGGCCGTCGAGACCGTCGCGGAATGGGTGGGCTCCGACTACTTCCGCGGCGATCAGCTGCTGCGCGCGCGGCCCTCGTTCGCGCTGGAGCTCCGCGACGACGCGTTGCGCGAGCATTTGGCGGAGATCGATCGCTTCGCGACGGCGCTGGCGACCGAGGCCGAAATGCCGGCACCCCGCGAGTACGGTGCGTTCGTGGCGACGCTCGTCGCGGGAGCCGCCGCATGGTTCGACCGCCGCGAGGCGGCGCGCGCCGCGAGCGTCGCCGCGGTCGAGCGCATGATCGCCGACGCGCGCGCAGGCTGACCGCGCGCCGGTTTGGCAGACGCGTGCCAAATTCGTCTCCGTAGAATCTTGCGGAAACGGCGCAAGAGGATGCATGATAAAGACCGCTCGACGACGTTCCGCTGGCGGAACCGGGCGAGATCGGAAGCGAGGGTGTGATGTTCCGAGGTTCACGAGCAGCGCGCTCGCTCGGCGCGATCGCGTTCGTGCTGATCGGCGCGCTGCCGGCCGCGGCGAATCCCGTGGGGGTGATTCGTGTCGCGAACGGATCGGGGTCGTTCGAGCTCGCCTACGCGGCGAGCGCGTCGACGCTCGGCGGGTACGTGACGTCCGACAATGCGCCGCTCGCGACGATCCCGCGCTCGACGACCGACGCGTTCACGATCACGTCGACCAGCGCGAAGGCGCTCGCCGGCGAGCTGATCTACCGCGTCGCCGGCGAGCCGTCGCGCGAGTGCACGTTCCGCTACACGCTCGCGTTCGCGGGTGGGCGCTTCACGCTCACCACGGACGCGCGCGCGAGCTGGACCGGCCAGGTCACGTGCAGCGCGGCGGCGAGCGGTCCCGACAAGACCAAAGGCGACTTCGGCGTGACCTTCACGATGAAGTAGCCGGCGTCGCACGAGCGACGGACGGACGGCGATCACTGCTTCACGGCGACGCCGCCCGCCCGACTGTTGCCCGGCCGCCGTTTCAGCGGCGGCCAGACTAGGAGAAATGTTCATGAATCGTATCACGAAAACCCTTGCGCTCGCAGCCGTCGTGCTGGCCGGCGCCTTCGGAGCGACCGCCGCACAGGCGTCGGCCGCGGACTTCCAAGTCAACTTCAAGGTGCAGAACAACGACGCGTCGGTCAGCATGATCCGCATTACTGACCCGCTGCCGACGGGAGTCAACGGGCTCATCAAGCCGCCGTCCGCGATCGCGGCCGGCGGCGCCGATCCGGCGACGGGCAACGCGACCTGGACGGGGCAGCTGCCGGGGCTCAACACGTCCGTCAGCGTGTCGCTCACGTACGGCCGAGCCTCGGACAACGGGGCGCAGTGCACGTTCACGATGAAGATCACGCACGACACGAACTCGAATCCGTACCTGCTGGAGTTCTCGGTCTCGCCGAGCTCGCCGTGCGCCGTTCCAGGACCGGTCCGGACGAGCAACGGCCAGTTCACGGCGCAGACCTACGCTCTCGGCTGGTCGACGTAACCCGTGATGAGATGCGCGGGCGGGCGGGTGCCGTCCGCGCACCTCACGATCCTCAGTACGTATACGGCTGCACGCTGTAGCTGAAGATGAAGAAGGAATACGGTTGCTGACCGTCCGCGACGCCGGTGCGCGTCGTGCCGTTCACGCCGTTGAAGACGCTTTGCCAGTCCAGGAAGCCGTCGGCGAACAGTCTCGGAATCGTCTTCACCACCTGACCGCTCTCGTCGAAGAGCTTCAGACACGGCCGGGCGTTGATGTCGGCGACGCCGACCAGGTCGGGGCAGAACATCGAGCGCTGCAGGACGAGGTGGTTCATCGCGTCGATGCCGACAGTCTTCGAGTCGCCGCCCGGCATCCCGGGGATCCCGTGGAGCGTGGCGAGGAAGTCGACGGCGTGCTGGTAGACGCGTGAGACGCTGCCGCTCTGGAGATCGAGGAGACTCAGCTCGTCGCGCTCGAGCCCGTTCGCGTTGTCCTGGCAATAGGTCGCGATCGCCGCGACGTGCGTGACGGGATCGATCGCGAACTGGTAACCGTTTCCGAGCCCCGGGACACCGGCCTGTATCGGGAGCGTCCGCACCGACGCGGTGCCGGTGCCGAAATCTATGGTGAGGAGCTGCGGCGACTGCTGGGTGCAGTCGAGGGTCGCGTCTTCCATCATCATGTAGCCGCGGTCCGAGTTTGGATCGTAGTTGAATGCGGCGACCGCTTGACCGTCAACGTTTGGATTCACCGACGCGGTGATATCGATCGCGGGGCTGAAGCCGTTCCCAGTCGCGATGTCACCCCGCGTCACGATCGTGCTACCCGTCGTGAAGTCGATCGCGAGGTACGCGGAACGATTCGCGGACGACGTCGGTGCGACGCCGAAGACGAACGCGGTCGGCGGGATCGTCCCGCGGGGAAACGCATAGGTCGCGTAGCCGGCGGAGATCGGCGAGGCGAGATAGTTCTGGATCGTGCCGAAGTCGAGTGTCGTCACGACGAGGTTCGCGTCGTTCTGGACGATCGGCGTGACGAGCGTGTTCTGCGAGGTCGCCGCGAACGCCACCCCGCTCACCGTTCCCGTAGCGAGGTCGAACGGCTCGACCGTATACAGCCCCGCGTTGACGGACGGGCTTGCGAACACTTCGGCAGACTCGCCGAGATAGCCGTCCGTCCCGTTCGGATTCATGTAGAGGCTCGAGATCGCCGTCCCGAAGCCGGACGCGATCCCCTCGTAGGTAACGGTATCCGCGTCGCTCGCTTCCGCGAGCGGCGTGCCGCCGGCGGTCGGGATGACGCGCACGTTGACGCTCGACGTCACGGGGATCTTCGCGGCTTCAGGGTCGATCGTCACGGTGCCCGTCGTTCCGCCGGCCGCGACGTGGTAGATCGAGCCGCTCACCACACCGTCGTCGTCGAGCGCGTTGCCGTTCGGGTTGCGGAACGTGTTGTTGCCCGGACCGTAGAAGCCGTTGTAGAAAAAGGGCGACGGCGGCGGGGCCGCCAGCTCCACGATCGCGCCGGTCGCGTTGGGCACCGACGAGACGTCGTACGAGACGGTGAACGTACCTTTGTAGGGGACGCTCAGCGAGTGAACCTTCACGCCGTTCGCGCCGAGCGAGAGCAGCGGCGCCGGAGGCCGCGCGGTCCCCGCGTCGACGCGCGTGAACGCCAGGTCGCTGTAGTCGGACTGGAACTGCGTCAGACCGGGGTTGAGGTCGATCCAGATGGTATACGTCCCGGCGCCGGCCAATGCGGAGACCGGGACGTTGACGGTCCCATGCGTATCGGTCAGCGGGACCGAGTAGTACGGGTAGAGCCCGACGCCGCTGAACCACGCGCTGCCCGTGCCCGGCATCGAGACGTCCAGCACCGGTGCGCCGAGCAGCGCGCTCGGATAGCCGCGGAAGTCATAGCTCACCGGGATCGTCGATCCGGTCACCACCGGTGGCACGTTCGGCGCGAGGACGAGGCGCGCGCTCGGCGCGGGCGGGCCGAACGTTAGCTGAAACGTCGACTCGGCGACGGCATGCAGGCCCACCGATGCGGTGTAGGTCAGCGAGATCGTGCGCGACACGCCCGGTGTCAGCGGAACGCCGGCGGCGGCGAACAACTGTGTCGGAAGCATTCGGGCGTACGGCGTCGTCGCGATCACGCGGCCCGGTTGTCCCGCGACGGTGAGGCGATACGTCGCGTTCGCCGGCATCGCTTCCCAGTCGGGCGCGATCGTTATGTACGAGTTGAGCTCCGCACCGGTGTCGGTTCCGGGGAACGAGATGCTGTGATTGCGCTTCATGATGGTGAACGGGCCGTCAAGCTTGATGTGCGACGGATCGAGGGCCGTGAAGAAGACAGCGTCGTTGACGTACCGCGTGTTCGCCGTGGCGATGAACGAGCCGCTGCGGCGGCCGTGCACGGCGACGCGAGCAAGCCCGGGCTGCATCGCTTTTCCCGACGCGGCCAGCAGCTGCTCGACAGCGCGCCGTACGCTGATCTGCGGGCCCACGTTCAGCGTGACATCCGACTGCGGCGCATTGGTCACTGGTGTTCCTGTTGCGACGAGAAGGTCGCGAACCTGCGTCGCACTGGTTAGCGGATGACCGGTGAGGCGCGCGACTTGGAGCGCGACAGCTGCCGCGGCCGCGACTTCCGGTGATGATGCGGAGGTGCCGCCCGTGAGACCGGTCGAAACCGCGTCGTAACGGCCGCCGGTAAGGTAGAGCGACTCGATGTTGTCGCTCGGCGCGGAGACGTTCACACGGCTTCCGAAACCGCTCGAGAATCCGAGCATCCCGTTGAAGCGCGTCTCCGGGTACGTCTTGGCTTCGTCGAGGGTCGTTCCGCCCACGTCGATCGCGCCGCTGTCGGGGACGATCGACGGCGCGGTACTCTCGACCAAATCACCGATCGTCGTTGCGCCGGTGGTTCCGGCGTTGGTGGCGGCGCTGCCGCCCGACGGCCCGATCGCGGCGCCCGTGAAGAGCCGGGTGCCGTCGTTCGCCGCGATGCACACCACGACGTTCGAGGCGACGATCGACGCGACGATGCTCTGCGCGAGCGGATCGTCCTCGAGATACCGGCTCGGGAATCCCTCGCCGTCCGCACCGAAGCCGATGCTCGCCGTGATCACGTTTGGCGCGGGCTGCTGACGTGCCGCGCCGATCAGCGCGGTAACAGTCTCGGCGATTCCGACGACGCCGTTCGTCGGCCCGGGTGCGACCCAGCGGTACGACGCGCCGGGCGCGATGCCGAGCAGATCGGTTGCGGCCGCGCCGACCTCGCCGGGGCGCTGCATCTCGTGCGGGAGCGGCGCCATCACCGAGAAGTCGAGGCCCACCTCACCGAGCTGCGGATCGACGTTGCAGACGCTGGTCGTCGTCGAAAGCGTGCCGGAGCGGTCCGATACCCATACCGGGATCAGCGGCATCGACGGTAGGTCGAGATAGCGTTGTCCGCCGATCACGTGCGTCGTCGGTCCGCCGCCGGCGACGGCGTCATGGCACGGGTCGTTGGGGTCCGACGCGGCCGACGCGTCGTCGACGTCGCCGATACCGACGTTGGTGATGATCTCGCCGGTCCCGGGGAGCTCGCCGAAGCGCTGGCCGATCTCGTCGAAGGCGGCGATCGCGTCGACGCCCGGCGCATCGAGGAACGCCTGCACGTTGAACGAGACGGCCGCGTTGGTCGGCACATGCGAAGCGGCGGTCGAGCGCGTGGCGCGGCCGAACGCGCGCGTCGCGCGGCGGTAGCCGGCGATCTCGCGCAGTACGTCGGCCGGCACGGGCCGGCGCTCGGCGATCATCGGCGAGACGGCGTAGTTCGGCTCCGCGTACGCGACCGACGATTCACCGCGCAGCGTCCGGACCGCTCGCTCGACCGACGATGCGGACGCGCGCAGCACGAAGGCGTTGTCGTAGGCGAGCAGCGAGCGCCGGATCCGCGACTCCGCGCGGCCGCGCATGGCGCTCAGCGTAGCGCGCGGAACGCCGGAGAACAGCCGCTGGACGCGGTCGACGCCGAGCGTCATCAGCGTACGGTTCGTGTGCGCGTCGGTGGTGAACGCGTGGGGCGTGAGGTTCGCACCCTTGCTCAGCGCCGAGCGCCGCAGTGAGAGCGACGCGGCGGGCGTCAGCGCCGCGCTGTCCTGGGTCGCCGTGACGCCCGGCTTGAAGACGACGATCACCTCGCCCGGGACGTAGCGCTGCGGCGGGTGCTCGATGTCGAACAGGATCCGCCGCCGCACGCTGGGCGGGACGTCGTCGTCGAGCAAGCCGTAGCGCGAGACCGGCAGGTACATGCTCATCGAGCGCGCGTTGGCCGGCGTGCGCGTCCCGTTCGCACGGAGCCGCGCGATCAGCCCAGCACGTCCGGGCGGCGAGCTCTGCGTCTCGCGCGCCGGCGCGATCGTCACCCGGCCGTCGGTGTAGACGGTCGCGGTGCGCCCGTCGTGCAGATAGCCCATGAACGCGACGGTATGCGAGGCTGGGATGTGCGGCACCGACGCGGGGCGGCGGTACGGGCGCGCGTCGGCAGCGCCGGCGAGGACGCCGAGCGCGAGCACGAGTGCGCACGCGGCGAGAGGCTTAGAAGACAAAGCAGACTCCTTGCGGTTGGGTCAGGCCGAGCGCGGCCGGCGTCGTGAACGAGCGCGTCGGGTCGGTCGCTCCGAGATCGAGAAGGTAAGCGGTGAGCGTGTTGGCGGAGCGCTCCGCGACGAGCGGCGGGCCGGCGTTCGGATCGACCGCGATCCCGAACGGCGCGCCGGTGTCGGCAGCGCTCGAGACGTTGCTGCCGAACGCGTCGTACGCGGCGACGCCGTTCGCATTCGTCACGTAGATCTGCGCCTTCGTCTGCGGCGACTGGTTCACCGAAACGGGCGCCGCATAGGCGAGTGCGATCGGCGCCGCGCTGAGCGGCGCACCGCCGGCATTGCGCCCCTTCTCGGTGAAGAATGCCAGCCGCGGTGTTGCGGACGCGTTGCCGACGACCAGCTCGTTCAGCGCGGCGGTCGGCGAGGACGCGACGAACGCGATGCCTTGCGCGCTCGTCGCGGCGAATGTGGCGGGCGCGCCGCCGAGCGGCGGTCCGCCGTTCGGCGCGAAGACGGTGACGCCGGCGGAGCCGGTCGCGTAGACGTTCCCGTTGTGCGGGTCGTACGCGACGCCGTTCGCGCCGGCGACGGCCGGCGGCGCATACGAGGCGAGGGCACCGCCGTTCTCGTCGTACGCGAGGACTTTGCCGAGCGATCCGTCGGCGACGAAGATCGCGCGGTCGTCGGCGTCGTACGCGAGCGCGACCGGGTTCGCGAGGCCAGCGAACGCGCCGGCCGGGAGCGGCAGCGGCGTGCCGTGCGGGTCGAAGCGCGCGATCGCGGGCGCGCCGCCGTTCGCGTACGCGACGTAGACCGCGCTCGTCACGTCGACGACCGTGCTGCTCGTCGCGAGATTGCCGTTCGCGTCGGTCGCGGTCGCAGCCAACGAGGTGGGATACGTCGTGGCGTTCGCCGCGAGCGCTTGCGCGGTGAAGCGGTCGGTGGTTCCGGCGACCGGCGTGACGGCCAGGATCCCGTTCGCGCGCGGATTCGCGGCGAGCGTGATCGCGGGCGGCGCGTCGGGCTGCACGATCGCGTTCCCGTCCGCGTCGAGCGGCGCGACCGCGAACGTCGCCGGATCGCGGCCGACCAGCTCGTACGCCGCAGGGTTCGCGCCCGCGACCGGCAGCACGTTCGGCTGGTTCGGAAGCGGGCCGATGCGGATCGCGGCGACGGTGCCGATCACCGTCGCGCTCAGCGTGTTCGTCGCGTTCGCGACGATCGTCTGCGCGACCCGAACGCGGCCCAGCTCGTTGCCGGCGGCGCTCGTCTCGCCGGCCGTCTGGGGCTGGTCGTAGAGCGAGATCACGAAGACGTCGGCGCCGGGCGGCGCGTCGATCGCGATCGTCGACGTCCCGCCGCCGGGCGGTGCGTTGGCGAACGTCACCGGGCCGGCCGGCTGTGCGTCGGCGTTCACCTCGACGACGACGCTCGCCGTCGACGGCGAGACGAACGAGGGGCGGCGCAGCCGCGCGCTCTGCGCGCGGTCGGGCCAGTGCATCGTGAAGCCGACTCGCACGCGCTGTGCGCTCGGGGCGCCGCCGTTCGCTCGCACGGGGACGACGTGCGCGCCGCGCGAGCATCCGCTCAGCGCGACGGCCAGCGCCAGCGCCGGCGCGGCGACCGCGGCGAAACTGCGCGCGTTCACTGGATCTTCCCTTGCGTGACCGTGACGCCGACGTTCAGCGTCGTGTGCTGGCCGAACGCGTCGGCGAACGCCACGGTGCAGCTGCCCGCGCCTTGCGCGGTGATCGTGAACGTCGCCGGCGCGCTCGCCGCGAGCGGCGAGACGCTCGCGACGTTCGCGCACGCGCCGGCGTCGGCGGAGATCGGTCCGGCGTAGCCGGCTTCGCTCGCGGTGACCGTCGCCGTCTGTCCGGCGAGCGAGAGGTTCGCGCTGCCGCTCGAGAGCGTCACCGGCCCGGCCGGCGGCGACGTCGGCACCGGCGTCGGGCTCGGCGTCGGCGCGGCGAACGCCGGCGACGGCGAGCCTCCGCCGCCGCCTCCGCATCCGCACGCCAATGCACACCCGGCGAACGTCAGAGCGAACGAGATGAAGAGGCGTCGTGCGAGACGCGCGGATCGATTGAGCATTCGCGTCCTTCCTGTCGGTGCACGGTGTCGTGCAACCATGATGCGTGATTACGCGAACGTGCGCGTGTCCGACTCGTTGCCGCCCCGTGAACGAGGCGATCTTGGCCGGAAAGGATCAGCCGGCGCGAAGCCTGCGCGCGAGCTCGCGCGCGTGCGCGAGCGAGGCCGGCGTGCCGTAGCGCTCGAGGATCGCCAGCGCTTCGCGGACGTGGCGCTTCGCGTCGGCACGCCGGTGCTCGGCGAGCGCGATCGCGGCGAGGTGGCGCGCCGCGCTCCCGCGCACGCGCTCGTTGCCGAGCCGCTCGGCCTCGTTCTTCAGCGAGCGCGCGAGCTCGCCGGCCTCGTCCATCCGCTCCGCGCCGATCAGCAGCCGCACGCGGATCGCGCGCGCGATCAGCGCCATCGCATTGCGCGGCGGCAGCAGGCGTTCGGCGAGATCGGCGGCGGCGAACGCGCGCTCGCGGTCGCGCTCGCATTCGGCGACGATGCACGCCACGGTCGCGAGCGCCAGCGGCAACGAGCGCCGCACGCCCGGCTCGAACGGGCTCAGGATGCGATCCAGCACCCGTTCGCCGCCGCCGAGCGCGTTCAGCTCGGTGCGGATGCGCTCGGCGCGCGCGAGCAGCAGCATCCGCGTCCGGCCGCGGCGCGCGGCGATCTCCTCGACGGCGAGGAACCGCTCGTAGTCCGTGTCGAGCTCGCGCAGCCCGACGATCCGCGCATCGGCGAACATCACCGCGAGCCGCTCCTTCGTGCGCGCGCGGTCGAGCGTGCCGACGAGCTCCTGCGCGCGTCCCACCGCCTCGCTGCCGCGTGCGGCGTCCCCGACCTCCCAGCGCTGGAGCGCGTACGCCGCCAGTGCGCGCGCGTGCAGCGCGCGCCGGGGCTCGTCGTGCGCGACCGCCGCGAGCGCGTTGGCGGCGGCGAGCGCCGGCGGCGTCGCCACGCCCGCCGAGACGCCGGTGAGCGTTCGCAGCGACCATGCCGCGAGATCGGTGCGCTCGTGCGCGAGCGCGCGAGCGTCGGCGTCGAGCACCGTCGTGCGCGCGGCGAGGGTCGCGGTCGCCTCGGCGAGTCGCGCCGACGCGTCGGCGTAGCGCGCCGCGTCGAGGTCGATCTCGGCGGCGAGGCACAGCGCCTCGACGCGGCGTTCGGGGAGCGGTGCGTCGTTCGCCACGCCTTCGCAGGCCGACATCGCGAGCGCGCTCTGCCCGAGCTCGTGCAGCTCCGTCGCCTCGGCGATCCGCAGCGCCGCGCGGTCGCGCACGATCGCGGCCGCGGGCGCATCCTTCGAGGCGCCGTTGAACGCGCGCAGGAACGCGTCGTGCGCGGCGCGCCGCTCGCGGCGCACCTGCCGGTCGGAGAGACCCATCTCGGCGGCGACGACCGCGAGCGGCTGCTTGTCGATCTCGCAGCGCAGCAGCGCGGCGTGCATCCGGCCGAGCCCGGCGTGCTCGCGGCCGTTCGCGGCGCGCTCGCGACAGCGGTTCAGGCTGGCGTGCACGATTCCGCGCACGCGGTCGAGCGCTCGCGTCGTGTCGACGTCGCGACGACCCGGCGCCGCGGTGAAGCACGCGCGCACGAGGGGGTTGCGCCGGAGCTCCGCCGCGTCGTCCAAGTTGCGCAGCAGATGGCGCGACGCGCAGTACGGCGAGCGCGTGGGATCAGCGCGCGGCATCGCGCGCCGTCCCAAAGGTTTCGTTGGCGAACATCCTCGTCGGCCTCTCAGCCGAGCGGGCTCGCCTACACCCGGTAGTGCGTGTTCTTTACGGCCACGACCGCACAGCATCCTGCGACAGGACACTGTGCGGTCGTAGAGGTTTTAGTGTTGCGAGGTGCTCGCCGGCGGCGAGATCCCGAGCTCGCGGTAGAACGCGTTCGGATTCATCGGGCGGCCGAGGAACGCGCGCACCTCTTGATCCGGCTCTTCGAGCCGCGCCGGCGCCAGGATATCGTTGCGGTACGCCATCCCCGCGGCGGGATTCGTCAGCCCCTGCGCCTTGAAGCGCGAGAACATGTCCTGCGCGTACACCTTCGACCACAGATAACCGTAGTAGCCCGCGTCGTACCCGCCCATCAGATGGCCGAACTCCGATTGCGGGTGCGTCCCGGGGACGTACGCGTTCGGCGTCGTCGCGGCGACGGTCGCTGCCCAGACCGCGGTCGTGTCGACCGGCGGCTTCATCGTATGGTAGCGCATGTCGACGCTGCCGTAGAGGATCTGCTGCGTGGTCTGCAGCGCGTAGTGCACGTAGCGCGCGGCGATCATCTTCTGGATCAGATCGTCGGGGAGCGGCTGTCCGGTGCTGACGTTCGAGCTGACGCGCTTGAGGATCGCGGGATCCCAAGCCCAGTTCTCGAGCATCTGCGAGGGCGCCTCGACGAAGTCTTGGCGGAAGCCGCTGGTGAGCGTCTCGTACGGCTCGTTCGCGAGCATCAGCGCCATGTTGTGGCCGAACTCGTGGAAGAACGTCTCGACGTCGCCCTGTTGCAGCAGCGCCGGCTTGCCGGGCGCGGGCTGCGGCCAGTTGCCGACGATCGAGCCTTCCGCGAGCCGCACGCTCCCGTCGGGCATCACCCGGCGCGGGATGATCGGGAAGTTCGCGAAGTGGTCGTACTTGCCGGGGCGCGGGAAGAGGTCGAGGAAGAAGCGCCCGAGCGGCTTGCCGGTCGCGGCGTCGGTGACGTCGTAGGCGAGCACCTGCGACTGCCACGCGGGGACGTTCGCGCGCGTGAAGCGCACGCCGAGCAGCTGCTGGTAGATCCCGAGCACGCTGTCGACGACGTGCTGCACCGGGAAGTACTGCTTGATCTCGTTCTGGTCGACGGCGTACTTCGTCTTGCGCAGCTGGTTCTCGTAATACGTCTGGTCCCATGGGTCGAACGTCGTCTGCCCGGCGGCCTTCGCGAGCGCGGCGTCCTCGTCGCGCTCCTGGCGCGCCCTCGGCAGGATCGCGGAGTCGATCTGCGCGAGGAAGCTCTCGACGCGCTGCGGCGTCCCGGCCATGCGGTCGGCCAGCACGTAGGCGGCCCAGGTCGGATAGCCGAGCAGGTGCGCGAGCCGGTCGCGCGTCGCGATCGCGTCCTGGAGAAGCTTCACGTTCGCGTCGCCGCCGCGGTTGTTGTACGCGATGTAGTACGCTTTTCTCGCCGACGGGTCGGTCTCGTTCTGCAGGAACGGCCCGATCGTCGATTCGTTCACCGGGACCGTGTAGCCGCCGTCGGCGGTTTTCTTCAGCGAGGCGGCGACGAAGTCGGCCGGGAGCGGCTGCGCCTGCGCGGCGGTGATCGTCACCGTCGTCTCGTCGTTGCCGAGGTTCGCCTGGAACGTGTTCTGGTCGTTGGTGAGCTTCTGCTGGAGCGCGACGAACTCGCGTCGCTGCGCGTCGGGGAGACCGGCGCCGGAGCGCTTGAGCGCGGTGAGCCAGAGCTGCGTGAGCTTGCGGTCCGCGGCGTCGCGCGCGGTGCCGCTCGCCTGTACGGCCGCGAGCGCGCGGTAGAGGTCGGGGCGCGCCGTGATCTCGCTCAGCACGTTGCCGACGTCGGTCGAGCACTTGAGCGACGCGGCGCGGACCGCTTTGTCGGTCGCGACGTTGTAGAGGAAGCCTTGCGCGGCCAGGTCGTCGTTGAGGTCGGCCGAGGCGGTCTCGAGCGGCGCGACCACGGTCGCGAAGGTGCGCGCCGAGTGGGCGCGGACGAGCGCGTCGACGCGCTTCTTCATCGTGGCGATCGAGCTCGCGCACGAGGAAGCGATCTGCGCGGGTGTGAGCGACCAGTTGACCGCGAGGACGGAGGCCGGCTTCGCGGCGGGGGCCGGCTTCGCGGCCGGCGCGGCGACCGGGAGCGTGGTCAGGAGCGCGGTGCCGAGCGCGGCGGCGCAGCTACGCGAGAATACGGAGTTCATCGTAGGCTCTACGTTCGCGGCCCCCGCCGCCGTTCCGTGCCCGCGTCGCTCGTGGCTGTGCGCCGGCAGTTTCGAGCGAGCGGGCACTCAGTCGCTTTTCGCACGGTGGACACCGCAAAGCGACTCCGTACCTTGCCGGTCCGGGCCCGGATATGTATGATAGGCCCGCCTCGACGAGGGTTGGGCCTCGCGCAACGGTAATCCGTGAACCCCGCCAGGCCCGGAAGGGAGCAACGGTAAGCGGACTCCTATCGTGTGCCGCGAGCCACCTGGCCCTCGTCCTGGTTTCTTCTCTGATGAACAACGACCTGATATCGGCCGTGCTCGCCGGTCTGGTGAGCGCGCTGGTCGTGACGATCGGATACCATCTGTTCGTCCTCGGCCCGCGCGTTCGCAAGCTCCAAGCGGCGCTCGGCACACACGATGAGCTCCTCGGCGGTGGCGCGGTACGTGCCACCGACCGCCTCGGCGCGCTCGAGCGCGAGGCGTCGACGGCCGCGACGGAACGCGCTGCCGCGGCGCGCCGGCTCGACGCGCTCGAGAAGATCGCGCGCACCGAGGTGCCGCGCGTCGGCTTCGTCCGCTACAACGCGTTCAGCGACGTCGGCTCCGATCTCTCGTACGCGCTGGCGCTGCTGAACCGCGACGGCGACGGCGTGGTCCTCAGCAGCATCTACTCGCGCGAGGACACGCGGACGTACGGCAAAGCGGTCGCGGCGTTCAAGCCCGCGCAGGACCCCTCCGAAGAAGAGCTGGCGGCGATCGCCAAGGCTCGGGCGGCAGCGACGTGAGCGACGCGGCGAAGAAGACGTTCCTGATCAAGATCATCCCGCCGAGCGGCTACAGCGTCTACCGGCTCGCGTTCACGCGGCGCCATCTGGCGACCGCCGGGATCGCGCTGCTGCTGGCGTCGCTGGCGCTGGTCGGGATCCACAGCTGGCAGCTGCGCAACGCGGAGGCGAACGTGCGCGAGCTGCAGGCCGTGACGACGGAGCAGCAGACGAAGCTCCAGTCGATCGACAAGCAGGCCGACGCGCTGGCGAACCAGCTCAAGGCGGTGCAGCGCGAGAACGCCGAGATCAAGCGGCTGATCGGCGCCGACCGCGGCGGGAAGAAGCAGCATGCGATGCTCGCGCCGGCCGGCCCCGCGCGGCCCGCGGACTTCGCGGCGGTGCAGCAGCGCCTGCGCACGCTGGCGCGCGCATCGGCCGCGACGAGCGACGACGCGAAGCAACTGCAGAGCGTCGCGATGCGCGTGCTCAACCTGCGCCGCATGGCCTCGCTCGCGCGCGAGCGGATGATCGCGTCGATACCTTCCCTGAACCCGGTCGGCGGCGGGATCGCGGCCGGCTTCGGCTGGCGGACGAACCCGTGGCCCGAGTTCCACAAGGGCGTCGACCTCGAGGCGAACTATGGCGATCTCGTGCGCGCCGCGGCCGCCGGAACCGTGGCGAGCGCCGGGTGGGACGGCGGCTTCGGGATCAAGGTCGACATCGACCACGGCAACGGCTACCACACCTGGTACGCGCACCTCTCGCGCGTCGCGGTCACCGCCGGGCAGCGCGTGACGAAGGGCGCGCCGATCGCGTACGTCGGCTCGACCGGCGAGTCGACCGGACCGCACCTGCATTATCAGGTCATGTACGAGGGCAACCCGGTCGACCCGCAGCCGTTCCTGCACGGCGTCCCGGAGAAGGTCCTGGCGACACTTCCCGATTCGCCGGGCGTATAACGAACGATGCTGCCCTGCGAGATTTGGCGGATTCTCTCGAACCTGTTCCTGATCTATCTGCTCCTGATGCTGGTCTACGCGGTCGTCTCGTGGGTGCCCAGCCTGCGCGGCCGCTGGACCGACTATCTGGCGATGGCCGTCGAGCCCGTGCTCGTCCCGGTGCGCAGCGTGATCCCGCCGATCGGTGGGATCGACATCTCGTTCCTGATCGTCTTCATCATCTTGCAGTTCGTCATGCGGATGATCTCGAACGTGATCGCCACCGGACAGTGCACGGGCTGAACCCTTGATCGAGACCGACCCCGCCCTGGCGGCGCGCGGGCCTGCGCACGTGCGCAATTTCTGCATCATCGCCCACATCGACCACGGCAAGACGACGCTCAGCGACCGTCTGCTGGAGTTCACCAAGACGGTCGAGCAGCGCGAGATGGAAGAGCAGCTACTCGACGCGATGGACCTCGAGCGCGAGCGCGGGATCACGATCAAGATGCATCCCGTCACGCTGACCTACACCGCGCGCGACGGTCAGACGTACGAGCTGAACTTCATCGACACGCCGGGACACGTCGACTTCTCCTCCGAGGTCTCGCGCTCGCTCGCGGCCTGCGAGGGCGCGCTGCTGGTGATCGACGCGGCGCAAGGGATCGAGGCGCAGACGCTCGCCAACTACCATCTCGCGCTGGCACAGAACCTCACGATCATCCCGGTGATCAACAAGATCGACCTGCCGGCGGCCGACGTTCCCCGGGTGAAGGGCGAGATCGAGGAGCTGCTCGTCATCGAGGGCGACGAGGCGATCGCGGCCTCGGCGAAAGAGGGGATCGGGATCGAGGAGATCCTCGAGGCGATCGTCACGCGCGTGCCGCCGCCACGCGGTGCCGAAGACAAGTTGCGCGGGCTCGTGTTCGACGCGCAGTTCGATCAGTACCGCGGCGTGGTCGCGTACGTGCGGATCGTCGACGGCGAGCTGCGCAGCGGCTCGCGGTTCATGTCGATGGCGCATCGCCGCGTCTACGAGGCGACCGAAGTCGGTGTCTTCAAGCCGGAGATGCGCAAAACGGATGCGCTCTCGGTCGGCAACGTCGGCTACGTGATCGCGAACATCAAGTCGCTCGGCGACGTGGACGTCGGCGACACCATCACCGACGCCTCCAAGCCCGCCCCCGAGCCGCTGCCCGGCTACAAGCCGATCGTGCCGATGGTGTACTGCGGTCTGTACCCGAACACCGACGTCGAAGTCTCAGATCTACGCGAAGCGCTCGAAAAACTCGCGCTCAACGATTCGGCGCTGCACTACGAGCCGGAGAGTTCGATCGCGCTCGGGTTCGGCTTCCGCTGCGGGTTTCTG
>DATHLN010000012.1:0-13729 GCA_035488115.1 Candidatus Limnocylindrales bacterium | reverse complement strand
CTTGACCGACACCGTAGCGCCGGCTTCGCGCAGCTTGGCGGCGATCGACTCGGCCTCGTCCTTGGCGATGCCTTCCTTGACCGGCTTGGGCGCGCTCTCGACGAACGCCTTCGCCTCGGTGAGACCGAGCGAGGTGACTTCGCGAACGGCCTTGATGACCTTGATCTTCTCGGCGCCCGCCTCTTCGAGGATGACGTCGAACTCGGTCTTCTCGGCGGCCGGCGCGGCGGCGGCGGCGGGCGCGGCGGCGACCGCGACGGGCGCGGCGGCGCTCACGCCGTACTTGTCTTCGAGCTGCTTGACGAGGTCCGCGAGCTCGAGGACGGTGAGTTTGTCGATCTGATCGATGAGATCGGCGACTGCCATGACGATATGACTCCTGGTCTATGCAGCGGGCTGATCCGCGCTCTTCTGCTCGCGAATCGCATTGAGGACGCGGACGAGGCCGCTTTGGTTGCCGGACAGGACCATGACGAGTCCGGTGATCGGCGATTTGAGCGACCCGACGAGTTTCGCGAGCAGCTCGATCTTGGGCGGTAGCGCGGCGAGCGCTTGGACCTGCGCCGCGTCGACGAGCTTTCCGTCGATGTAAGCGGCTTTGACGTCGACCGGTTTGGTCTGGTCCGAGAACGTCTTGATGGCTTTGGCCGGTCCGACGGGGTCTTCGCCGGCGAAGACGACGCCGGTCGGGCCCGCGAGGATCTCGTCGAGCTGCGATGCGAGCTCGTCGCCCGCAGCGCGCTTGAAGAGCGTGTTCTTCACGACGCCGTAGGTGCTCCCGTCCTTGCGAAGCTCGTTGCGGAGCTTCGTGATCTGCTCGACGGTCAGACCCGCGTAGTTGGTGAAGAACAGGTTCTTCGCGCTCGCGATCTTCTCGCGGAGCTCTTCGATCGTCGCTTCTTTTTTCGCGGTCGGCATCGTGTGCTCCGAGGGGGAAACAAAAACGCCTCCGCCGACACGGCGAGGCGCATACCTTGTGTCACCCCTGAGCGTGGTGTCACCCTGAGCCTGTCGAAGGGTGAGAGCCCATCGACGACGTCAGGCAGAAGGCGCATCCTCGGCAGGCGTGCGTTCGTGGGAGCGCACATTATCGACCCGGTGGTCGACCTGCGGTCATTGGAGCCAAAGCACCTTATATCACGCGGCGCCCCCATGCGTCAACGATGAATGCCGACCAAGCCGAGGCGCAGTTCTGGGCGGCCTTCCTGCGCAACCGCAACATCGACGCCGGGACCGCCGATGACGGCGCCGTCTCGATCGCCGGCGGCTACGCGATCTACGTGAAGGGCACGTACTACCAGATCGCCTTCGGCCTGGGGACCGCCCGCCCGCTTCGCGCCGACGACCTCGACGTCGCGCGCGCCTTCTACGCCCGCCGCGGCGCCCGGGCGCAGCTCGAGCTCGAAGACGACGTCTACGAGCGCGACCGCGCGGTGTTGGAAGAGGGCGGGTTCGAGCCCGGCCCGCCGGTGCTCGCGCGCTACGAGACCGCCGCGATCCCGGCCCCGCCCGCCACGAACGGCATCGTCACCCGGGCCGTCCAGGACCGCGCCGCGTGGGTGCGCATCGTCTCGCGCGCGTTCGCGGACGGCCAGGAAGCCGACGAACCGAGCCGCCGCTCGAACGAGCTCTCCGCGGCGGCCGCCCACGGTCTCTTCGTCGCGGAGGTGGACGGCGTGCCTGCCGGGGCCGGCGCGGTGGCGGTGTTCAACGGGATCGGCTTTCTCTACGCGGGCGCGGTCCTGCCGGAGTTCCGGCGCCGCGGCGTCCACCGGGCGCTGCTGCACGCGCGAACGGCGTTCGCCGCGTCGCGGGGCGCGGCGCGCACGACGATCAAAACGGCCAGCGAGTCGAGCGCCGAGGCTTCCATTATCCGCGCGGGATTCACGCGCACCTCGGGGATTCGCCGGCTGCGCGATACGTAAGCCAAGCGTCGCTGCGGGGAACCGCCCTCGCCTGCCGAACCACCGCGACACAGGGGTGCAGGGGTGATCGGTGTGGGCGAACGCGCAGACGGGGATCCGGCGATCGTGCGGCTCGCAGGCGAGCAGGACGTCGGCACGCGCGATGACGTGCGGTTCGCGTTCCAGCGCGTGCGCGACAATCCGCGCGTCATCGTCGATCTGACGAAGCTGCGCTACATCGATTCGACGGTGATCAGCGAGCTGATGCGCGCCGAGTCGCGCACCTCCGCCAATGACGGCAAGCTCGTGATCGTGGCGCGCAACCAGCGCATCCTGCGCGTGCTCAGCATCGCCGGCATCACGGCCCGCACGCCGATCCTCGACACGCTCGACTCAGCGATGAAGGCCTTACGGCCCCCACACTGACCCGCCGCTCTCGATGAACGACTTGACGGCGACGAGCGCGTCGTCCACGTGCTTGTGCAGCTGCATCGCCAGCATGACCTCGGCGAAGTCGGCGGCAGCGGCCAAATCGGAGGCGACGGCTCCTTGCCGGCGCGAGACGAGAGCCAGCAGCACGAGCGAAATCAGTCCGTCCAGTCGATGCCGAAGGGCTCGAACATCTCGGGAGCCTTGAACGGTACGACGTTGTTGTTCACGGCGCATCGCATCCGAGCAGCTCGGTGCCGCGGTAGATCCGAGCGGCCCGAACCGCGGCAATGTCGCTGCGGAACACCAGCAGCGGTGTGCCGAACCGAGCGGCGTAGCCGTCGTAGTGGACAGGCTCGCGGCGGACGAATCGGCCGAGGAGCCATGCGGCTCTGGTGACGGGGCGACGGCTATCCTGGCGTAAGGATGCGCGCCGGGTGCCTCGACGCGCGTGCGTCGAACTGGCCGGCTGTCATTCGATGTTGACTCCATCGGGTGACGGGCGGCCGAAGCGGTCGCGCTCTCTGAACGTACATCAAGAAACGTCGGCGCGCGCCGGGGTAAACGATGCGCCCTCCGCTAATGGGCGACTCGATCGAGCTTACCGATATATTGAAACGCTTGATGCTTGTTACTGGCACGCTCGCTAGCCCTACTGGCCATGGTTTCCAATAAGGCTGCCGGATTTTCCACCAGCTTGGGATAATTTTCAAGCGACCACGGATTCGTCACAATAGTAAGCAACGCCACGCTCTCCGATGCTATCGTTCGCACTATTGTCGCCCACCACCGGATTCGGTCGGGGAGCTCGCGGCGCAGATACTCCTGAACTTCCGGCTCGATCGTCTGTTCGAATGTTTGCAGCGCCGCAGTTTCTTCCGCACTGCCTGAAGCTTCACGGTTTTCGACTTTTTCTGTAAGGCTTGTTAGGTAGAGCCGGAAGCCCTCTCGATACCGCTCAGTGGCGGAACGCAGTTCCAAAATCTGATCTGCAGTCAACCCCGGCAACTTCGGATAACGCCGAACAAACGTTGCTCGTCCGAGGGCTGCTACGGTTCGGCTTATCGATTTCTCGGACGAGAACTCCGGGACACTTCGCGTATCGGCGAAAAGCGCGTGCATCGCAATCGCCAAACTTCCGTCGAGTGCGAATGATGACGCAAGAAGCGTAGAAGTTATGCCGAGCTGCTCACGCAGGCGACCGTCGACGTTAGCCGGCAGTTTATCCGCCTCGATCGGGGGCGGGAGCACGCTCAGAATATCCTTCGCGAAGAGCGTTTGATTCTTCTCCTTCCACGAGGTATAGCGGTTTTGTTCCCATTCGAGGTACGGCAATTTGTCGAATGGCCAAGAGATCAGCCTGTTAGCAGCGGGATCAATATCGTACGGATGAGGCAACATCACCTTATCGTTGATTAAGAGCAGCGTCGATAAGAGCTCCGTATCCTCGATGATGAGATCCGAAATGTACACAAGGTCATTCGACATGGTGGTAGCTCCCGAGCCGATTCCAGCGAGCTTTCGACGCCACGAGGCGACGCTCTTCGTCGGTGAGGTTCGCGGCAAGCTGACTGGAAACCGCTCTTCGTACAGGACCGATTCCGGGCAGTAGCCAACCAGCGCCAGCGGCCGCAGCCAGCTGCTGGAGGAGCTCAGTGACGTTCCGAAATGTGTCCGTTCTCGCGGTCGCTTCCGCGCTCGCATCGACCGTCGCGCCAGCCGGTGCTGCACCGCGGCTTCCGTACACGACGACGATTCACTGCGGTGAGATCTCCACGGCGATCCTTACGCTCGGTCAAGCGGCCGCAATGTGCGAATCGGGTCGGGACGCCATCCCCGCTTTTGCCACGATTGGCGCCTACCAGGGCTATTACGAGGTGGACGGCCGGGCGGGCTGTGACTACGAGTGCCTGCGTCCGACGTACCAAGCGATGAAGCGGTCCGGACAAATGCGCCCATTGATCAGCGGCATGCGCGTGACCGTTCTCAGCGTCATGCGCGACCCCGCGGACAAGCGGTACAAGATCTGCCGCGTGAAGGCGCCGTCCGGAACTTGGTACGTCATCTGCGACGCGCTGACCGATTACCGAGCTGACGCCCATGACGCACGCCGTGCGGTCTCCTATGCGGCGACTTCCGATCCGCCGCGGACTACGGCGTCGGCAAACGAACGCCCCAAGATGTGCTCGGTGCCGTACGACCCGGCACTTGCGCGCCTCTCGCCGCGCGGTCGTCAATACCGCCGCGACATTGCCGATGGGTACACTATGGAGAAAGCTTGGGCAACGCGGTCGCATAGGAGGCAAGCGCGACGATGGGGAATTCATGCCGGAGCATGGTGAGCCGCTTCAACCTCGACGATCCGGATCTACTCGGCAAGTTCAAAAAGGCCGCGCAGACCTATAGCGCACGCACCTTGAAGTCGAAAAAGACAGCGAAGGCAGCTCTCGTCCGCGATGGTATCCTAACCAAATCCGGACGCCTGACAAAGAACTACAACCGCTAACCAAGAGCCGAGCAACGGGTGCATCGGCTCTCTTCATCGTTCGTACTCGGCTTCCACGGATGTGACCGCGAGATCGGCGAGCGGCTCGTCGAGGGCGCGGAGTTCAAGCCAAGCGACAACGAATACGATTGGCTGGGTCCGGGAATCTACTTCTGGGAAAGCAACTGGGCTCGTGGCCTGGAGTTCGCCTACGAGCACATGAAGCGGAAGGGTTCAAGAATCAAGGAACCCTTCGTCGTCGGCGCAGTTATCGATTTTGGCGCCTGCTTGGACCTTACCACGAAGCTCGGCATCGATCTCGTCCGCGTCGCCCATTCCGTGCTTGTCGAAGAGTTCCAGAAGTCGGGCGCCCCGATGCCCGTCAACTCTAAAGACCGCATGCGTCACAATCTCGACTGTGCCGTAATTAAGCGTGCCCACATCATCGCCGAAAGTACGGCTGACATTGGGCCCATCCAAACGGTCAAAGGCGTATTCATCGAAGGCGGAGCTGCGTACGAGGGCGCGGACTTCGCCGCCAAGACGCACATCCAAATTGCCGTCTCCGACCCGTCGTGCATTAAGGGCGTATTCCACGTGCGGGATGCAATGTTTGTGTAGCGAGCGGCCTAAACTTAAATCTTGGCAAGCGGTGGGCAGAATTTAAGCTTAAGACTCAACTCTTGGCCGGCGTGGTGCCAACATTTAGTCGGGCGAGTCACTTTGGCAGTCCGCTCGGCCCTTCAACACCGTTACGGTCCAGCCCGTTTCGGCGGCCATACGGCGCTTTCGTGGTCGCTCTCGTCACGTGCGCGTAGTGCGGCAGCGAGCTCTTCGGCGGAGGCGCCCGCTTCGCGGAGCACCGCATCCGTTTCATCGATGATTTCGTCGGGACGTTCGCCGCGAGGAACGTCGACTTCGTCCGGCTCGAGGACCGGCGTCACGCACGCGTCGACTCCCGCGAATCGCCGGCTCCATTGATCGCGATCGGCGCGCCCGAACGCCGAATCGAGCACGCGCACCGTCTCAGCCCACGTGCCGGGATCGTCTTGATCCGGCGCGGGCTCGGCAAGCCCGACCGTTCGCCACAGCGTCTCGAAGAACGGACGCTCCAGCGCACCGACCGCCACGTACCGCCCGTCCTTGCAGCGATACGTACGATACGCCGGCGCGCGCCCGCCGAGCAAACCCTCACCGCGCCTCGGCATCACGGCGGTGCGCCACGCCGCGCGGTGGAAGGCCATCATCGACACGCACCCGTCGACCATCGCGACGTCGAGATACCGTCCGCGCCCCGTGCGCTCGCGTTCGAACAGCGCCGCCGCGATTGCGAACGCCGCCGCCATCCCACCCGCGCCAAAATCCGCCACCAGATTCAACGGCGGAACAGGATCGCCGTCCGCCGGCCCGAGCGCACCGAGAACGCCGCTCACCGCGAGGTAGTTGATATCATGCCCCGCCTCGCCGCTGCGCGGACCGCTCTGCCCATAACCGGTCAGCGAGCAATACACCAGCCGCGGGTTCTCACGCACGAGCTCCTCGTATCCCGCGCCGAGCCGCGCGGCAACGCCCGGCCGAAAGCCTTCGATCACCACGTCCGCATCGCGCACCAGCCGCCGCAGCGCCGACTGCCCCAGCGGATCGTGCAGATCCAGCGTCACCAGCCGCTTCCCCCGCGCGAGCGCCGCGATCGGCGTCGAGCCGCGCCCGCCGCGCACGACGATCACCTCAGCGCCTTGCTCGGCGAGCAGCAGCGAACAATACGGCCCGGGCGCGAGCCGCGAGAGATCCAGGACGCGGACTCCCGCCAGCGCCCCGCTCACCGTCCGCTCCCGCGCTACTGCGGCTGTGTGATGAAGATCTGGTCGCCGATCGTCCGCATGCGGATCTGCGGATGCCCGAAATCCGGATGGTTCAGCGCGGCCAGATCGTGTACCGCCGCGACGAGATCGCCGCCGATGCGCGACTGCCGCGCCGCTTCGTCGACGTTCCCCGCGAGCGCGGCGCGCTGCGCGGCCGAGTTCGCGTCGACCGCGTTCTGCGCGAGCTGACGCGCTTCGGGACCGGTCTCGACCTTCAAGATCTCCGCGAGCTCCGTTGCGTCGAACCCACCGCCGCGCCGCATTCCGAAACCGCCGTCCGCGCCGATGCGCATCACGCGCATGTCACTGAACCCCGGCATCCCGCCCGGCGGCATCCCGGGCATCGTGCGCGGCTCGCCGCCGATCATCATCGCGCCATCGCGACCGCCGTTCGGGACCGGCCGCGGCGTCGGCGGCGCGGGTACGTCGCGCGGACCCGTCGGCGCGTTCGGCCCGCGCTCGTCGAGCGCGACGCGCGCGAGATCCTGCGCGAGCCGCGCTTCGGCGGCGGCGCCGCGGTCGTCGTTGCGGCTGTGCCGCGCGATCGCCGAGCGGTAGTGCGTGCGCGACGCGTCGATGTAGTGTCCGGTCGCGCCGGCGTTCTCGGCGCGCCCGATCTCGCGATACGCCGCGCCAAGGGCGAACGCGGAATCCACGACGCGCGGCCGAAACACCGCCGGCACGTTGAGCCGCTGTCCGTCCGTGCCGGGAGGCGCGAGAGGCGCCGGCGGCGCGGGCGGCGTTCCTTGCGCGAGCGCCGCGCCCGGCAAGCTCAGCGCGACCAGGGCGACGGCGACGAACGATCCGACACGCATGCTGCTCTCCTCCGCTCGGAGTTGGGAAGGGCGCTCACTTCAAGGAGCGGCGCCCGCCCCCCGCTTCGGCTCACGCTTCGGCGCGATGCCATTGCGCGACCGCGAGCGCGACGTAAGCGACCAACAGCCCCACGAGCCATGCGGCCGTGTTCGCGCCCTGTCCGGCGAAGCGAGCCAAGTCCAGGTTGCGCGGGAACCAGATGTACGCGATCGGATCGAGATACGTGAGCGTCGCGGTGATCGGGTGGAGCGCCTGCAGCAGCGTCGCGGCGTCGGCATGCTCGGCGATCTGCCCGCCGAGGGCCGGTACGATGATCGCGAGGACCCAGGCGACGCCGATCGCGGTCCCGGGCCCCCGCTTCAGCGACGCGGTGACCGTCGTCAGAAACGCGTACCACGCCATCGGGGCGAGCAGCCCGAGCGCGATTCGCCACCCGCCACCGTCCTCGAGATGGAGCGTCGGCGTCGTCCACATCGCGGTTGTCATCAGAATCAGCACGATCGTCAGCAACTGCGACGCGACGATGGCAAGACCGTCGACCGCCACCGCGGAGAGCGCGTACGCCTCACGCGAGATCGGCTTCGTCCACGCCAGCTCGAGATGGCCGTCGTTCTCCTTCGCGAGCGGCCCGCCCAGGATGGTGGCAACCAGCAGCCCCATGCCGGCGCTGATCAGGAACAGGATCCCCCACTGCATCTGCGATCCCGGCTCGTACGACATCTCCGTGGTCGTGACGCCGTCGTGCGTCCTTCGCTCGGTGCTGGTGTTGCCCATCGAGACGTGGTTGTGCATCCCCTGCGGCGCGCCGCGCTCGGAGAGCTTCATCTGGAACGACCGACCGTGGTGCACGATGACCGCATGAAGCTGCCGCTTCGGATCGTCGACGACGGCCTGCGTCCCGCCGTCGGGAAGCTGCGTGCGCGTGACGTGCGCGGTCGGCGAGTTCTCGATCGAGGAGACGTACGCTTCCGGCGTGGTGCCGTTGATGAAGTACAGCCGAAAGCACACGCCCACGATCAGCATCACGCCGAGGATGATCCCGACGATGCGCAGCGCGCGCGTCGCGCGCAGGTATTCAACGAAGTACGGCATCACGCGCGCTCCACGACGTCGACGGATTGGTGCAAGGGATCGACCGCGTTCAGGAAGATGTCCTCGAGGTTGAGATCGACGATGCGCACGCCTTGCGCGCCCATCGCACTGAGCTTCTGCGCGAGCTCGTCGCTCCCGCCGCTCACGGTGAGCCGCACGATCCGCCCGGTCTGCTCGACGCGGGAGACGCGCGCGTCGGTCGCGACGCCGTTCAGCGCGACGGCGTCGGCCGGGAAGACGCCCTCGACGATCTTCGCGCCCGCCTTCAGATCGTCGACCGCGCCGGAGAGCGCGACCTTCCCCGCTTTGAGCACCGCGATGTGATCGGCGGTCCTCTCGACCTGACCGATCTGGTGCGAGGAGAACACGACCGTCTTCCCGCTTGCCGCGGCGTCGATGATCAGCTTCAGCACCGCGCGCTGGTTGAGCGGGTCGAGCCCGCTGGTCGGCTCGTCCAGAATCAGGATGTCGGGATCGATCGCGAAGGCGAGCACGACCGAGAGCGCGGTCCGCATCCCTTTCGAGAGCCGCCGCACGCGCTTGCGCGGATCGAGCGAGAACAGCTCCATCAGCTCGGCGGCGCGCTTGGCGTCGAACCGCGCGAAGGTCTTGCGCTGCATCTCGAGGTGCTCGCGCCCGCTCATCCACTCGTACAGCGCGCTGCGCTCGGCGACGTACGCGATGCGCTGGAACGCCGCGCGCGTCAGCGGCGCGCCGTCGAAGAGCGTCGTCCCCGAGGTCGGCGCGGCGAGGCCCAGCATGCACTTGAAGGTCGTCGTCTTGCCGGCGCCGTTCGGGCCGAGGAGGCCGAAGACCGAACCGTCCGGGACCTCGATGCTGACGTCGTCGACGGCGGTGAAACGCCCGTAGCGCTTCGTCAGGTGCTCGATCGATATGCTCATGCGTTCTCCCGGAACCACCGCGTGAGCGCGGCCTCGAAAAGTGACCGGATCTGCTCCGGCTGCAATCCGACCGACTTCGCCTCGCGCACCGCTTGGGCGAGCGCTCGCGAAACGACGTCTCCGGCGGCGGCCGACGAGGACGTCGCCGCGCCGTTGCCGCGCACGAACGAACCGCGGCCGACGGCCGTGTCGATGATCTGGTCGCGCTCGAGCTCGCGGTACGCGCGGGCGACGGTGTTGGGATTGACGGTGAGATCCAGCGCCAGCTGCTTCACGGTCGGAAGCTGCTCGCCCCCGACCAGCACGCCGAGCGCGACGGACCGTTTGACCTGTTCGACGATCTGCATGTAGATGGGGACTCCGCTGCGCGGGTCGACCGTCAGGACGGCTGGCATCTCCGGGCCTCCGCGGGCATTGATTATACTAATGTGCTAATACAATAGCAAACCGACGCGGCTGTCAAGCCCCCGCGGCGAGAAGCTCCGCCCGGACCCGCCGCTTGGCCACCTTGCCGTTGTCGTCCCGCGGCAGCGCCTCGGTGGTCGAGAACGTCCGAGGGACCTTGAAGCCGGCCAGCACGCCGCGGAGCTGGGCCCGGATCGCCTCGGAGTCGAGGACCGCGCCGTCGGCCGGCTGCAGCACCGCGTGGAGCCGCTCGCCGTACTCGGGGTCCGGGAGCCCGACGACCGCGCAGTCGAGGACGCCGGGGACGCGCAGCAGCGCGTGCTCGATCTCGGCCGGATAGATGTTCACGCCGCCCGAGATCACCATGTCGGCGGCCCGGTCGCAGACGAAGAGATAGCCGTCCGCGTCGAGATAGCCCATGTCGCCCAGCGTGATCATCCCGTCGCGGTCGATCGCGCGGCGCGCCTCGGGCGCGTTCTGGTAGGTGAAGTCCGGGTACGCCGGCTGGCGCGCGTAGATGACGCCGATCTCGTTCGGCCCGCACTCGCGCCCGTCGTCGCCGACGATGCGCAGCTCCGCGCCGCCGGCCGGGCGCCCCGCGGTCCCCGGCCGCGCGAGCGCGTCGGCGCTGGTCGCGAGCGTGATCAAGCCGGCCTCGGTCGAGGCGTACGTCTCGTGCACGACCGGGCCGAGCCGCGCGATGATCGCGCGCTTCACCTCCGGCGCGCACGGCGCACCCGTCGACGCAACGAAGCGCAGCGAGGAAAGATCGTACTTACGCCACGTCTCGTCCGGCAAGCGGATCAGCCGCACGTACATCGTCGGCGTGAGATACGCGACGTCGCAGCGATGCCGCGCGATCAGCGCGAGCGTCTCCTCCGCGTCGAAGCGCGGCGCGAGCACGAGCAGCTCGCCGTACACGAGCGTGTTCTGCGCGATCGACGCGGGCGCGCTGTGGTAGAGCGGCGCGGAGAGCAGCGTGCGGCAACCGTCTTCGATCCCGTACACCGCGCGCACGATCTCGCGCATCGCGGCCTGCTGTTTCGGAAGCTCGTCGAGCGGGACCGGCAGACGGCGCACGCCCTTCGGCCGCCCCGTCGTCCCGGAGGTGTAGCTCATGTGCCCGCGCGGCGCAACGGCGGGACCGTCGTAGCGCGGCTGCTCGCGCAGCCACGCCTCGTAATCGGGAAACGCCGAACCCTCGCCGACGGCGAGCACACGAATCCCGTCGGGCAGCGCATCGGCTGCGGCTTCGAGCAGATCGGCATGGCCGATCACGACGCGCGCGCCGGAGTCGCTCAGGATGAACGCGAGCTCCGCGGCGGTGAAGTGCCAGTTCAGCCCGCAGTAGTACGTCCCGCCGATGCGGCAGGCGTGAATGATGTCGGCGTAGACCGGGTCGTTGCGCAATAGCACCGCAACCACGTCGCCTTCGCGCACGCCGAGCCGCGCGAGCCCGCCGGCGAGCCGCTTCCCGCGCTCGACGAGCTCCTCACCGCCGCGGAGCAGCTCGCCGAAGCGCAGCGCGGCGGCCATCAGCGCACGCCCACAGGCGGGTCGCCCGCGCGCTCGGAAGGAGCCGAGATGATGCTGGAGCTCCGTCCCAACTGCGAGTGCTGCGACAAGGATCTTCCGCCCGACGCTCGGGATGCGATGATCTGCACGTACGAGTGCACGTTCTGCGCGTCGTGCGTGAATACCGTGCTCGGCGGCCGCTGCCCGAACTGCGGCGGAAACTTCGCCCCGCGCCCGATCCGCCCGCCGTCGCGCCTCGCGCGCGATCCCGCCTCGGCGAAGCGCGTCCTGCGCGACGACCCGCGCTGCGCGGCGCTGCGGTGAGCCGCATGCGCAAAGTGAACACGAACGCGCTCGAGGAGTTCACGTGGAGCTCGCCGCGCGGGAAATTCGCCGGCGCGGGCAAGCAAGTCTCTGAAGCGCTCGGGCGGGATCCGACATCGACCGACGTCAACCTGCGCCATCCGTTCGACGTGGAAATTTTGCGCATACCGCCCGGAAAAGCGCCGTATCCGTTCCACGCGCACAGCGCGCAGTGGGAGTTCTATCACGTGATCTCGGGCCGCGGCACCGCGCGCGACGCCGACGGCAGAACGCCGATCGAGGCGGGCGACGCGTTCGTGTTCCGCCCCGGCGAGCCGCACCAGCTCGTCAACGACGGCGCCGACGATCTGGTCGTCTACGTCGTCGCCGACAACCCGATGGGCGAGTACGCTCACTTCCCCGACAGTAACAAGTGGACGGTGCGGATTCCGGAGCGCCGCGCGCTCCGCTCCGAGCCGATCGACTACTACGACGGCGAAGAATAGATGGCTCGATCTCAGTCGCGTCTAAGCTCCGCTGCGTAGCGTTTCATCTAACACGCGCGCGAAAAACGAGGGCATACCATGGCGATTGAGCTACCCTCCAAACTCGACGTTCTCGAGCCCGATGTGCTCGAACGTCTCGCCTCGCTCGAGGATCCGATCCTCGCCGAGCGCCTCGCGCGCGAGAATCCCGAGCTGTTCCCGCAGGCGCCGCCGCGGACGGAGCGCGAGGTGCTCGCGTGGACGACGCGCCGCTTCGGCACCGCGATCATCGCCGTGACCGCCGCGCTCGCTGTCGCCGCCGGTTACTTCGGCAACGAGCTCAGGCGCGGTCATGCGGATGCGCCGCAAACCGCCGCACCGCGAGCCGCCGTCCCGGCACCGGTTCCGCTGCGCCACGCGTCGACCGCGCCGCGCCGCCGCGCCGCATCCGCGCACCACGCCGCACCGGTCGCGCACCACGCGATCGCACAACCCGCTGGCGCGCAGCCGGTCGGCGTCACGCATCGTGCCGCGGTGACGTACGTCGCGCCGGTTCCGCGGCCCGCGCGCGCCGCGCACTACGCGACCGCCGCGCATCACGCGGTCGCGAGTCCGGTTCCTCAGGCCGTGCGGCACCACGCCGCGGCGCCGGTCGTGGTCCATCACACGGCGCCCGCGAGCGCGCCGCGCACGGCGGCCGATCAGCTCGCCGCCTGGGCGGCGACCCACCCGGCTTCGCGCACGCACCCGCGCAGCGAACCGTCCTCGTCGACCGAGGCCGCAACCGCGACGTCCGCCTCGACGACGAACGCGACCACGCCGGCGAGCGGACCCGAGCCGTATCCGACCTCCTCGACGCCGCGCGACACCGGCGCCCCGAGCGGCGCGCAGCGCACGCCGCCGACGAACCCGAACGGCGGCTGGACCGAGCGGATCCCGAGTGGAGTCCTCGGTGGCGGAATCGGCCCGGTGTTCGGAGGCGTTCCCCGCGACTCGTGCACCCCGCGCGGCGGCCGCACCGGCATCGTCATGGAGGCGATCCAGATCCTCGCCGCCGGCCGGCACTAGACCGCCCGGCCTTCGCACTCCGCGCAGCTAGCCGCTCCGGCGGCTAGCTGCTTTTTACGCGCGCCGCACGCAGCGGAAGCCGAGATGGCTCACCCCAGTGTCGACCATTTCAAGGCATCCGCGCCGTTGCGCAACATGCGCTCACCAGCGCCAGGACGAAATAGCCCACTTGAGTAACTCGGGGCGGATGGGTGAGCTCGGTGAGTCCGACGTAGGCTATGCACGTCGCCCGCTTCCACTTTGGCTCTTCAGCGCGATCGCCCGAGCGCTATTGAGAACCATCTACAGGGCGCGACCGGAAAGTGGCGATACTCAATTTATCGCGAGTCATTTCGCCGATGAGATCAAGCGCAACAAAAATGCCGCGAACGTCGTCTTACGCCAGCTTACGACGCGCGAGGCATACGAAACGACAATACGAGTAGCTGAGGTATTGGAATACGCCGGGATCATCGTAGCTCGT
>DATHLN010000011.1:0-7310 GCA_035488115.1 Candidatus Limnocylindrales bacterium | reverse complement strand
TGCTCGAAGTAGTTGACGCCGCCGAGTTGGATCTTCTGACCCGGCGCGATGGTGACGATCGCCTTCTTCCAGTCCGACTGGACGCCGGACGAACGGCGGCCGCGGCGAGCGAAGTACTTCTTCTTGCCGCCGACGTTGACGGTGTTGATCTTCAGCACCGTAACGCCGAAGATCTCGGCGACCGCGGCTTTGATCTGCGTCTTGGTCGCGTGCGGGTTCACCTCGAAGGCGTACTGCTGCACGAGCGTTCCCGCCATCGACTTCTCCGTGATCAGCGGCGCGATGATGACGTCTCTAGCTTCCATTATCCCTTGTCACCCTGAGCTTGTCGAAGGGCTGAGCTTGCCGGTTCTCCGGAGTATTTCGCCGAGAGGGCGTCGTGCGCGGCGATGGTGAGAACGAGCCGGCCGCAGCCGACGACGTCCTTGACGTCGAGCTCGCCGGTGTGCGTCACATCGACGCGCTCGAGGTTGCGGCCGGTGCGGCGCAGCGACGTGCCGACCGTCGCCAGCTCGTCGGTCGCGAAGACGACCAGCGTCCTGGGGCCGGTCTTCGCGGCGTTCGCGGAGCCGAACAGCAGCGCGGCGAGCGCCTTCGTCTTCGTCAGGTCGAGCTTCGTGGTGTCGAGCACCGTCACGCCGCCGGACTGGAACTTGTCGGCCAGCGCGGCGCGCATTGCGACGCGGCGTTCCTTCTTGTTCAGGCTCGAGACGTACGAGCGCGGCTGCGGGCCGAAGACGACGCCGCCGTGCGTCCACTGCGGCGAGCGGATCGAACCCTGGCGGGCGCGGCCGGTTCCCTTTTGGCGCCACGGCTTTCTGCCGCCGCCGCGGACTTCGTCGCGCTTCTTCGTCGACGCCGTCCCGGCGCGCGGATTCGCCAGCTCGCGGAAGACGGCACGGAAGATGGCGTTCGCTTTCCCTTCGACCGGCGCGGCGAACGCGGCGGGCGTCTCGGCTTCGCGCACGGGCTTCCCTTTCGCGTCGATGACCTGGGCCATTACGCGCTCACCTTCGCCTTGACCGACTGCCGCACGATTACCAGCCCGTTTTTCGGGCCGGGGACCGGACCGCGCACGAGCAGCAGATTGCGCTCGGCGTCGGCGCGGACGACTTCCAAGTTCTGGTGCGTCACCTTGTCGACGCCGTAGTGGCCGGGCCGGCGGCTGCCGCGGTGCGTGTGGCCGGCGTTCGTGTCGCCGTTCGAGGCCGGCTGGCGGTGGATCATCGAGCCGTGGCTCGCGCCGCCGCCGCTGAAGTTCCAGCGCTTGATGCCGCCGGCGAAGCCGTGGCCCTTCGAGATCCCTTGCACGTCGACGCGGTCGCCGGCGGCGAAGCCGTCGACGGTGACCGTCGCGCCGAGCTCGACGCCATCGATCCCCGTGCGAAACTCGCGGACGTCGCGCTTCGGCGCGATCCCGGCCTTCTTGTAGTGTCCTTGGAGCGCTTTGCTCAGGCGCGACGGTTTGACGTCGCCGAACGCGAGCGCGACGGCGTCGTAGCCGTCGGTTTCCTTCGTCTTCCTCTGTACCACGGTGCACGGACCGGCTTGGATCACGGTGACCGGAACGCTCCGGCCGTCGCCCGTGAACACGCTGGTCATCCCGACCTTCCGGCCGATGATGTTCTTCACGTTGATCGATCCCTTACGGATATCCACGGGTCCTGGCGTATCAGTTACACCTTTCGCCGGGCATGCCTCGCGGGCGGCCCGGCGTGGACCACAACCGGAACAGTGTACCGGGATCGTGCCATTTCGTCAACCTGCGGGACGGACGCGCTCCACGGGGCCCGGCGTTTGCGAGCTCCGTCGAGCAACCGCACCAAATGACCGCCTGAGCCGGCCCCGATGTCACCCTGAGCCCGTCGAAGGGTGAGCCGCAGCCGTCCCCGGGAAGAGGCGCAGCATGACGACCGAGCCCGAACGGATCGAGATCGTGCGCGGCGACATCACCGAGCTCGACGTCGACGCGATCGTGAACGCGGCCAACAGCGGATTGCGGGGCGGTGGCGGTGTCGACGGCGCGATCCACCGCGCCGCCGGGCCGGAACTGCTGGACGCCTGCCGAGCCATCGGCCGCTGCCCCACCGGCGCTGTGCGCGTCACGCCCGGCTTCGGGCTGAAGGCGAAGCACGTCATCCACGCGGTCGGCCCCATCTGGCGTGGCGGCGACCACGGCGAGCCGGAACTGCTGGCGAGCGCCTATCGCGAATCGATGCGCGCCGCGGAGGAGCTCGGCTCCCGCGATGTCGCGTTCCCCGCAATCAGCACCGGCGTCTACGGCTACCCGCTCGAAGCGGCGACCGAGATCGCGATCGCGACGGTGTCCGACTTCCTACGCGAGCACGCGACGCCGCAGCGTGTGCTCTTCTGCTGCTTCGACGCGCGCACGCAAGCCGTGTATCGGCGTGTCCAAGGCGAACCCATCAGCGGATCAGATTGATATTGCGGTAGACGCGCTCCCAGTCGATGACAAGGTCGTCGAACGGCGACAGCGTCCACGCTCCCCGGGCCTCCCGCTCTTCGACGCTGCCGTCGCGGCGATACAGGCGCACGCGGCGCTCGGTCGGATGGAGCACGACCACAAGGGTCGCTCCGAAATCGAGGTAGGTTTGAACCTTTCGCTGCGTGCGCCCGGGCCGATCGCTCGGCGAAAGAATTTCGATGGCGATTTCGGGAGCGACTCGTGGGCGCTGAGAGCTGTCATCCATGCTGTTCGGAATACGCTCGTACGAGCTGTATTTGACGTCAGGCAGCAAAGACGACCATGTGCCGTCCGGGCGCTGAAAGTAAAAGCGAACTTCCACGCCGACGCTGCCGCGATCGCCCGCCCACTCGTCGAGCTGCGTTCCGACCCGAAGCGCGACAAACCCGTGAACGTCGTACGGGCTCACGTCGGGCAGCCTTTCGCCGTCCAACACTTCGATGTACGGTTTTTCGTCTTCCAGCGCGGTGATCCAGCGCGGGATCTTTGTTTCGACCATCTCACACTGACCCTATCACGACGTTTCCGCCGGTAACAAGGGGCCGCACGAACGCGGCCGTTTCGGACGATCCGTAGTTCTACGGATGCGGGCCCGCGGGGTCAGACCATATCTTGGCGGCATGAGCACCATGCATGCGCCCACGGCCGACGATCTCGACTGCTTCATTCGAGCAGCGAAAGGCCGTGACGTCCCGGACGACGCGCTCGTCGCGCTGCTTCGCCAGAACGGATGGTCGGAGCGCCGCATCTACGGCCGGCTCACGGCGTATTACGGCGAGTCGCTCGGAATCGCGCCGCCCGTGCGGAGCAGCCGCGGGGCGCGGCGGCTACGCTATGCCGTGATAAATTTTCTCCCAGTCGAGAAGTAGGTCGTCGAACGGCTCCAGCGTCCATGAGCTGCGGGCCTCACGGTCCTCGATCGTACCGTCGGCCCAATGCAAACGCACCCGGCGTTTCATCGGATGCAGCACGACCACCACCGTCGCGCCGAAGGCCAAGTACGTCTCCACTTTTCGCGCCGTTCGAGCGGGACGATCGCCGGGTGAGAGGATCTCTACGGCGATGTCGGGGCCACCCGCGGGCGCTGCGAAGAGTCGTCCGAAGAGTTCGGCACGCGCGCGAACGACGTGTAATCGACGTCCGGCAGTAGCGCGGACCACTTGCCGTCGGGGAGGAGGAAGTAAAACCGCACTTCGACGCTGACGCTGCCGCGATCGCCCGCCCACTGGTCGAGCTGCGCGGCAATGCGGACGGCAAGGCGCCCATGAGCCTTGTCCGGGCTCACGCCGGGCAGCCTTTCGCCGTCGAGCACTTCGATGTATGGCTTCCGTTCGTCCAGCGCCGTGATCCAGCGCGGGATCTGTGTCTCGACCATCTCGCACCGACCGTATCACGACGTTCTCGGCGGAAACAAGGGACCGCACGAATGCGCCGTTTCGGCCCCCGAGCGCTAGCCGTTCATGGGTCTTTCGGGCATTTGCGGTGCGGAGCCGCGCGAAGCGGAAACGTTATCCACATGCTTCCGATCGGGTGTCCGCCGGCGATCCCGGAGAGCACACCGCCCGCCCTGCTCCGCGCTGCATCCGCCGTAGCCGCAGCGCGCCCGGTGGATCCTACGGAAGCGCGCACGCCGTCCCGTCGGCGCGTCACGGTCACGGTCGAGCCGTCGGAGCCCGAGCACCCGATGCGGCTCGGGATCGGAATGCTGATCGACACCTTCGCCTGACGGTCCAAGGACCGTCCCCGGAGCGCCCGAAGCGCCTCACATGGCTACGACCGCCCGCCCCGACGGCCACCGCGCGCACGTCCCGGCACCCTCGCCGACGGACTTCCTCGGTATCGACGCCCTGTTGACCGACGACGAGCGGCTGATCCGCGACACCGTCCGCGCGTTCGTGCGCGACCGCGTGCTGCCGAACATCGCCGATTGGTTCGAGGACCATACCTTCCCGAAGGCGATGGCGAAGGAGATCGGCGATCTCGGGCTGCTCGGGATGCACTTGCACGGCTACGGATGCGCGGGGACAAGCGCGGTCGCGTACGGGCTCGCGTGCCTGGAGCTCGAGGCCGGCGATTCCGGGTTCCGGTCGTTCGTCAGCGTACAAGGATCGCTCGCGATGTACGCGATCTGGGCGCACGGCTCGGAAGAGCAGAAACAGGCGTGGCTGCCGCGGATGGCGGCGGGCGATGCGATCGGGTGCTTCGGGCTGACCGAGTGGGACTTCGGGAGCGATCCCGCCGGGATGCGGACCACGGCGCGGCGCGACGGCGGCGACTACGTGCTGAACGGCTCCAAGGCGTGGATCACCAACGGCGGGATCGCCGATCTCGCGATCGTGTGGGCGCGCGTCCATCCCGAGGACGGGCACCGCAGCGGCGCGATCCGCGGCTTCATCGTGCCCAAAGGCACGAAGGGCTTCTCGACGCGCAACATCGAGAAGAAGCTGTCGCTGCGCGCGTCGATCACGTCCGAGCTGGTCTTCGAGGACTGTCGCGTGCCGGCGGACGCGATTCTCCCGAACGTCTCAGGACTGCGCGGACCGCTCTCGTGCCTGAACGAGGCGCGCTACGGGATCGTGTGGGGCGCGCTCGGGGCCGCGCGTGCGTGCTACGAGAGCGCGCTCGAGTACGCGAAGACGCGCGTGCAGTTCGACAAGCCGATCGCCGCGTTTCAGCTGACCCAAGAAAAGCTCGTCAACATGATGCTGGAGATCAACAAGGGGCTACTGGTCGCGCTCCACGTCGGGCGCCTGAAGGACCAGGGGAAAGCGCATTCCGCGCACATCTCGTTCGGGAAGCTGAACAACGTGCGCGAGTCGCTCGCGATCTGCCGCGAAGCGCGCACGATCCTCGGCGCCAGCGGGATCACGCTCGAGTACCCGGTGATCCGCCATATGAACAACCTCGAAAGCGTCCTCACCTACGAGGGCACGAGCGAGGTCCACACCCTCATCCTCGGCCAAGCGATCACCGGCGAGAACGCGTTCGGCTAGCACCGTGTCACCCTGAGCTCGTCGAAGGGTGAGAGACCATCCTGACGTTCGAGTGCGTCTCTCACCCTTCGACAGGCTCAGGGTGACATCGGTTCAGCGGTTCACGAAGGACATGTCGGAGGAGCGGTCGCCGGCCGCTGCGCCGCGCGGAGCGACTTCGTCGATGCGCGCGAGCTGCAGCGGCGTCAGCGTGATCTCTGCCGCCGCGGCGTTCTCTTCGAGGTACTTCACGCGCTTGGTGCCGGGGATCGGGACGACGTCCTCGCCCTGCGCGAGCACCCACGCGAGCGCGAGCTGCGCGGGCGTGCAGCCGATCTCCTCGGCGATCTCGCGCAGGCGCGCGACGATCGCGGCGTTGCGGTCGAAGTTGCCCTCCGCATAACGCGGGTTCGTGCGGCGGAAGTCGTTCGGCGCCAGCTCGTCGACGGTCGCGATTTTCGCGGTCAGGAAGCCGCGCCCGAGCGGGCTGTACGGAACGAAGCCGATCCCGAGCTCGCGGATCGTCTCGAACACGCCGTTCGTCTCGGGATCGCGCGTGAAGAGCGAATACTCCGTCTGCAGCGCAGCGATCGGCGCGACCGCGGCCGCTTTGCGGATGTTCGCCGGCGACGCTTCGGACAGCCCGAGGTAGCGAACTTTGCCGGCCTTCACGAGGTCGTGCATCGCGGCAGCGGTCTCTTCGATCGGCGTGTCGAGGTCGACGCGGTGCTGGTAGTACAGATCGATGTGCTCGACGCCGAGCCGTTGCAGCGACGCGTCGCACGCCTGACGCACGTAATCGGGCTTGCCGCTGATGTGCCGCTTCGCCGGATTCTGCGGATCGCGCACAATCCCGAACTTCGTTGCGAGGAAGACGCGGTCGCGGCGATCGGCGATCGCGCGGCCGACCAGCTGCTCGTTGTGCCCGACGCCGTACATGTCGGCGGTGTCGAGAAACGTGATCCCGAGCTCGAGCGCGCGGTGGATCGTGCGGATCGACTCGGCGTCGTCGCCGGCTCCGTAGAACTCCGACATTCCCATGCAGCCCAGACCGAGCTCGCTGACCAGCGGGCCGCCGCGGCCGAGTTGACGTTGCTTCATGCAACGCCCGACCGAGAGAAACCGGTCAGCGTTTCAGCACGCGGCCGAGCTTGTCGAAGAGACCCTCGATCGCGCGCTCGTGCTGTTCTTCGAGCCGCCGCCACAGCAGGCGCCCCTGCACGTCGTCGAGCGTCGCGGTGAGCCTATGCCGCACGGTCACCCGGCGGCCTTCGTGCTCGAGCTCGAACGCGTGCGTGCCGTCGACGCCTTCCGTGTCGATCCGCCAGACGATCCGCTTCTCCGGCTCGACCGCATCGAGGACCGAATGCAGACCGAGATGCCACTCCTCGGTCGTGCCCGGGTGGAGGGGACCGGCGCTGCGCATGAACGGCTGCGAGGCGAACGGCCAGATGCGGTCCTGCGAGGTGCCCAGCTCGGTGAGCAGCTCGAAGATCCGGCGGGGCGTTCCGCTGAACGTTCGCTCGTACGTCACGTCGATCGGCGTCGGCATGTTCGCCTGCTTCGACGCCCGGCCGGAAACCCTACCGGACTCCGGTGGCAAGAAAAGACCCCCGGCCATGGGCCAGGGGTGTTCTCGATGGCGAGTCGCGCTCTCACCCTTGGACAGGCTCAGGGTGACATTCGGCTCAGCGTGGACGGCTGCGTCAGGCTTTGAGCTCGATGTCGACGCCGGCGGGGAGGTCGAGGTGCATGAGCGCGTCCATCGTCTTCGGCGAGGCCTGGAGGATGTCGATGAGGCGCTTGTGCGTCCGCATCTCGAAGTGCTCGCGCGACTTCTTGTCGACGTGCGG
>DATHLN010000010.1:0-3873 GCA_035488115.1 Candidatus Limnocylindrales bacterium | reverse complement strand
TCACCCGGATCCGCTGGCCGCGCGTGAGGGAGACTTTGGGACCGGGTTCGGTGACCACTCCTACCGGATTCTACCCGGCGTTGCTTACGATTTCGGCGGGCTCCACTTCCCGACCATCGAGCGGGCGATCACGATCCGCTGGATCTGCTGGGTCCCCTCGTAGATTTGCGTGATCTTCGCGTCGCGCATCATCCGCTCGACCGGGTATTCGGTCGAATAGCCGTAGCCGCCGAGGAGCTGCACCGCGTCCGTCGTGACGCTCATCGCGACGTCGCCGCACTTCAGCTTCGCCATCGCCGCCCAGGTCGTCACGTCGGGCGAGCTCTCGTCGCACTTGCGCGCCGCTTCGTAGAGGAGCAGCCGTGCGGACTCGACCTCGGTCTTCATGTCGGCGAGCATGAACTGCAGCCCTTGCTGCTGCGAGATCGGCTTGCCGAACGCGACGCGCTGCTTCGTGTACTCGGTCGCGTAATCGAGCGCGCCCTGCGCGATCCCGAGCGCCTGCGCGGCGATCCCGGGTCGCGACTTGTCGAGCACCTTCATCGCGATCTTGAAGCCGACGCCTTCCTCGCCGAGCATGTTCGCGGCCGGGACACGGCAGTTCTCGAACGACAGCTCGACCGTCGGTGAGCCGCGAATCCCCATCTTTTTCTCGAGCTTCCCGACGGTGAACCCGGGCGTCCCCTTCTCGACGACGAACGCGCTGATCCCGTTCGGTCCCTTCGACGGATCGGTCACCGCGAAGACGGTCACGACGTCGGCGACGCTACCGTTGGTGATCCAGATCTTCGTCCCGTCGAGCACGTAGTCGTCGCCGTCGCGGCGCGCGCGCGTGCGCATCGAGCCGGCGGCGTCGGAGCCCGAGCCCGGCTCGGTCAGCGCGTACGCGGCGATCTTCGCGCCGGAGGCGAGATCGGGGATCCAGCGGCGCTTCTGCTCCTCGCTCCCGCCGATGAGGATCGGGAGCGCGCCCAGCTCCTGGACCGCGATGATCAGCGCCGATGACGCGCACGCCTTCGAGACTTCCTCGACCACCTTCACGTAGGTGACGAACGAGCCGCCCAGCCCGCCGTACTCGGCCGGGAACGGGATCCCGAGCAGGTCGTTCTCGGCGAAGAGCTGCTTGACGTCCCACGGAAACTCGCCCTTGGCGTCGATGTCGGCGGCGCGCGGCTCGACGCGCTCCTTGACGAGCTGCCGGACCATGTCCAGGATCATCGCCTCTTCTTCGGACGAGGTTTCGTGGCGGGCGGGTGCGATCGACATAGCCGGGACAGGTTCGACGGAATCCGTACACTACCCGGCAGGCCCCTCGCCTGCCGGCCTTCGATTACCGGACCATGGCGGCTCATCGCACGGCCCTCGCCCGTTTCGCTCGGTCTTCTCGGCCTCGGGCCTTGGCGCTGGCCGCGGCCGCGTTCGTGCTGCTGCCGCTCGCCGCATCCGCCGAGGGCGTCGAGTTCACCGTTCCCGACCATTACCTCGTCCTGCCGAATCCGCCGTCGGTCAGCTTTCCCGGAACGTACCGCGCGTGGGCGCGGAACGTCGACGGCGTCCGCCACAGCATCGTCGTGAGCTCGTCGCCGGCAACGCGCGACCTCGATGCCGAGATCGATACGACGGTCGCATCGCTTGCGGGGCGGCACGCCGTCGACGTCGCGCGCTCCGAGGGCGGGTTGCTGTGCGGGATGCCTTCGGTGCGGCTCTCGTACGCGTATCCGAACCAGCTCACCTACGTCTACCGCTACGCCGTGGTGGCAGATCGCATGCTGATCGCGAGCTATGCGCATCCGGTCGGAACGCCGGCCGATCCCACGGCGCTGTCTTCGCTCGACACGCTGTGCAGCGGCATCCATCAACCCCGCACGCCGCCGGGGTGGACGATCACTTCGCCGTACCCGCCCAACGTATCGGCCTGGACGCCGACCGCGGGCGGCAGCGCTCTCCTGATGCAGACGGCGCGCCTCACGAAGCGCGACGAGTCTCCGCTTGCGCCGCTCAGCGGCAGCGGAACGGTGCTCACTACGTCGGTGCAGCCCTGCGGCGCGACCGTGATCCGCCGGTCGACCGTGAAATCGGCCGACGGTGCGAACGTCCTGGAGTACGCCGCCGGAACGGCGTACTCGTACGACTACTACGTCGTCTACAAGCGCCCGGCGGCGGAAACCGCGGATGCGAATGCGATGGCGCTGCTCACCTCGTTCTGCGAGAAGACGATCCCGCCGAGCTAGACGCGGGCCACCCGGCAGGTGCGCGGTGCGCGGCTGCGCATAACGTCGCCATGCCGGGCCGCCGCACGTTCACCGTTCTTTCGCTCGCCTTCGCGTTCGCCGCGCTTCCGCTGGGATCGCGCGCGCAGAGCGCCTCGGATGCGGGCGACCTGCGGCTCAACTTCGTTCCGCCGAAGGGCTGGACCGACTCGACGCGCCCCAGCGAGCGCCCCGGGCTCTGGAAGAGCTGGGTGATCGTCGACCGCGGCACGGTCCACTCGCTGGTGCTCAGCGTGACGCGCGAGAAGACTCCGGCGGCCGCGTTCGGCGCGTCGAACGCCGCCGGGATCGCGGCGATCCCTGGCACCTCGAACGTGAGCTCCGGACCGACGAGCGTGTGCGGCGACGTTCCGGCGTTCCAGGTCACCTACCGCTCGGACCGAACGGCCGGGCATCCGATGATCATCAAGCATTACTTCGTCGACGTCGGACCGCTGGTCGGCGACATCAGCTATGCGCATCCGCCGGAAACGGCGGAACGCGCCGACGCGCTCGACGCGATGTCGACGCTCTGCGAACAGCGCGTGTACGCGATGCACGCGCCGGCGGGTTGGCGCGGCGGCGGGATACGGTCGTCGGACCATCCGGGCGTCGACGCGTTCACCTCGCCCGCCGGCGACCAGACGCTGCTCGCGCTCGCGGTCTCCGCGGGCATCAGCATGGCCGCGAAGGCGCTCGCCCCCACGGTCGTCACCGGCGGCGGCGCGTCGATCATCTCGGACGCCGAGGAGACGTGCGGAACGATCCACGTGCGTCACGCGCGTTGGCGGACGAACGCGCCCACCAGCGCAGGCACGCCCGCGAACGTCCCGCAGCTGGTCGAGCAGATCGCCGGCTACCGCCACGGCGTGAGTTATCTCTACACGTACACGCGTCCGGAAAACGCCACGGCGGATCCCGAAGCGCAACGCGCGCTCACGTCGTTCTGCGCGCCCGGCGCGACGCTCGCCACGCCGCCGCCGCAGGCGCAGCCCACCGCGGCGCCGTCGATGACGCCCGCCTAGACGCCGGCCGGGATCGCCATCTCCTTCGGCGGCGCAGGGACGTGCAGCGGCGCGCCGGTCGCCGTGCGCACGTCGTCGACGCTCACGCCGGGCGCGACCTCGCGCAGCACCAGACCGTCGGGCGTGACGTCGATCGCCGCCAGGTCGGTGACGATCTGCTGCACGACGCCTTTCCCGGTGAGCGGCAGCGTGCAGCGCTCGACGATCTTGTGCGCGTTGCCTTTCGCGACGTGCTCCATCATCACGATCACGCGCTTCGCGCCGTGCACGAGATCCATGGCGCCTCCCATCCCCTTGACCATCTTTCCGGGAATCATCCAGTTGGCGAGATCGCCCCGTTCGGAGACTTGCATCGCGCCGAGCACCGCGAGATCGATATGTCCGCCGCGGATCATCCCGAACGATAGCGAGGAATCGAAGAACGACGCGCCCGGTAATACCGTCACCGTTTCTTTGCCGGCATTGATCAGGTCCGCATCTTCTTCACCCTCGTAGGGATACGGACCCATGCCGAGGATGCCGTTCTCGCTCTGGAGCGTCACGGTAACGTCGTGCGGGACGTAATTGGGAATTAACGTCGGCAAACCGATGCCGAGATT
>DATHLN010000009.1:0-9673 GCA_035488115.1 Candidatus Limnocylindrales bacterium | reverse complement strand
TGCCGCCGCGCGGCGCCACACGGACCGCACGCTGCTCTTCGGGATCGTGCAGGGCGGTCTCGACGAGGACTTGCGCGCGCGCAGCGCCGGCGAGCTCGTCGCGCTCGATCTTCCGGGCTACGCGATCGGCGGGCTCTCGGTCGGCGAGTCGCGTGAGGAGATGGACCGCGTCGCGCGCTTCACCGCCGCGCTGCTGCCGCGCGAGAAGCCGCGCTACTTGATGGGCGTCGGAACGGTGCGCGATCTCGTCGCGGGGATCGACCGCGGGATCGACCTCTTCGACTGCGTCTACCCGACGCGCAGCGGCCGGCACGGCCGCGTCCTCACGCGCGCGGGCGCCGAGTACAACGTCCGCAATGCCGCGAACGTGCGCGACTTCGGTCCGCTCGACCCGGACTGCGAGTGCCGCGTCTGCGCGACGTACACGAAAGCCTACCTCGCGCACCTGTTCCGGTCGGGCGAGACGCTCGCGCAGCGGCTGCTCTCCTACCATAACGTCGCAGCCTTGACGATGCTCGTGCGCGAGGCGCGCGCGGCGATCGAGGCCGACCGCTGGGCCGCGTTCCGCGACGCGCTGATCGGCACGCCGTAGGAAAGGCGCGGCGCGCCGCTCACCGAACAGGCAGCGGTGTGAGGATCGGGTTCGGGCGTGCCGCCGTCATCGCCGCGGCGCTTTTTTCGTGGACCGCGGCGGCCGCGTGCGCGGAGCCGCTCGAGACGTCGTTCAGCCTCACGGTGAACGCGCTGAACGGAACGCATCAGGTCAACGGCGGCCAGAGCGACAAGCTCGCGTTCGCGCCGCTCCCGCTCGGCGAGCTGACGCTGCGCCGCGGCGCGGAGAGCCTGCGCGTCGAAGGGCTTCCGCCGGTGACGTTCGGCTACAGCAACCTCGGCGACGGCGCGATGTCGACGCGGCTCTCGATCGTGAACGCGACGCTTCGGCACACCTTCCCGAGCGGCTGGTTCGTCGGCGCGGGACAGACGGTCTACAACCAGTTCACGAGCTACGGTTCAGGCAGCGGCAACTTCGTGTACCAGCGCGGCTTCGGCAGCTTCGCGATCGACGGCAGCGAGGCGCAGTACTCGCGGGTCACCGGCGCGCGGTTCGAGCTCGGCCGCGGTTTCACGCTCGGCCCCGAGCACCTAGACATTTCCGCTGCGGCGAACCCGCACATGCACGGCGTGCAGTACACCCGAATCCCGACGTTCAACCGCATTTGTACCGGACCGCGCGGGAGCCGAACCTGCACACAGATCGTGGAGACGTTCTCCGACCCGGAGAACGCCGCGCAGGTCGATCTGGCGGCGCGGTTCTCGCACCGCGTCTCGAAGCACGGCGCGCTGCTCTACGGCCTGCGCTATTTGAACTACTCGGCGCGCTACGACGACTTCCCGGGCCAGCTCGCCGACCGCAACGTCGGCTTCGCGCCGCAGCTGGGATACCGCATCACGTTCTAGCCCCGTACTGGGCGCGGCGCGCGGTCGCCCGGGATGGCACACGCGTGCCAAAGAACTTCCCGCCGTAAGTCAGGCTCCCGGGACCAATGTTGCGTCGCGGTGCGCGTCGAAGCCGTAGGCGTTCAAAGCGGCGCGGATCGCCTGCTCGACGTGCTCGTGCGGAAGCCGGTGCTTCCGCGCGAGCACCTCGACGGAGTCCCCAACCAGAAAGTCGAGCAGGATCACGAGCGGATCGAGCTGCACGCCGGATCGTTACCCGAGCTCGCTCCGCACTCGGCCTGCGTCTAACCCGTGGTCGGTGGAACCATGGGGACCACGACGGCGTAGAGACGATTCAGCTGCACGATAGGCACCTCCAACGAAGCGGTGAGGACTACCGCATCGTATCGGCGCGCCGCGCCTCCCCGCCAAATCCAAGTTAGGTAGATGCTCCGTTGAAGCCTGTCTTTTCTGGATCTGAGAGGATCCCGAGATTGCGCGCCCGGGTCAGCATCTCGATGCGGCCACGCGCGTCGAGCTTATTGGCGGCGTTGCGCAGGTGGGTTCGGACGGTGTGGGTGCTGCGCCCCAAGACGCGAGCTATCTCCGGAGCGTTTCGTCCCGAAGCGATCAGGCGAAGGATCTCCGTCTCCGCCTGTGTCAGGGGGCCGGCCAGCGGCCGGCGGCTCAGGCGATCGCGCGCAATCAAGACCATCCGCGCATAGCCGCGAACGCTGACCGGGATGGCATCGATATCGGCGTCGTCACGGAGATCCAGCAGCGCGGCTACGCCGGAATCCTCGCGCAAGAAGCGCGCTTCAGCGGCGCGTCTGCCGCGGACGACGTCACCGACCAGTTCTCCCGTGATACAGGCGAACGCACGAGCGAGCCGCCGGTACCGCAGCTCATGGGCGACGATGTGCTTTTTCGGCCGCGCCGAGGTCGAGATCGCTTGGCGGCCGAAACGGCGCGCGGCCTCAGCGTCGCCGAGCGCGATCGCTACGATCCCAAGGAGTCCCCGGCAGAGCGCGCGTTCGCCGTCGCTTCGGCCGATCGTGTCTTTGAGCACGACCAGCACGTTTCTGCACGCCGTCAAGTCCCCGGTCCACGCGAGACGCAGCACATCCGCGATGCCCATCGCAAAGCGTTCTCGATATTGCTCGGCGAGCGGCTTCGCGTCAAGCTCGGCACGTGTGATCCCGAGCTGCAGCTCGTCCGATCGCTCGGCGGCGAGCTCGTAGATCGCGACGCGAGACAAGGCTGCATGCGACTCGTCGCCGCCGCGGGCCGCTTCCCGGCCGAGAGCGAGCGCGTGATGCCAGGCGGCCTCGAAATCCCCGATGATGCTGTAATACGTTGCATACGCGACGGTGTGCAGCGTGCACGCGACGCGATGTGCGGCGGCGCACCGCGCCGCCTGAAGCCCGTGTCCGACTTCGTCGAGCGCCGTCGCGGCATCGCCTCGATAGTACGCCGCCATCGCGAGACGCTGGTTGACGCGAAGCCGAAGCACCGCGTCGTCGAGCGCAGCGAGTCCCTCGTGGGCAGCCGCGGCTTCTTCCTCCGAAACGCCGATCGCGCCGGCGGCGCCGTCGACGACGGCGCGCAACGCGAGGCGACCGACCTCGAGCGCCGGGAGCGTGCGAGTCCCCCCGAGCATCGCGGATGCGCGGCTGAACAAACCGCGCGAGATCAGCAGCGGCGCCAGCATGTCGACGACGTACTCGCGATCGGAGCCGGTCGATCCGTCCGCGGCACGGCGAAGCGCCGACTCCGCACGCAGCGTGTCGCCCTCGCACTGCCATACCGTTGCAGCGAGTAATAGCCCCGCAGTACTATTGGCGTTGGCTCGAAACAGCAGTGCTTTGAGATCGTCGTACGGTTGTAGCGCGCATAAATAGTATGCTGCGGCAGTCGTAAGCTGTGACACACCCATTCTCGTTTGCCCTCCAGCGCGACCCGCTCGGCCTAGAGCTGTTGAGCGACACTATACCGTAGCGTGCTACGCTTTACCTCGCAATACCACGCTGTCGCGAAAAGTTCTTATACTACGGCCGGTGGCCGAAACGGACACGACGGTAGCGGACCGTCTTGGACAGTTGCAGGAAGACCGCGGGTTCTCGGTTGCGGACCTCGCGCGCGCAGCGAAGGTATCGGAAGGCGCGATCCGTCAACTTCTCAACGGCACGACGAAGATGCCGTCGCTGCTGACCGCGCTGCGTTTGGCGGATGCCCTCGGCGTCACCGCCTGGTATCTCGCCACCGGCCGGGACACCGATCCGGAGGGAACTGGACCACGTTCTCTGGCAGCTCTGATCGCGGCGCAGGAGCGTCAAGGACTTGAAATAGTCGCTCTAAATCGTCGCGTGAGTACGTTGGAAGACCGAGTCGGCGGCGATCGGCGGCGCACTGCTCCAGGATCGCGATGATCGGTTCGTCGTCGGGACTGATGAACGCCGAGATGCCGGCCGGGAACGGATGAGCCACGTAGTCATCGTATCCCGGAAGTGTGCCAGCATCATGGCAGAGAGCGTCGCCGACCTGCGCGTCTAAGCGCGGGCTTCCAGGTCGCGCACGATCTGCGCGCAGGAGGCGCAGATCGTCGGGTGCTCGGGGTCGGTGCCGAGCGGGAGATACTTCCAGCAGCGCTGGCATTTCTCGCCGTCCGCCGGGACGACGACGACGCTCGCCGCGCCGTTCGCCGACGCGTCGACACGGCGCAGCGATGAGACGACCAGCGCCTCGCGCAGCCCGTCGCCGAGCGCTGCGAGCCGGTCGTACAGCGCGCGCGGCACCTCGACCGTCGCGTCGAGCTGGAAATCGCGGACGCCCTCGCTAGCCGCGACCTGCGCGCGCAGCTGCTTCAGCAGCGACCACACCGCGAGAGCCTCTTCGTCGACCGCTTCCACGCGCGGAAAGGCGACGTCGAAGACCGATTCCTGCTCGCCGCGCAACTCGGCCGGAAGGTACTGCCAGGCCTCTTCGGCGGTGAACGAGAGGATCGGGGCCAGCAGCACCGCGATCGTGCGGAACATCTCGAGCAGCGCCGACTGCGCGCTGCGGCGGCGCGCAGAATCCGGCGCCGACGAGTAGAGCCGGTCCTTCAGCGCGTCGACGTAGAACGCCGAGACGTCCTCCTTGTCGAACTGCTGGATCGCTACGTACGCGTCGTGCAGGTCGAACCGCCGGTACGCGTCCACGACGCGCGCCGCGAACGCGTCGAGCGCGACCAGCGCGAGCCGGTCGATCGGCTCCATCCGCTCGCGCGGGACGACGGCGTCGGGCGTGAGGCCGTCGAGCGAGCCGAGAAAGTACCGCAGCCGGAAGCGCAGGTTCTTGTAGACGTTCGAGACGTTGTCGAGCAGCTTCGCGCCGAGCCGGCAGTCGCCGGTGAACTCGGTCGAGGCGACCCACAGCCGCAGCACGTCGCAGCCGTACTTCTCGATCGCCTCGTCGGCGGCGATGTAGTTCCCCGCCGACTTGTGCATCGCGTGGCCGTGCTGATCGACCACCCAGCCGTGCGAGATCACCTGCTCGTACGGCGCGACGTCGCGCACCGCGACCGAGGTGACCAGGTTCGAGCGGAACCAGCCGCGGTACTGATCGCTGCCTTCGAGATAAGCGCTCGCGGGAAACTTCATCCCGCGCTCCACGAGGACCGCGCGCCAAGTCACGCCGGACTCGAACCAGATGTCGACGATGTTCCGTTACTTCTCGAACGACGTCCCGCCGCAGCGGGCGCAGGTCAGCCCCGGCGGTGCGAACGCCTCCAGCGGCTCGGTCCACCAGAGATCCGAAGCGTTGCCCTGGTCGAACGTGCGGCTGCGCATCGCGCGCGCGAAATTGCGCGCCAGCTGCGGGTCGAGCACCGACTCGTTGCACGACGTGCAGACGACCGCGGGGATCGGCGTCCCCCACACGCGCTGCCGCGAGACGCACCACTCCGGATGGTTGCCGACCATCTGCGACATGCGGTTCTCGCCCCACGCCGGCAGCCACGCGGCGGTGTGCGCCGCCGCTTCGGCGCGCTGCCGCAGCGCGTGCCGGTCCATCCCGATGAACCACTGCGCGGTCGCGCGGAAGATCACGGGGTTCTTGCAGCGCCAGCAGTGCGGATAGCTGTGGTCGTACGACTCCGCCGCGATCAGCGCGCCCGAGGCGCGCAGGTCTTCGACGATCCGCGGGTTCGCCTCGAAGATCGGCAGCCCGGCGTACGGGCCGGCCTTGGCGGTGAAGCGACCCGCGCCGTCGACCGGCGTGATCACCGGCAGACCGTAGCGCGCTCCGGTCTCGAAGTCGTCGGCCCCGTGTCCGGGCGCGGTGTGCACCGCGCCGGTCCCCGTCTCGAGCTCGACGTAGTCGGCGTTGACGATCATCGAGTCGCGGTCGAGGAACGGATGCCGCAACGCCAGCCGCTCGAGCGCCGAACCGGGCGCCTCGCCGCGCAGCGTCCCCGGGCCTTTGCCGAGCCGCTCCAGGACCGGCTGCGCGAGCGACTCCACCAGGACGACGTCCTCGTCTCCGGCGCGGTAGACACCGTACGTCGCATCCGGCTTCAAGGCGATCGCGACGTTGGCGGGGAGCGTCCACGGCGTCGTCGTCCAGATCGCGACCGAGAGCGGCGTCCCGTCGTCGGCGAGCCCGAACTTCTCGAGGATCGCGCCGCGTTGCCCGTCGTTCGCGCGGAAGCGCACGTAGATCGAGGGCGAGGTGTGGTCCTTGTACTCGATCTCCGCCTCGGCGAGCGCGGTCTCGTCGACGACGCACCACAGCGTCGAGCGCAGCCCTTTGTAGAGATAGTCCGCTTCGGCGAGATCGGCGAGCGTCTCGACGATCGTCGCCTCGAACGACGGCGCGATCGTCATGTACGGATCGTCGAAGCGCCCGAACGTCCCCATTCGCTTCATCTGGTCGCGCTGGCGGTCCATCCAGTACAGCGCGCGCTCGCGGCACGCGCGCCGCAGCTCGATGGGATCGGCTCGGCGGAAGTCGAGCTTCAGGTGCTTGAGCGTCTCGCGCTCGATCGGCAACCCGTGCATGTCCCAGCCGGGGACGAAATCCGAATGCTCTCCGGCGAGCAGGTGGATCTTCACCAGCGCGTCCTTCAGGACGCGGTTCAGGAAGGTCCCCATGTGGAGGTCGCCGTTCGCGTACGGCGGCCCGTCGTGCAGAACGAACGGCTTCCCGCCTTCGGCGCGGTTGCGATCGAGCCGGCGCAGGTACGTGTTCCGCTCGGCCCACCACCGCACGCGGTCCGGCTCGCGTTTCGGCAGCTCGCCGCGCATCGGGAAATCGGTCTTCGGGAGGTTCAGGGTCGAGCGGTAATCCCGCGCGGTCGTCTCGGACATCGAACGGCAGCATTTCGGGCGCCGGGGTGTCGCGCTCCCGCCGCGCCGCGGCGGATCGGGCGACCCACTAGTGGGGGATCAGATTCAGCGCGCCGTGGAGCACATGGTACACGACCTTCTTGCCGAGGCTCTTCTTCAGCAGCGCCGCCGTCTTCGCGGAGACCGTGTACGTCTGCAGCGCACCGTTCGCCGTCTTCACCGTCGCGATCGTCCCTTTGACGGAGACGAGCGTCCCGACCAGCGAGCGCGCCTTCGGCGGCGCCGTCGGCTCGGCCGCGGGCGCGGCGGAGGGTTCGGCGGTCGGCGACGGCTCCGCGGTCGCGGACGGCGTCACATCCGGCCGAGGCGCCATCGTCATCACGGGCACCGGCGTCGTCGCGGACTCCGGTGAGGGGGCCGGCGTCGGCGCGGGCTGCTGCGCGGGCGCGGGCGCCGCGAGGATCAGCACGGCGGCGATCGGGACGAGGGCGAACGAACGAGGCGTCATCCTCGATCCATCCCCCGAATCGCGTCCGCTCTCACCGCGGCGCATGCTCGCTAAACCGGTACGAGCGCCTCGCCGTCGACGACCGATCGCGCGCGGCTCGCGCGCTCTTGGGACCACCCCTGGCGCAGCAGGAACGCGCCGAGGACGACGTACCAGCCGTACGTCCATTCGCGCGTCGCGGCGACCGCGAAGACGCCGGCGGCGACGAAGAGCAGCGCGAAGACGATCCCCGTCCGCGAGGCGGCGCTGGTCGCGGCGGCGTGGTCGCGGGTGCGGCGCCAGATCAGCGCGCGCAGCACGCGGCCGCCGTCCATCGGGTACGCGGGGATCAGATTGAAGACGGCGAGGACCGCGTTCGCGAGGACGACGTAGGTTGCGAGCAGGCCGATCGCGTCGCGCACCGCACCGCCCGGCGTGAAGCGGTCGAGCGCGAAGAGCAGCCCGAACGCGAGCGCGGCGAGCGCCGCGCTCATCGCCGGCCCGGCCAGAGCGATCAGCGCGTCGGCCTTCGGCGAGGCGGGCTCGCGCTCGAGCGTCGCGACGCCGCCGAACAGGAACAGCGTGATCGCGCTCGTCTGCACGCCGAACCGGCGAGCGACCAGCGCGTGCGCGAGCTCGTGCGCGACGACGCCGGCGAAGAGCACCAGTGCGCAGACCGCGCCGAACGCGAGCGCCGCCGGCGCCGAGACCATCGCGAGCGCGCGCGCGAGCCCGAACGTCATGAACGCGTAGACGGCGAGCCACGAGACGTGCACGCCGACGCGGATGTCGAAAAGACGGCCTAGAATGAAGGTCTGCCGCGCCACCGTCCGCGCTGCTTCGTCTATCGCCGCTCCGCGCCTGCCGAGTTGTGTGACGTTCGTGTCACGAGCTCGTCCAAGACGTCGAAGTTGCGCGCGGCGAGCCGCTCGATCTCCGGCCCCACGCTGCGCAAGTGCGCGGCGAGCGCGTCGCGCCGCTCCCACGCGTCGTCGATCCGCGCCGCGATCTCGCTCGGCGGCGGCGCCGGTTCGCCGGGGACGAACAGCGGCCGCGCTGGGTAGCGCAGGTCCTCGAGCAGCGCGTTCACCTTCGGATCGTACGGAATCGCGAGGAACGGGATGCCGAGCCGCGCCGCGATGATCAGCGCGTGCAGCCGCATCCCGATCAGCAGCGAGGCGCGGCCGATCACCTGCGCGGCCTGGTTGAGCGGATAGTCCGGGAGCAGCACGGGAGTCGAGGCGCAGCGCCGGATGATCGTCGTCGCCACCTCGGCGTCGGGCGGGCCGCCGAGCGAAAGGAACGCGACGCGCGCGCCGTGCTGCCCGGCGAGCCGGTCGACGGCGCTGGCCACCGTGTGCGCGGTCGCGTCGGCGCCTTGCCACTTGCGCACCGAGACGACGACCAGCGGACCGCCGTCGCCGGCCAGCCCTTCGGCGGCGAGATCGAGCGGTTCGCCGCCCGGCTCGAACAGGAACACCGGATCCGCGGTCCGCTCGGCCGGGACGCCGGGGAGCAGGGAGGTCAGCAGCGCGCGCGACCGCTCGTCGCGGACGGTCGCCGCGGTGAGCCCCTTGCAGAAGTTCCGCACCACCGCGCGCCCCCAGAAGTCGAGCGGTCCGACCGACTGCGCGAAGACCATCGTCGGCTTCCCGGCGGCGACCGCGCTGCGGATCACCCCGCTGTAATAGAGGAGGCTCCGCAGGCTGGTGACGTTCTGCAGCAGCCCGCCGCCGCCGGAGAGGACGACGCCGGCGCGGTCGATCGCCGACCGGACCCGTCCGAGATCCATCCGCGGCGTCGCGTCGACGCCGTAGGTGCGCGCCGTCCCGGCCGGATCGCCGCTCAGCACGTCGATCTCGCAGCCCGGCCAGCGCGCGCGGAGCTGCTCGACGATGACGTGCAGGAGCGCCTCGTCACCCAGGTTCCCGAAGCCGTAGTAGCCACTGAGCAGAAAACGCAGGCTCACCGTTCGGCGTAGCGCACCACGGCGCGGTAGACGGCGATCGCGATCGCGCCGACGACGATCCCGAGCACGGCGCCGTTCGCCAGCCGCAGGAGCGAGACGGCGAGCGCGGTGTGGAGGTGCGAGAACGTGTCGACGACGTCGCCCAGCCCGACCCCGATCGCGAGAGCGAGCAGCCAGCCGGCGAGCGCGCGGTGCGCCGGGAGCAGCGCCGGGACGAGCATCAGCGCGGGGAAGCCGATCACGAACTCCTTGAAGCGCGGGCGTACGCTCAGCAGTGCAGTGAGGTGGTGCCGCAGCGTAAGTTCGAAGTTCGACGGAGCGATGTCGCTCTGGTTGCCGCTGCGCGTCAGCACGAGGTAGCCGATCGCGAGCAGCGCGACGCCGGCGATCAGCGGGAGCACGGTGACGGGCCGCTCGCCGAGCTCGCGCAGGATCAGCTTCGAGCCCCACCGG
>DATHLN010000008.1:0-10444 GCA_035488115.1 Candidatus Limnocylindrales bacterium | reverse complement strand
TGCACGGGCACCCGCAGACGCACGTGATGTGGCATCTCGTGGCGCCGCGGCTCGCGTCGGAGTTCACGGTCGTCGCGCCGGATCTGCGCGGTTACGGCGAAAGCTCGAAGCCGCCGACCACCGAGGACCATGAGCCGTACTCGAAGCGCGCGATGGCGCGCGACGCGGTCGCGCTGATGGCGCACTTCGGTCACGAGCGCTTCGACGTCGCCGGCCACGACCGCGGCGGGCGCGTCGCGTACCGGCTCGCGCTCGACCACCCCGAGCGCGTGCGCAGGCTCGCGACGCTCGACATCATCCCGACCGGCGAGCATTTCCGCCGCACCAACATGAAGTTCGCGCTCGGCTACTGGCACTGGTTCTTCCTCGCGCAGCCGTACCCGTTCCCGGAGAACGTGATCGGCGCGAATCCCGAAGCGTTCTTCAGCGGCCGCCCGAACCGCGCGAACGTGCACGCGCCCGAAGCGCTCGACGACTACCTGCGCGCCTACCGCAACCCGCAGACGATCCACGCCGCCTGCGAAGACTACCGCGCCGCCGCGACCTACGATTTCGCGCTCGACGAAGCCGACCGCGGCAACAAGAAGATCGCCGCGCCGCTGCTCGCGCTCTGGGCCGCGCGCGGCGCGCTCCCCGCCTGGTACGACGTCCTCGCGGTCTGGCGCGACTGGGCCGACGACGTGCGCGGTGGAGCGATCGATTCCGGACATTTCATCCCGGAAGAGGCGCCGGAAGCGACGTACGAAGCGCTGCGAGATTTCTTCGCGTGAGAGCCGACGTCCCAAGAAGCGATGTCACCCTGAGCTTGTCGAAGGGTGAGAGATCATCTCGCCTTTCGAGATCGTCTCTCATGCTTCGACAGGCTCAGCATGACATGCGGGTCAGAACAGCGCGAGCTGCTCGTACGGCTCGAGATACGTCGCGTCGATCCCCAGGCGGCGCAGGCGCCAGACGAAATCGCGCCAGCCGTGGTTCAGGAGAACTTTCTTCGGCTGCGCCAGCTCGATGTAGCGCAGCAGCGCGTCGTAGCCGGCGTGGTCGCTGAGCGGGATGCAGGCGTCGACACCGTAGCGGAACGTCGCGTTCTTGTCGATCGCCCAGCCTGAGAGCATCGCCGTGCGCGTGGGCTTGTCTTTCAGCGCTTTCGGGAGGTTCTTCCCGGACGGCGGCCAGATCAGCGCGCGCGTGCCGTCGTACGTCACCGCGTCGTAGCGCTCGTACGGCGGCAGCTTCACGCCGGCGGCTTCGTAGACGCGCGCGATCGCGTGCACCGCGCCGTGCACGGTGATCGGGACGTTCGCCTTGCCGAGGATCGCCATCGCCTCTTGCGCCTTGCCGAGCGAGTACGCGTAGAACACCGGCGCGTGCCCGTCCTCGAGCGCCTTGGTCGCGAACGAGACGATCGCGTCCTCGACCTCCTCGCGCGAGGGAAAGACGTACTGCGGTCGGCCGTAGGTGCACTCCATCAGCAGCACGTCGCAGCGCTTGACCTCGGCCGGCTCGCACGTGTACGAGCGCGCCAGCTTGAAGTCGCCGGTGTAGACGAAGCGCCCGCGCTCGCCTTCGATCATCAGCTGCGCGCTGCCGAGGACGTGGCCTGCGGGGAAGAGCGTGAGCGTGTGCTCGCCGTCGCTCCAGGGCTCGTTGAAGCGGTGCTCCTCGAACGCGCACTCCGGGCGCGGTCGCTCGGGGAGCAAGGATGTCTGCTTGGCACGCGCGATCGACCGCTCGAAGCGCGACGCGCAGATGCGAGCGTTGACCGGGGTGGTGACGATGGTGTCGTGCTCGCGCGCGTGGTCGCTGTGCCCGTGTGAGACGTAGCAGCGGGCGCGCGGGCGCATCGAGTCGATCCAGAGGTCGAGGTCGGCGACGTAGAGCGACCTCTCGGCGAGCGAGAACATGCGGAGTCGAACATTTGTTCGCGGCGGACCGCGGGCGCACCCTTTTCGGCGGCCGCGGGGTTTAGCGGTCCACCACACTCAGCCACCGTCACAGGAGCTCTTCGCCGATGCGCGTCTACGACAACATCGCCGACACGTTTGGAAACACGCCGCTCGTCCGCATACCGCGGATGAACAAGGGGCTGGGCGCCGAGCTGTGGTGTAAGCTCGAGTCGAAGAATCCGGCCGGCTCGGTGAAGGACCGCATCGGCGTCGCGATGATCGAGGCCGCCGAGCGCGACGGCAAGCTGCGGCCCGACTCGGTGATCGTCGAGCCGACCAGCGGGAACACCGGGATCGCGCTCGCGTTCGTCTGCGCGGCGAAAGGCTATCCGCTGATCCTCACCATGCCCGAGACGATGACGGTGGAGCGCCGCAACCTGCTCAAGGCGTACGGCGCGCAGCTGGTCCTCACGCCGGGGACTGAGGGCATGAAGGGCGCGATCGCCAAAGCGAAGGAGATCGTCGCCTCGAACCCCGCCAAGTACTTCCAGCCCGGTCAGTTCGACAATCCGGCGAACGTGGACGTGCACTACCGCACGACCGGCGAAGAGATCTGGCGCGACACCGACGGCACGGTGGACATCCTGGTCGCCGGCGTCGGCACCGGCGGAACGATCACCGGTGCGGGCCATCTGCTCAAAGAGCGGAAGCCGTCCGTCGAGTGCATCACCGTCGAGCCCGACACGTCGACCGTGCTCTCCGGCGGCTCACCCGGTCCGCACAAGATCCAGGGCTTCGCCGCCGGCTTCGTTCCCTCGATTCTGGACACGAAGGTGTACAGCGAGGTGATCAAGGCGTCGTTCGACGACTCGGTCGCGACCTCGCGCCGTCTCGCGCGCGAGGAAGGGATCCTCTGCGGGATCTCCTCCGGCGCGAACGTCTGGGCCGCGATGCAAGTCGCCGCGCGCCCGGAGAACGCCGGCAAGAAGATCGTCGTCATCATCTGCGACACCGGCGAACGCTACCTCTCGAGCCCGCTCTTCGCCGAACAGGAAGCAAACGTCTTCGAAGCGGCGCTCGCCTGACCGCCTGATAGGTCGCTCCCCGGCCGGGTGGAATACCTACCGGGGAGCCGACCGGATGAAAGTGAGATGAATCTCGGGACGTATTTCGAGCGCGACGACGAGACCTTAGCGGGTGCAACCCGAATCAAGGGCACGCGGCTGTCTGTCGATTTCGTCTTGGGCCTCTTCGAGCAAGGCTGGTTGGAACAGGACGTACTCGAGAACTATCCAGACCTCACGCCCGAAATTCTGAAGGCAGTCTTCGCTCTGGCGCGTCGTTCACTTCAGGCGGAACAACTTTTCCCCTTCGCCTCCTGACACGGCGTGCGACTTCTCTGTGACGAGAACGTTCCCGCCGCGGTCGCACACGCTCTCGCGGTCGCTGGCCACGATGTCGCTGCCGTGCGTGACCATCTTCGCGGCGCAAGCGATCGGGTGGTGCTGCAATACGCGCTCGATCAATCTCGCGTCCTGATTACATACGATCGCGACTTCGGCACACTGCTATTCCACAATCGCGTTCGTCCGGCGCCGCTGGTTGTGTTTGTACGGACTTCCGTTTCGGCGTCCGCCGACGGCGCGCGTGTCCTGTCAGCGCTGGAGCATGTGGAACCCGGCCACATCCTAGTAATCGATGGATCATCTCTGCGGAAGCGTGCACTCGAAGACTGAATCGCCATGTCGGCGCGCCTAGTCGCAGGCGAATACTGCGCCGAATCGGCGTTATTCGCCGTGCGGAAGAGGTGGCGTGGGCGGCCGACGCACGTCGCGAGCGTTATGCGATTACGTCGTGTCGATATGTTGAGGTAATCGTTCGCCGCTATAAGTGGAACTAAAACAATGACTCCGGCAAAACCGGCGAGCCGCTTTACGCCGAGCAAGAGGCGAACGTCTTCGAGCCCGCGCTCGCATAGCGCGCCGGTTCCGCAACGCCGGAGGAGCGTGTCGTCTTGCCCCGTATTGCGGCACGACGACCGCTCGTTCGAGCGGCGTCTTTCGGGCGGGAGACGCCCGCGGAGGATCCCGATGCCGACCACGATCGTTCTGCAGCAAGCCGGGCCGCTGCCGCTGAGCACGACGTTCTCGCTCCCGCCTTCCGCCACGGCGGCGGTTCTCGTCGTCTACGGCTCGGTCTGGACGCAGAACACCAACGTGATGGTCGGCTTCAACGTCAGCGTCAACGGCACCGTTCTCGGCGAGGCGACGGTCTTCTCGAACGGGAAGTCCACGCACCGCCAGGTCACGCCGCGCGCGATTCCGTTGCAAGACGACGCCGCAGCCGCTTCGAGCACCCCCGAAGCGATGACGCTACAACTCACCGCCGGCCCGAACACGGTCACCGACGAGAACGACAGCTACTTGGTGCTCCTGCACCACTAGGCTCCTCCGGTCGCGTCCCCCGCCGGCCCCGCTCAGTACTGGGCGGGGTCGGCGTCGATCGCGGCGCGGTAGAGGCGGTACGGCGGTTGGCGCAGATCCGCGCCGTTCTGGAAGCTCGGCATGCGGTTCACTTGGGTGTCGGTGACGTAGATCAGGCGGTCGGGGCCGAGCTTCACGGCGTCCGGCCAGATGAAGTAGCGCTCGCCGTGAAGCAGCGTCTCGTAGCGCTTCTCGGCGGGGATCAGGCGCTGCACCGTGCCGTGCGTGACGTCGGTGAAGTAGACGCGGCCTTCGCGGTCGCAGTCGAGGCCGTCGCTCGCGAAGTCGCGCGCGTCGTGCCGCACCACGTGCCGTTCGACCTCGTCCGGGCTCGGGTGCGGCGCGGCGAGGATGTCGGTGTCGATCGAGAAGAGGTCGTACGAGCACAGCGGCGTCCACCACAGCGTGCGGCCGTCCGGCGAGAGCGCGATCCCGTCGCTTCCGACCGTCCCGGACACGAGGCCGCTCTCCGTCGCGATTCCGAATCCCGGCCGCTGCGTCGCGCGGACGCTCGGGTGCCCGCTCAGACGGCGCCATGACTTGCCGGAATCCAGATCGACGACGACGATGCCGTTCGGGCCCTTCGCGCCGGAGTCGGTGATGTACGCGTAGCCGGCTTTTCCGCGCGTGTAGTCGATCACCAGATCGTTCAGGTACGACGTCGTCAGGCACACGTCGTGCGGGAAGCCGATCCCGTGCACGATCGCGTTGCGCTCGAGGTCGATCACGTACAGCTTCGCCGCGTTCGGGTCGCACTGCTCGAGCGAGCGCGCGCCGCTGTCGAGCGCGAGCAAACGTCCGCGCGGGCCGAGCGCGATTCCGTGCACGTTCACGAAGCGGTGTTCCGCGTCGCTCGGGTCGATCGCGTTCACCAGCTCGTCGGGGAAGGGGACCAGCTTGCCGTCGATCAGCTCGCCGAGATTCACCGGCGCCGGCGTCGGATCGAGCCGCGGGAAGCTCAAGAACAGCCGCCCGTCGCGCGCGGGCGCGATCCCCGACGGCCAATGGTCCCGGAACTCCGCGATGACCTCGGGGCGAAGCGAGGCGTTGGCTGCGGTCGTGCGAGCGTCCATGCGGGGCTCGTACCCAGTCCGTGATGTACGCGTAGCCCGCCGGCGCCCGATGCTCAGGGTTCGGCGGCGAGCACGAAGACCAGCTGCTCGGTCGGCGGGCCGGCGCCTTGCCACGGCCGGGCCAGCGAAGCTCGCACGACGAAGGTTCCCGCGCGGCTCACCAGCAGACGGAAATACTTGGTACCCCCGCCGCCGATCATCGCGTCCGGCGGCTGGACATGCTCTTCATGGAGGACGGTCACTCCATCGGGCGCGGTGATCGTCCAGAGGTAGCCGGTCGATGCGCTTTCGCCCAGCTGGAGCGTCACGATGTCGTTCCGGTTCACCGCGATCGTCTTTCCGGTGTCTGACGCGGTCAGCGTCACGTCGGGCATCTTTCCTCTTTTCTCGATGTCGCGGGAAATGCGCGACTGAACAGCCGCTCCGGCTCGAGCACGACCACGGACGGGACCGCGAGCGAGTCGTGAAGCCGCAAGTACGCGTATCCGATACCCGCCCAGCCGAGGAACAGATCCGGCGGCGTGTCGCCGCCGGCAACGCCGCCGGGCCAGCCGTCGCTGCGGTCGTAGAACGCCACCCCGCGCTCGCCCGTCGCCCGCGCGACATCGCCGTAGCGCACCTCGCCGAGGATACGTTCCGCGAGTAGGAACGGTTCCACGTTGCCGCCTGCGCCGTGGCACAATGAGTAGTTCACCGTCGGATCGTCGAGCGAGGCGCTTGCTGTGCGAAGCGCAATCATGGCCTGCTCGCGGTACGCGTCCTCGCCGGTGAGCGCGTACGCCCGCAGCCGTGAGAGCGCGATCCCCGGTGCGCCGTGACACCAGGCGTTCGCGTACCGCAGCGCGCCTTCGCCGCCGAGCGCGGGCCCCGCGCCGCGCAGATCGGCCCAGTTCCCGTGCGCGGCGCTGAACCAGCTCTGCTCGTAGCGAAAGCCTTCGGTTGCCGCGTGCAGTGCCTCCTGGTCGCCGGTCACTGCATGCAACTCGAGTAGCGCCCACGCGATCCCTCCGGCGCCGTGGGAAAACCCGGTCAGATCGGGATCGCCGTCGGCGGGAGATTTGAGGGTATTCCACGAGAATCCGCGCTCGCTCCGCCGCGCGTTGCGCACGAGCTTCCGCCCGAGCGACGTGGCCGCCGCGAGCGCGGACGGCACGCCGGCAAGATGGGCGGCGATCAGCAGCGGAATGACGCCGGCGATCCCCGACATCACGTCCAAGCCTCGCCGCCCTGCGGGGTCGACGTCCGCGTGTTCGAGCAAGAGCGCGATCCCCCGCGCGCGGAGATCGTCTCGTTCGCACAATTCGCCGACCGTCATCGCGGCATACGCGATCCCCGCGTAGCCGCTGTAGAACCCGATGCGAAGATCGTCGTCGATGCGATGGACTTGCGCTAGCGACTGCGCGAGCGCACCCAGCGCCGTCACCGCGAACGCTCGCTCTCCCGTCTCCCGATAGAGCCGCGCCAAGAACAGCGCGATTCCGGCGGTCCCCCGGTACAGATCGGGTCCGGACGTGCGGTGGAGCGCGATGTATTCGCCGCGGTACGCGTCGACCGCGCTGCCGAACCACGTCGCGCGCGTCGCGCTCGCGTCCCAGATCGCCTCCCGGACGAGGAGCGCGCCGATACGGCCGGCAGTCGCGACGAACGCCTCGCTCATCGCGGCGCCGTTCGCGGCAGTCGATAACGGTCGACCGATCCCGGGTTGAGATAGAGCCGTTCCAAGGAAAGGCCGGCTTCGCCGGCGAGTCGCCTCAGCGCCGCGAGACGCCCGGCGACATCGTTTCGCCCCGCGGCCCAGGCAGACCAGGTCGCGCTCGCGAGCAGCATGCATCTCGCGAGTCCGAAACTCTCCCCGCCCGGATCCTCCGCGAGCGCGAGTCCCGGCGCCAACCGTTTCGTGAAGAGCGGCGTGTCCGGGCGCAGCAGGTGGGCGAGCTCGCCGAGTTCGCCGGCCACGATCCATGCGGTCGCGTCGACGTAGCGCGCGGCGACGTACAGCACGGCGGTGTCGATGCGCGTGAAAAGCCCCGAGCACGAGCATACTTTCATCACGAACGGCACGCGCAGCGCATTCAGCTTGGTGGTCATCGTGCGCAACAGCTCGGTGGCGCCGTCGACGCGCACGTTCCAGTAGAGCCGCACGGCACGGGAGGCGGCGTCCAGGTCGAGCGCAGTTTCCCCGAATGCGTAATAGTAGCCGGGCTGAGCGCGCCGTGACTCGCGGGCGCGCGCGATGCGTACCGGCGAGCCCGGCCGCGGCGACGGCTCACCGTCTTCGAGGACGTACTGGCCGGCCCGGGTACGCACGGAGCGCGCGCCGCGAGCCGCGTCGACGCTGCCATCCGTGTGAACGCGCTCCACGATGTATCCCTCGTCCCAGCCGGCGCGGCTCGAGTTCGCGCGGCTGAGCGCATCGCAGAGATCGACGCCGTTCAGGTTTGGCGGGTCGGCAAGCGTGCCGTCGAAACGGCGACAGTAGCCGAACACGTAGAAGAGCTCCGCCAGCGTTCGGCACGCCGTCTCGGAGACGTCGCCGTCGCCGCCGGCATCAAGCGTGACGGGGCGTCCGGCAAACGTCAAACGATCCGCCGACTCGATGACGACCGCGCCGAGCAGACGGGCCACATCGGACGTGCCGTCGTGAAGTTCGGCGACGGGCGCGATCATGAGAGAAAATCGACGGCCGCGGCGGCCGGATCGGCGAAGAGGTTCTCGGCGAACTGGATCAGCATCCAGATTCGCGGCGTGGGCGCATGCGAGTTGAGATACTCGAACACCGTCTGCACCATCCGTGCGGCGGCGTAGCGCATCACCAACTCGCGCGCCGCGCCGTCGGCACCCGTATCGATGCCTCGTGCGCGCGCGTATGCCTGCCAGAAGCGCGAGAGCGCCGGGCGGACGCGATCGAGCGCCGCGTACAGATCTGCGACGAACCTACGCTCGTCGTCGACGCGCCCCGCATGCCGCTCCAACAGCGGAGAAGCGAGGTACGACTGGACGATGGTACCCGCGTCCCAGGCGGGATCGCCCGCGTCCACCGTTTCCCAGTCGATGAGCTTGAACGCCGGCCGGCCGTCCGAGCCGGGGTGGATGAGAACGTTCTCCCAGCGCAGGTCTCCGTGAATCAGCGTCTCGCAGCGCCATTCCGCGCGCAGCGCCTCGAGCCCGCCGCGCAGCTTCGCGGCTCCGCAGAGGGCGGCGATGAGCTGCTCGTGTCCGGCGTTCGGTCCATAGGGCGACGACGTCGAGTCGCACAGATCCAGCACCCACGGCGGCGTTCCACCGAACGAGAACGGCAATGATTGCGCCGGCATCGGCAGCGCCCAGCGCGAATGGAGCTCGCCGACGCGCGTACCGAGCGACGCGGCGAGCGCGGGATCCGGAGCCTCGGTCCGCCGGCTCACCACCGCGAGATTGTCGGCCCCGTCGAGCATCTCGATCACCAGCATGCCGAGCTCGTCGTCGTGGACGATGAAACGCGGAACGAGACGAGCGACGAGCCGTTGCGCGGGGGACGTGTAGAACGCGGCTTCCCGTCCGATCGATGCGCGCGAAGCAGGCTCGCCGGGAAGCGCCCACTTCACGAAGTAACGCGGAGCCCCGTCGACGAGGACCCCGAAGACCGCGTTGCGCGTCCGGTCGCTGACGATCGAGAGCGAACGGTCCAACAGGTGCGTGTCCGTGAGCAAGCCGATCGCCCGCAACTCGTCGACAAGTCCGCGAGGCGTCGGTCTGACCGGTGTATCGAGACGGCGGAACGGAGCGCGCGGCGGGCGCGCTCCGTTCGTCGCGGCGCTCAGCAGAGCCCGTCGCCCACGGAGATCGCGAGCGTCACCGCGGTTTTCACCATCACGTTGGGGACCACGGTAAGGATGAGCTGAAGCGCCGTCTTCGCGTTCGGCCAGTACGCGCAGAACTGTCCGAGCGCGCCGCTCGCGCCCAGGTTTATGCTCTGCGCCTCCTGCCGAACCTGCGCCGTGAGGTCTTGCGGAGATCCGAGCGCTTGCGGCTGCGGCGCCGCGTTGCCGCTGTTGAAGACGCAGCTGAACACTCCGGCGCAGCTGCCGAGCGGGCCCGCCTGTCCGAACGATCCGGCGGCTTGCGGCTGCTGCGCCGAGTTGCCGCTGTTGAAGATGCAGCTGAACACTCCGGCGCAACTGCCGAGGGGGCCCGATTGTTGAGACGCAGACGACGCGCTCGAAGGTTGAGCGATCGCGGGCGGTTGGTATTGCGGTTGCTGCTGCGGCTGGACGGTCCCCATGAGGCTGCGCTGCAACTGTCCGCCGAAATAGTCTGGGATGAATTGGCTCACGAGAATGTACCTTTCGTAGTTCGGAGTGAGAAAAGATGACGAGCACGCGCCGGTAGCGCTAAGGCTTGGGCTTCGAAGCGGGCTCGCCGGTCGCGCTATCGGAACGGCCGCCGGCCGCGAACTTCGTGTCGATGAAGAAGCTGCCGGTGTTGACCCAATCGGCGGTGATCAGCGACCACCAGTCCGTCGCCATGTCGGCGAGGAGATACTCGTACGGCAGCCAGCCGTATCCGGCTTCGCCCCATTCGCGACCCCATGAGTTCCGGATCAGAAACGCTCCGGTCGTCGTCCGCCCGCCGGCGGACGGCACGGTGACCGAGTCGTCGTATCCTACCGCGACGATCGCGTGACCGCCGATCGGGCGCTCGGTGCTGCTCGGAAACGGAATCTTGCCCGTCGTCGCGCCCGCGATCGACGGGAACAGATAGAACCCGAACATCGCGGGAAGCTTTGCCGCGAGGTTCGTCTTGATGCGCTGGAGCACCGCCGCTTTCGGTGTGCCTTGCGGATCGTAGCGGTAGTATGACATCGCTCGGAAGTTGCTCGCAAACGCGTACGCGAACGCGGGTGGGTCCGCGTTGATGTTTTCGATGATGAACGGCCAGTAGCGCTCGGGCGGCGCTCCGAAGAGTCTCAGCGAGCCCATCGTGGTGCGGATGTAGGCGCCCGCATCGGCCGGCGTCTGTAGCATCA
>DATHLN010000007.1:0-10585 GCA_035488115.1 Candidatus Limnocylindrales bacterium | reverse complement strand
GCTGATGCTGTCATATCCGGTCTATCCGACGGCCGGCGTGCCGTTCGCGCTGACCGCGTTCGTCGTCGTCGCGCTCGGCGGGTTCGGGAGCATCCAAGGCGCGCTGTTCGGTGCGCTGCTGGTCGGGCTGCTCGAGGTGTTCGGCGGCTACTATCTCGCGCCCGAGCTCAAGATGGTGCCGGTGTACGGCGCGTATCTGGCGGTCGTGCTGCTGCGGCCGCAAGGCCTGCTCGGGCGGCGATGACCACCGCGCGCCCGCATCTGCTCGCGCTCGGCGCGATCGTCGTGCTGGGGCTGATCGCCGCGCTTGCGGTTCGCGACGCGGTGGCGCTGGATCTCGTGTTCACGCTGCTGCTGTACGCGGCGCTCGGTCAGTCGTGGAACTGGATCAGCGGATACGCGGGGAACATCTCCTTCGGGCACGCGATCTTCTTCGGCTGCGGCGCATACGCCGCGGCCCTGTGCGTGACGCACGGGCTCTCCCCGTGGCTCGCCGTCCCGGCCGGTGCGCTGGCCGCGGCAGTGCTGGCGCTGATCGCCGGATTTCCGACGCTCGGATTGCGCGGGCACTACTTCTCGATCGCGACGATCGCCGTGGCGGCGCTGGTCGAGGCGTTCGTGCGGAACGCGCCGTGGTTCGGAAAGGCGAACGGCTTCGAGCTGCCGATCGCGTCGGGCTGGGCGGCGATGCAGTTCCCGAGCAAAGGGCCGTACGTCGTGCTCGCGCTGGCGTTGTTTGCCGCGGTGCAGCTCGCGACGATCGCGCTCGAGCGCTCGCGGCTCGGCTATTATCTGCGCGCGCTGCGCGCGAACCACGCCGCGGCCGCGTCGGTCGGTATCGACGAGCGGCGCTTCAAGCTGGTCGCGTTCGCGTGGTCGGCGGTGATGGCCGCCGCGGCGGGCGTGCTGTACGCGCAGTACACGCTCTTCGTCGACCCGCCCTCGACGATCGCGCTCGGGATCTCGATCGACATCGCGCTGATCGGCGTCGTCGGCGGGATCGGGACGCTGTGGGGCCCCGCGGCGGGCGCGGTGGTCTACGTCGTGCTGGCGAAGGCCGTCGCGCTGAAGCTCGGCGGTGTGGGGAAAGGCTACGACCTGGTGATCTACGGTGCGATCATCTGTCTGATCGCCGCGTTGCGTCCCTACGGGATCGCCGGTACGATCGTCGACGCGCTCCGCCGCCGCCGCGGCGCGGTCGCCACCGTCGCCACCGGCGCCGTGGCGGTCGTGCTCGCCGCCGGCCTCGTTGCCGCGTTCGCGGCGCCGGTGCGCGCGGCCGCGCCGCCGATCGACACGAAGCTCGCGCAGCGCGTCTTCGCCGAGCGGCAGGCGGAGCGCGACCGCGACCGCGGCCGGCTGTGGGGCGTCTCGTTGTGCGGGCCGCTGCTGTTCGTCGATCCGAGCACGCGCGCCGTCGTCGCGAACCGCGACGCCCCGGCGCTGCACGCGGTCGCGCAGGACGGCGTCTTCGCCGGGACGCTCCCGCAGAGCGTGCTGCCCTCGAACACCGCGTTCACGCTCGATGGCGAGCTCTGGTCGATGGTCATGTGGCCGCTCCCCGACGATCCGGTGGCACGCCGCATCCTTGTCGCGCACGAGTCCTGGCACCGCGTGCAGGACGGGCTCGGGCTGCCAGCGTCGAGCCCGCCGAACGATCATCTCGACACGGCGGAGGGTCGCTACTGGCTGCAGCTCGAGTGGCGCGCGCTTGCGCGCGCGCTCACCAGCACCGGCGCGCAGCGCGCCGAAGCCGTCAGCGACGCGCTCGACTTCCGCGCGCAGCGCGTGAGCATCTTCCCGGCCGCCGCTGCGAACGAGAATGCGCTGATGCTCAACGAAGGGCTCGCCGAGGACACCGGCGTCGCATTCACCACACAGCCGCGCGACCGCGCGGTCCGCGCCGTGGAGTCGCTCGGCAGCGGGCGCCGTCGCCCGTCGTACGTGCGGTCGTTCGCGTACGCAAGCGGTCCCGCGTACGGCGCGCTGCTCGACGCGGCCTCGCCGGGCTGGCGGCGCGGCTTGAGCGCGCGCTCGGACTTCGCCGCGCTGCTCGGCGCCGCGTATCGCGTGCAGCCGGACGCCGCGCGCGCTGCGCTGCGCGCGGGCGCGTACGACGACGGCGCCTTGCGCGTCGCCGAGAACGACCGTGCGGGGCGGCTCGCCGCGCGCGTCACGCAATACCGTGCGGCGTTCGTCGACGGTCCGGCGCTCCGCATACCGCTGCGCAACGGCGCGTATTCGTTTGATCCGAACCAGGTCACGCCGCTTCCACCCGCCGGCAGCGTTTTCGGCGGCTTCGCCGCGACCGGCTGGTTCGGTCGGATCGAAGCGCCTGACGGCGCGCTACTCGACAACGCGCACGACGTCGTCGTCGCGGCGCCGCCGAACGCGCAGACGACCGAGACCCCTGCCTGGCGGCTGACGCTTGGGCCGGGCTGCACGCTGGTCCCGCTGCAGAAGCCCGGCGATTTCACGGTGGCGTGCGGGATGCAGAAGTGACGCCGCTGCTCGCAGTGCGTGGGCTGACGAAACGGTTCGGCTCGCTGCAAGCGCTCGACGGCGTCGACCTCGACGTCGCGGAGGGCTCGCTCACCGGTCTGATCGGTCCGAACGGCGCGGGAAAGTCGACGGCGTTCGGCTGCATCGCCGGCGCCGAGAAGCCGACTGCGGGGAGCGTCCGGTTCCGTGGGCGCGAGATCGCCGGGATGCCGTACCACCGCGTCGCCGCGCTCGGGATCGCGCGCACGTATCAGATCGTGCAGACCTTCGCCGACATGACCGTGCTCGAAGCCGTGACGACGGGCGCGCTGCTCCGGCATCCGCGGCTTCCCGACGCCGTGTCGCAGGCGGAAGACGTGCTGGCATTCGTCGGTCTCGCCGACAAGCGGTACCGCCTCGGCCGCGCGCTCACGATCGCCGACAAGAAGCGGCTGGAGGTTGCGCGCGCGCTCGCCACCGAGCCGGCATTGCTGTTGCTCGACGAAGTCATGGCGGGACTGACGCCCGCGGAATGCCGCGACGCCGTCGAACTGCTGCGGCGGATCCTCGCGCGGGGCGTCACCGTGCTGATGGTCGAGCACGTGATGGAAGTGCTGATGCCGATCGCCGAGCACGTGGTCGTCATCGCCGCCGGGAAGACCATCTTCACCGGCAGCGCCGCGGAGGCGGTGCGCGATCCGCGGGTGATCGAGGCGTATCTCGGCTCGCCGCTGGAGCACGGCGAGATCGCGGGCCACGCGCCGTGACGGCCGCGTCCACGAGCGCCCAGCCGGCCGCCGCGCCGCTCCTCGACGTGACGAATCTCGCCGTCGCGTACGACGGCATGCGCGCGCTGCAGGAGGTCTCGCTGACCGCCGACGCGGGTTCGATCGTGGCGCTGGTCGGCGCCAACGGCGCCGGGAAGACGTCGCTGCTGCGCGCGATCAGCGGCCTCGTGCGCGCCGAGCGCGGCACGATCCGCTTCGGTGGAGTCGACATCACGCGCATGCCCGCGCACCGCATCGTCCGCCTCGGGATCGCGCACGTTCCCGAGGGCCGCCGCGTCTTCGCCAGCGCGACCGTGCGCGACAACCTGCTCCTCGGCGCCTACGTCGACCGCGACGCCGCGCATCGCAGCGCGCGCCTCGAAGCGGCCTTCGCGGCGTTTCCCATCCTGCGCGAACGCCTCGAGCAGCGCGCCTCGACGCTCTCCGGCGGCGAGCAGCAGATGCTCGCGATCGCGCGCGGCACGATGAGCGGCCCGCGCTTGCTGATGCTCGACGAACCCTCGCTCGGCATCGCCCCGAAGCTCATCCCGCAAATCTACGCCGGCGTGAAAGCGATCGCCGCCGGCGGCACGACGGTCTTGCTCGTCGAGCAAAACGTCCGCGAAGCGCTCCGCGCGGCCGACACGGGATACGTCCTACAAACCGGCCGCGTGGTGTTGCACGGCCCGGCCCGCGATCTGATCGGCGATCCGCTTGTGCAAGAGGCGTTCCTCGGAATCAGTGCCGCATGAGCACCATGGTGCGCACCGCGCTCGTCTCGGCCGGCGCGGTCTTGCTCGCTGACGCCGTGGTCGCCGGCGCCGCCGATCTCGTCCACGAATATTGGCGCATATGGTGGTCGCCGACCATCATTCTCTGCCTTGGAGTCGTCCTCGGGCGCTCGGTGCCGCTCGCCGAGGCGCTCGTCGCGGTCGTGGCCGCCGCGGTCGTCTCGGCGACGGCAGGTTCCGCGCTCATCGATGCGCTGCAACCGTGGTGGGTCCCGCGGCACGCATCCCCGCTGAGCGGAATCGCGCCGTGGATCGCCCTCGCGTTGACGATCGTCGGCGGATGGGCCGTCGCGGCCGGCGGCGCATTCCAGCCGAGCTCCGTGATCGTGCGGTTCCCGCTCGCGGCGTACGCGCTTGCCGGCGCGATCGACTGGGTATCGTTTGCTCTGCTCAACGGGTGGGTCATCGGATACGTGTGGCCGGCGGTCGCGCGCATCGTTACGTACGGCGTGATGGCATTCGCGCTCGGACGCGCCGGGACAGGCTCGCGTGATGCGTCGCGCGCGTGCACCCTGACGATCGCCGCCGGAGAACTCACCACGAACGTTCTGCTCGTCGTACTGTACGGCGGCCGGTACTTCCGGCTCGGGGCCTGGCCGGAGACCGTCTTGATAAGCGTCATCGCGGCCGGCGCGATCGCGGCAGCCGCGTACGCGCTCGGACGAGAGCGCTCGGTGATGCGAAAGGAAGCCGTTCGATGAGTTGGCGAGTCGGGATCGACATCGGCGGGACGTTCACCGATCTCGTTGCGCTCGCCGATGACGGCCGGTTGATTCGGCACAAGGTCTCGTCGACGCCGCGGGCGCCCGAGGACGGATTGCTCGACGCCCTGCGGGCGCTGCTCGGGGAAGTCGCGGCGACGGAGATCGCGCTGGTCGCGCATGCGAGCACGATCGCGACGAACGCGCTGCTGGGGCAGGTGCATCTCGAGCTGCCGCGGGTCGCGTTCGTCACCACCGAAGGGTTTCGCGACGTGCTGGAGATCGGGCGGCAGAACCGCAGCGCGATCTACGACCTGAACGTCACGCGGCCCAAACCGCTGGCGAAGCGCGAGGACCGGCTGGTCGTGCGCGAGCGGCGTTCGCACGAAGGGGACGTCATCGTCGAGCTCGACCGCGGCTCGGTGGAACGCGCGGTCGCGACGATCGCGGAGCGCGGGATCACCGCCGTCGCGGTCGGGCTGTTGCACGCGGACGCGGACGGTGCACACGAGCACGCGATCGCGGATGCTTTGCGCGAGGCGATTCCGAACGTCGAGGTCTCGCTGTCGTCCGAGATCGATCCGCAGTACCGCGAGTACGAGCGGTTCTCGACGACGGTCGTGAACGCGGCGCTCGCGCCGATCGTCTTTTCGTATCTGGAACGCGTCGCGCGCGGGGTTCGCGCGGCGGGCGTGCAGGCGCCGATCTTCGTGATGCGCTCCGACGGCGGGATGGCGGCGCTGAAGTCGGCCTCGAAACGGCCGGCGACGCTGATCGAGAGCGGACCCGCGAGCGGCGTGATCGGAGCCGCGTACGTCGGCCGCGCGCTCGGGATCGAGAACGTGCTCTCGTTCGACATGGGCGGGACCACGGCGAAAGCGGGGACGATCTTCGGCGGCGTGCCGGAGATCAGCGCGTCGTTCGAGGCGGCCGGCTCGACGCACAGCGGCCGTTCCGTCAAAGGCAGCGGCTATCCCGTGCGGTTTCCGTTCGTCGATCTCGCCGAGGTCAGCGCGGGCGGCGGGACGATCGCGTGGGTCGATGCCGCCGGTGCGCTGCGCGTCGGGCCGCTCTCCGCGGGCGCCGATCCCGGGCCGGCGTGTTACGGGCACGGCGACCGGCCGACGGTGACCGACGCGAACGTCGTGCTGCGGCGGCTGAACCCGCGCGCGCTGCTCGACGGCGACTTTCCCATCGATGCGCAGCGCTCGCGCGACGCCGTCGCGTCCGTCGCCGCGCCGGTAGGCGGCGACGTCGAGCGCGCCGCCGCGGGGATCGCGGCCCTCGTGGACGCCGAGATGGCCAAGGTGCTGCGCATCGTCTCCGTCGAGCGCGGACACGACCCGCGCGATTTCACGCTGCTCGCGTTCGGCGGCGGCGGACCGCTTCACGCCTGCGCCGTCGCCGCCGACATCGGCGTCGCGCGCGTCGTCGTGCCGCCGTTGCCCGGCGTATTCTCCGCGTACGGGCTGCTCGCCGCGGACGTTCGTGTGACGTCGGTCCGCTCGATCGTCGCGCCGGCCGACGCCGAGACGTGGTCGCGCGCGCGCAAGCTGTTCGACGCGCTCGCGCGCGAAGGCGACGCCGCGCTCGGCGAGCAGGGCGTCGCCAAGGCGGAGCGCAGCTTCGTGCGCGAGCTCGATCTGCGGTACGTCGGCCAGTCGACGGAGCTCGTCGTCTCCGCGCCGCGCTCGCTGGACGAAGCGGTCGAAGCGTTCCACCGCCGTCACGAGCAGCGGTACGGCTTCGCGGCGCGGCGCGATCCGGTCGAGATCGTCACGGCACGCGTGGTCGCGATCGGTACGACGCCGAAGCCGCGACTCGTGGCGGCCGCCGCCCCGGCGCGCCGCGCGCCCGAGGCACGCGCGCTGCGCGAACGTCGCGAGGTCTACGACGGCGTCGCGTTCACCGAGACGCCGGTCTACGGGCGCGCGCAGCTGCGGCCGGGCGACGCCTTCGACGGTCCCGCCGTCATCGAGCAGTACGACGCGACCACCTACGTCGCGCCGTCGTGGAGCGCGCGGACCGACCCGTTCGGCAACCTCGTCATGGAGCACGCGCGATGAAGGCCGCGGATCTCGACCCGATCACCGCCGAGCTCGTCTCCTCGGCGCTGATCTACGCGAGCGAGGAGATGGGGATCGCGGTGCGCGACGCCGCGTACTCGCCGAACATCAAAGAGCGTCTCGACCATTCGTGCGCGCTGTTCGACGCGCGCGGGCGGCTCGTCGCGCAAGCGGAGCACATCCCGGTCCATCTCGGCTCGCTGCCGTGGGGATTGCGGCGCTGCGTCGCGTGGCTCGAGGAGCGCGGCCGCAGCCTCGCGCCGGGCGAGATGATCGTCGTCAACGACCCGTATCTCTCCGGGACGCATCTCAACGACGTCACGGTGATCCGCGCGATCTACCACCGCGACCGGCTGGTCGGATACGCCGCCAACAAGGCGCACCACACGGACGTCGGCGGCGCGGTCCCCGGCTCGATGCCGCCCGACGCGCGCGATCTGTTCGCCGAGGGCGCCGTATACACGCCGACGATCCTCGTCCGCGGCGACGCGGTCGTCGACGATACCGTCGATCTGCTGCGCGCGAACTCGCGCACGCCGGAGGCGCGCGCGGGCGACCTCCGCGCGCAGATCGCCGGCAACAACGTCGGCGAACGGCGTTTCCTGGAGCTCATCGAGCGCTACGGGATCGACGTCGTCGAGGCGTCGCTCGAAAAAGCGCTCGCCGACGGCGAACGCCGCACCCGCGCGGCGCTGCGCGAGCTTCCCGACGGCGTCGTTCAGCACGAGGACGTGATGGAGGACGAGCGCGGCGAGCCGTCGATCGTGCTGCGCGTTCGGCTGGAGAAGCGCGGTGACGCGCTCGCGCTCGACTACACCGGCACCACCGAGCAGCGCGCGATGCCGCTGAACGCGGTCTACGGCGTCACGCTGTCCGGCGTTTACTACGCGGTCCGCGCGGTCACCGATCCGCGCATCCCGATGAACGACGGCTCGTTCGCGCCGATCACCGTGCACGTCCCCGAAGGGACGCTGCTGAACCCGCGCCGCCCCGCACCGGTCAGCGCCGGGAACGTCGAGACGTCGATGCGCAACGCCGACCTCGTCCTCGGCGCGCTCGCGAGGCTGGCGCCCGGGCGCGTCCCCGCGCAGAGCGGCGGCTCGATGAACAACGTGATGATCGGCGGCCTCGACGGCGCCGGCCGCTCGTGGGCGTTCTACGAGACGAACGGCTGCGGGATGGGCGCGCGCCCGAACGCCGACGGGATCGACGGCATCCACGCCCACATGACGAACACGCTGAACACGCCGATTGAAGCGATCGAACGCCAGATGCCGATGCTCATCACGGCATACGAGTTCGCCGAGACGAGCGCCGGCGACGGCGAGTTCCGCGGCGGGAGCGGACTCGTGCGCGCGTTCGCGCTGCGCGAAGGGACCGCGACCGCGTCGCTGCTCGCCGAACGCCATGCCGTTCGCCCACGCGGCACGAACGGCGGGCGCGACGGCGCGACCGGCGCGCACGTCATGGTGCGGCGCGGCGGCGCGGTCAGCGATCTCCCCGCGAAGACGAGCGTCGCGATGGAGCCGGGCGACGCGATCATCGTGCGCACCGCCGGCGGCGGCGGCTACGGCGATCCCGCGAAGCGCGACCCCGCGGCGCGCCGGCGCGACGCCGCCGACGGCATCGGTGTCGCCGAGGACGGCAGTGACCGAGACGGCCGCGTCGCACGATGACGCCCGCTGAGATCCGCACATCGATCCGCGGCGGGACGATCGCCGGCCCGACCGAACGCCTCGCGCCCGACCGCGTGCAGGCGAATCTCGTCATCGTTCCGCACGACTACGCCGACGAGCTCGGCGATCTGTGCGCGCGGAATCCCGTGCCGTGCCCGGTGATCGAACGGCTCGCGCCCGGCGCGTTCGAGCCGGCGTGCGCGCCCGGTGCCGATCTGCGCATCGATCTCGGCCGCTACCGCGTCTGGCGCGACGGCGAGCTCGCCGAGCGCCCGCGCGAGGTGCGCGCGCTCTGGGACGAGGACGCCGTCGCGTTCCTGATCGGCTGCTCGTTCACGTTCGATCACGCGCTCGCGCACGCGGGCTTGACGCCGCGTCACTACGCGCTCGACCGCAACGTCCCGATGTACCGCACGCGCGTCCCGCTCGCGCCGGCGGGACGTTTGCGCGGCACGATGGTCGCGAGCATGCGCCCGTATCGCGAAGACGAGATCGAGCGCGTGCGCGACGTGACGCGCCCGTACCGCAGCGTCCACGGCGAGCCGCTCGGATGGGGTAACCCCGCGCAGCTAGGCATCGACGACCTCACGCGCCCGGACTACGGTGATCCGCCGGTTCTCGAGCCCGGCGACGTGCCGGTGTTCTGGGGCTGCGGAGTCACGCCGCAGAGCGTCATCGTCGCGAGCCGCGTCCCCTTCGCGATCACGCACGAGCCGGGCCACATGTTCGTCACCGACCTCTTCCACGACGCGCTCGCGGGCAGGTGACCCACTAATGCCGCGCGACCGCGTCGTGCAAGGCGCGGTCGATCTCTCCGCGCGAGTAGCCGCGGCGCACGAGCGAGTGGACGAAGTCGGTGATCGCGTCGTGCAGCGCCCGGTGCGCCGCACCGTCTCGCGACGCGGGCGGCTTCACCGCGATCCGCGTTCCGCGACGTCCGTCGGCTTCGATCCAGCCGTGTTGCTGCAGCTCCGCATAGGCCCGCGCGACGGTGTTCGGCGCGACGCGCAGGTCGCCGGCGAGCTGGCGCACCGTGGGGAGCGGCGCGCCCGCAGCGAGATCACCGCTCTGCACGAGCGCGCGAACCTGGTCGACGATCTGCTGAAACGGCGGCGTGCTTACGGCGGCATCGACGACGATGAACGCGTCGCCGTTCACGCGCCGGCGGCTCGCGGTCCACGCAGGCCCGCGCTGAACCATGCCAGGAGCACGATGGCGAAGCCCGCTTCGTAGGTGACGCGCAGAATCGTTCCGTCCGCGCCCATCCGCACGGCACCGAGCAGCGCGAACGCGATCGGGCAGAGCGAGAGGAAGAGCAGATACGCGACGCGCGTCGTGCGCAGCTGTTCGTCGACGTACGCATCCATCGCGACGTCGTCCGCCGAGATCGCCGCCGGCCGGCGGGCGAGGCGCAGCGCCAAGCCGAGGATGATGACGCCGAACGCCCCTCCGATCGCGAGCTCGACGCGACCGGTGAGCGCGCTGTCGGCCGCCGCGAGACCGAGCGCACCGGCCACCAGGACCGCGGCGACGCCGATCGCGATCCCGAGCGCCGGATCGAACGCCGGCCGGGGCCGTAAGAGAGCGGCCCGTCTCGACGCACCGTCGGGAGTGCGGCCTTCGAGCCGCAGCAGGAAGATCGCGATCGCGAGCACCGCGAGCGAAGCGGCCGCGACCAGGGCATGCGGCCAGAGGGCGCCGAGTGCGCAGAGCCCGGCGACCACGACACCCATCCCGCGCGCCTCGGTCGTGACCCGCGAGTCCTCGCGGCGTGCGATCGCCGAGTCGACGCGCGAGCGGAGCATCGTCGCTGCGTCGCGTTCGAGCGGGCTCGGGCCACGCCCGAAGAGGCGCATCAGGGCGGTACGGATCGCCAGCCGGAGCCACATGTACTTGAAGGTTGTGCGGTCGAGCATCGCCACGTACCGCTCGGGGGCGAGGGCGATCACGAGCGCCGCGAACCCGAGTCCGAGCGCCACCCCGAAGCGAAAGCCCATCTGAAAGTCCGTCATTGTACCAAGGGTCTAACACAGAACCGAAGCTTGTGTCAATGGCTTGGTACAAAGAAGGCACTCCCGCCGAAGGGTGCGCTTGACGTTCTCT
>DATHLN010000006.1:0-3871 GCA_035488115.1 Candidatus Limnocylindrales bacterium | reverse complement strand
GTCGTCGAGCCGGTAGAACGCTGCGGGACCGTCGGCGAGCACCGCGTTCGGATACGCCGCCTCGTTGATCGTGCGGACGTGGCGGTGATTCGCCGCCGCCCCGCCGACGCCCGAACCGCCGCGGCTCGATTGCGGCAGCAGATGGGCCGCGCCGTGACCGTGGCCGCAGCCGCCGAGCGCGACGGCGAACGCCGACGCCGAAACAGATGCGAGGATCGCACGCATGATCCGCATTTCCAGACACCCCTCACGTTGGAACGAGCGCATAGCGCGACCCCGACGCGCGTTACCCGACCCGGCGCCGCGTTAGGGCTACTCTACGGCATCGGCGCGCGCGCCGAGCGGGCCGAAAGGCCCATTACAACGATGGGTCTTCATCCCGGACGGAGCCGGACCATCGCCGGGCTGCGCCCTTCCTGGACGATCTCGCCGCGCTGGTTCAGCACCGCGAAGATGCGGCCGACGATCCCGCGCTTGCCGTCCGACGCGAGCCGCGTCTCGGTGATCGTCACGACCGCGTGGATCGTGTCGCCGATGAAGAGCGGCTTCGGGTATTTCCACGCTTCGATCCCGAGGTTCGCGATCACGCTCCCGCTGAACGCACCGGTGCGGTCGAGCAGGCCGATCGCGAACGAGAGGCCGAGCAGCCCGTGCGCGAGCCGCTGCCCGTAGGGCGTCGTCTTGGCGAACTCGGCGTCGGTGTGGATCGGGTTCCAGTCGCCGGTGAGCTGCGCGAACTGCACGACGTCGCCTTCGGTGATCGTGCGCGCCGGCGTCGTCACTGAGTCCCCGACGCTCCAGTCCTCGAAATATCGCGGCATCAGACGAGACCGATTCCGACGGAGCGGCCGCCGTCGATGAGCAGCGTCTGGCCGGAGACGTAGCTCGACTCGTCGCTCGCGAAGAACAGCGCGACCGCGGCGATCTCCTCGGGCTGCCCGATGCGCCCGAGCGGGATCGAGGTGACCGCTTTCTCGCGCACCTTGTCGGGGACGACGTCGGTCATCGGGGTCTCGATGAACCCGGGAGCGAGCGCGTTCACGCGGATGCGGCGCTTGCCGAGCTCGAGCGCGAGCGTGCGCGTCAGCGAGACGACGCCGCCTTTCGAGGCCGAGTAGTTCGCCTGGCCGACGTTCCCGAGCCACGAGCGCGACGAGGTCAGCACGATCGAACCGCCGTCCGCCATCTCGCGCGCGACCGCTTGCGCGATCACGAACGAGCCGGTCAGGTTGACGCGGATGACGTCGTCCCACTGCTGGAGCGTCATCTTGTGCGCGAGCGCGTCGCGGGTGATTCCCGCGAAGTGCGCGAGTACGTGAATCGCGCCGAACCGCTCCTTCGCCTGCGCGACCGCGCGCTCGACGCTCGCCTGGTCGGCAACGTCGCACGCGATCCCGAGCCCGCCCGCCGGCGCCTCCGGCTCGCGCACGTCGAGCGCGACGACCTGCGCGCCCTCGTCGGCGAAACGGCGCGCCGTCGCCCGCCCAATCCCGCTCGCCGCACCGGTCACGATCGCCACGCGTCCGGCGAGCTTCCCCTGACTGCTGATGGTCCTGCTCCTTTCAGGCCGCGGCGCGCGCCGCGGCGGCTTTCGCTTTGATCGGTTTCCCCGGGATCGCGACGAGCGCGATCAGCGCGGCGACGATGCAGACAGCCGACGAGGCGATCATCACGCCGCGGAAGCCGGCGAGATACCCTTCGCGCACGGCCTCTCCGACCGCAGCACGATCCTGCTGCGGGACATCGTTCGGGACGGTCCCGGCATAGAGCCGCGCGCGGTCGTCGTGCGCGATCCGCGCGGTCTGCGGCGAAAGATGATGACTTGCCATCCGCCGGTCGAAGCCCGCGTTGAACACCGCCGCGAGGACGATTCCGAGCGCCGCGATCGCGATCAGGCCGGCGGTGCGCGCGACCGCGTTGTTCACGCCCGACGCGACGCCGCTCTTCTCGGTGTCGACCGCGTCGAAGACCGTCGTCGTCAGCGGCGCGACGAAGAACGTCCCGCCGATCCCGAGCAGCACAGCCGCCGGGAAGTACGTCGTCCAGTACGATCCGCCGATCCCCGGCAGCGCGAACGCGAGGAACCCGGCCGCGGCGAACAGCGCGCCGACCACGAGCGGGATCCGCGCGCCGATACGGCCGACCAGCCCGCCGGACCAGCGCGAGAGCGCGAACATCAACAGCACGAACGGCAGCAGCGCGCCGCCCGCGGCGGTCGGCGTGTACCGCTGCACGTCGATCAGCACGTACGGCAGGAAGTAGAGGCTCCCGCCGAGCGCGGCGTACAGAAAGAGCGTGTAGAGGTTCGCCGCGGAGAACACGCGCGAGCGGAAGAGATCGAGCGGCATCATCGGCGCCCGTGAGCGCCGCTCTTGCACGACGAACGCCGCCAGCAGCGCGACTCCGGCGACGAGCGCCGCGATCGCGAACGCGCCGGGGCCCGCGCCTTGCGATGCGATCAGCCCGTAGGTGAACGCACCGAGTCCGAGGGTCGCGAGCGCGGCGCCCGCGACGTCGAGGTGCTGCGGCATCTCCTCGTCGCGGCTCTCCGGAAAGCCGCGGTATGAGATCGCCAGCACCGCGATCGCGATCGGGAGGTTGATCAGGAACACCCATCGCCACGACGCGTGCTGCGTGAGCCAGCCGCCGATCAGCGGGCCGACCGCGCCGGTGATCGACGCGAACCCCGACCAGGTTCCGATCGCGCGCCCGCGCTCCGTTCCGGTGAAGAACGCGCTGATGAGCGCGAGCGACTCGGGCATCGCGAGCGCGCCGCCGATTCCTTGCACGCAGCGCGCCGCGATCAGGACGTGCACGCTCGGCGCGAGCGCGCACCCGAGCGACGCGAGCGCGAAGATCACGATGCCGAGCGCGAACAACCGCTTGCGCCCGTAGAGATCGCCGAGCGAACCGCCGAGCAGGATCAGCGCGGAGAGGAAGAGCGCGTAGCCTTCGACCACCCACTGCATCTGCGCCGCATTCGCCGCGAGCTCGCGCTGGATCACCGGGAGCGCGACGTTCACCGCGGTGCCGTCGATGAAGGTCATCGCCGACCCGAGAATCGCCGCGACGAGGACCCACGTCTTCGCCACAACCCGCTTGATCGGGTATGATGGTGGCCCACCCCTGCTCGACGGAGGCACGAGATGAGCGAGATCGCCTGGCTCGGATCGCTCGACGAGGCGCTCGGCGCCGCGAAGAGCGCGGACCGCCTGGTCCTGATGGACGTCTTCAACCCCACTTGAGGGGGCTGCAAGGCGCTGGATACCGTGACGTATCCCGAAATCTCCGTCAGTGAGGCGATTGGACGCCTCACCGCCCCGTACCAGCTCGACAACACGGTCGAGACGAACCAGCCGGTCCTCGACCGCTACCGCCACGTCTGGACGCCCGACCTGCGGGTCCTCGACACCGACGGCACCGAGCTCTACCGCTGGAACGGCTATCTCCCGCCGGCGGAGTTCGCCCCGCAGCTGATCGCGGCGGTCGCGCACGCGCGGCTGCGGCGCAAGGAGTACGGCAAAGCGCAAGCACTCTATGAAGAGGTGCTGCGCCGCTTCCCGACCTCGCTGATCGCCGCCGAAGCGGAGTACTACGTCGGCGTGTGCGCGTACCGAGCGTCGCACAACTCGAGCGATCTGCTCAAAGCCTGGCACGAACTGGAGAAGAGCCATCCCGAAAGCGAGTGGACGGTCAAGCAAAACTTCTAACCAGCCCCATGTGATCGCGAGCGACCCAGCAGTCACCCTGAGCTCGTCGAAGGGTGAGAGAGAATCGCGCCCCCCGAACCGCAACCAACCGCCGCCGGTCCGCGTCCCGGAGCGCCCCATGCCGCCGGACCGGATCCCGCGCGTCGTGGAGAACGCCACGC
>DATHLN010000005.1:0-3389 GCA_035488115.1 Candidatus Limnocylindrales bacterium | reverse complement strand
CGCAGCAGGACGTCGTTGATCCGCGTGACCCTGTGCCGGAAGTCGGTCGCGGAGATCCCTTCGAGCGTCGCCGCGAGCGCCTCGTAGTACGGGCGCGGGCGGCCGTCATCGCCGGCGAACTCGTCGAACGCCGGAGCGGGTGCGTACCGATCGAGGATCGAGCGCATCTCCCGCGGCTTTACACCGCGGGAGACCGTTCCTCCGTTCGCCCGATGGCCAAGGGGCTAGCGCGCGGGTGCGGCGGCCGGCGTCTGAACCGTGACGTGCCCGTCGGTCCGCGGGCGGCGGCGGAAGGACGGCGGCTTGGGCGCGAAGCGCGGCTCGATGTGGCGCGCGACCCAGAGGTAGAACGTCGGGACGACGATCAGCGAGAGCACGGTCGAGGTCAGCAGGCCGCCGATGACGACGGTGCCGAGCGGCGCCTGCGTCTCCGAGCCGGCCTCGATCCCGATCGCGATCGGCAGCATGCCGCCGAGCGTCGCCAGCGTCGTCATGAGGATCGGCCGCAGGCGCATCGGCCCGGCGTGCATGAGCGCCTCGCGCGGGTCGAGCCCTTCGTCGCGCCGGAGCTGCTTGGTGAACTCCACCACGAGGATGGCGTTCTTCACCGCGATACCGACGAGCATCAGCGAGCCGATGAACGCCGTGAGGCCGAACGCGCGGTGGGTGATCCACAGCGACCCGATGATCCCGATCACCGCGAACGGAACCGCCATCATGATCACGAGCGGGTCGAGGAACGACTCGAACTGCGAGGCGAGCAGCATGTAGATCAGCGCGATCGCCAGGATGACGACGATCGTCAGCGCCTGGAACTGCCCCTGGTTCTGCGTGATCGCCGGGCCGTATTGCCAGCGGTATCCCGTCGGCAGGGGATAACGGTTCATCGCTGCCGTGACGTCGTTCAGCACCTCGCCGAGCGGCGTGCCGCCGAGCAGCGGTGCGTCGATGTCGACCCGGCGCGCCTTGTTCTGGCGCGGGATCTGCGAAGGTCCTTGCCCGAGCGTCAGCTGCGCCACGCCGGAGAGCGGAACCGCGTTCAGCGACTGCGACGACGGACCGGTCGCGGCGGTCGTCTCGTTCGCGGACGAGGTCGCTCCGCCGGCGCCCGCTTGGCCCGGGATTCCGACGACGCCGGCGGTGCCGGAGTTCGGCATGATCAGCAGCGAGCCGAGCGACTCGAAACTGCGGCGCTCGTTCGCCGGAAGCTGAACCATGATCGGGTACTGCGTCCCGTTGGTCTGCCAGTACGACGCGATCGTGCCGCCGGTCGCGGTCGAGATGACGTTCGCGATGTCGCCGGTCGAGAGACCGAGCTGCGCCGCGACGCGGCGATCGACGTTGACGTCGACTTCCGGCTGCGAGGGCGTGACGTTCGTGTCGGGCCGGCCGACGCCGGGGATCTGTGCGATGGACGGAATCGCGCCTTGCGCCAGCGTGTAGAGCTTGTTGATGTCGGGGCCATAGAGCTGGATCTCGATCGCGGTCGATCCCTGGCTCACGGTCTGCTGCACGATGTCGATGCTGCTCGCGAAGACCTGAGTTCCCGTCATCGCCTTGCGCAGCGCGCGGAATCGCGCGCGCTGCTCCGGCGAGATGGTGCTCGGGTTCTGGTTCGCGTTGGCCGCCGCCGCTTGCGAGCGCGTGCGCGCCTGGCCGCCCAGACGCGCTTGCCACTGTGCAACGAACTGGTCCGCGGCCGCGCCGACGATCCCGGGCTTGAGCGCGATCGAAAGACTCGCCTGATTGGTGACGATGCGCGTCGTGCCGCCGGCGAACGCTGAACCGACCGTCGAGGCGACGGCCGCGACCCGCGGATCCTGGCGGATCGCGTTCTCGGCGGCCTGCGAGACTTGGTTCGTCACCGCGACGGAGGTGCCGTTCGGCGTGCGGATGTTGAGCCGCACGAAGCGCGAGGGCGAGGCGGGGAACGTCTCGGTCTTCACGACGCCGGCCATCACGGCGGCGAGCGAGAGCCCGAGCAGCACGACGCCGATCCCCGCCACGAGCAGCGGCCGGTCGACGGCGGCGCCGAGCACGCGGCGGTACTGGTTCTCGAAACGCGCGTACTGGCGGTCGAACCCGGCCCCGAACCGCTTGTAGAAGTTCGGCTTCGCGCCGGCCGCCGCGGCGTTCGTCTCGGCCTCGAGCATGAAGCTCGAGAGCATCGGCACGGTGGTCGTCGCGACGAGCAGTGAGATCGCGACGCCGACGATGATCACGAGCGCGAACGGCCCGAAGATCAGCCCCTGCAGCCCCGGGATCAGCAGCAGCGGGACGAACACCGTCACGACGGTGACCGTCGAAGCGAGGACCGCCATGAAGATCTGCGAGGTCGCGTTGCGCGCGGCTTCGCGCGGGCTCTCACCGTCGTGGAGATGGCGGTAGATGTTCTCGATGACGACGACCGCGTCGTCGACGATCAGCCCGACCGCGAGCGCGAGGCCGCCCAGCGTCATGATGTTGAGCGACTGCTTGAGCATGTACGACGCGAAGAACGTCCCCAGCACCGAGATCGGGAGCGAGACGGCGACGATCAGCGTCGAGCGCAGCGAGTGCAGGAAGAGCAGGATGATGAGGACGGCGAGGATCGCGCCGTAGATCGCGGTGTGGACGAGCGCGTCGACCGCCAGCGTGATGAAGCCTTGCTGGTCGAAGACGACGCCGAAGTGCATGGTCGGATAGCGGTTCTGGAAGTCGGCGATCTTCTGGTAGACGCCCTGCGAGACCGCGAGGACGTTCGCGTCGGGCTGCGCGGTGATCGAGAGCGAGATCGAGTCCACGCCGTCGAGGCGCGAGTACGAGCGGACCTCCTCGATACTGTCGCTGACCTTGGCGACGTCGCGGATGTAGATCGGTGCGCCGTTCTTCACCGTCAGCACGGTGTTCGCGACCTCGTCCGCGCTCTTGTAGAGCGAGTTGGCGCGAATGATGAACTCTTTCGGCCCGATCGCGAGCACGCCGGCCGGGGCGTCGACGTTCTCGTTCTTGATCTTGTTGACGACCGCGTTCGTGTCGAGCCCGTAGCCGGAGAGGACCGCCTCGTTCGGCTCGACCATGATCGCGCGCTGCGCGCCGCCGAAGACGCTGACCGAGCCGACGCCGGAGACGCCGGCGAACTCGTCGGCGAGCGTGTTGTTGAAGAGGTCGTAGAGGTCGCGGAGCGGCCGAGCCTGGTCGGTGACCGAGAGGCGGACGACCGGGAGCGCGTTCGGGTCGGCTTTCTGGATCTGCGGCTGCTGGAGGAGCGGGTCGTTCGGGAGCTGCGTCGCGATGCGCGCGATCTGCTGCTGGATGTCGGTCGCGGCGACGTTGATGTCGGTGCCGTACTTGAAGGTCGCGCGGACCTGCGACTGCCCTTGGAATGAGGTCGATTGGATGTAGTCGAT
>DATHLN010000004.1:0-3182 GCA_035488115.1 Candidatus Limnocylindrales bacterium | reverse complement strand
AAGGTCAGCGATTCCGATCCCTGCGCATCAGGGCCGGACATCTCTTCGACGTGCCAGCCGCGCGGCAGCGCGATCTCAACGCCGAGCCGATGCGCGACGCGGTTCGGCACGAAGCCGCCCTCCGGCGCCGGCGTTTGCGCCGGTGCTCCGAACGGCACCGCGACAAGGCCGAGTATGAGCCCTGCGGCCAGGCAGAGTCTGCGCCGGCGCGGCATCACGTGCGAACCGCGCGTTCCGCACCGCGCAGCACGACGTCGGCGGCGATCGCGAGGAGCGCCGCCGCGAGCGCGCCGGCGAAGATCTTGGCGGGGTTGTTCGTGCTGATCCCTTCGAACAGCAGCACCCCGAGACCGCCCGCGTTGATCCACGCCGCGACGGTCGCGAGCGCAACGAGCGAGACCGCCGCGACGCGCACGCCGCCGAGCATCACCGGCAGCCCCGCCGGAAACTCGACCCGCAGCAGCGTTTGGCGCGCGGTGAAGCCGAGCCCGCGCGCCGCGTCGACCAGCGCCGGATCGACGCCGCGCAGCGCGGCGACGATCGCGCGGATCAGGATCATCTGCGCGTAGACGACCAGCGCGACGATCGCGGTCAGCTTACCGAGCCCGATTATCGCGACCAGAATCGCCAGCAGTGCGAGGCTCGGGATCGTGTAGAGCGCGCCGGCGAGCCCGAGGATCGCGCCGCCGGCGCGCGGGTTGCGCGCCGCGAGGACGCCGAGCGGCAGCGCGATGACGAGCGCGATCGCGAGCGAGACGGCGACCAGCACGACGTGCTCGCCGAGCAGCGCGCCGACGCGCGCGGGGTGCGAGGCGAGATACGTCATCGCTCGATCAGCGGCCGCTCGAGGACGAGTCGCCGCGTCTCCGGGTCGACCCCGACGAGATCGCGCACGAACGCGTCGGCGGGATGCTCGAGGATCTCCTCCGGCGGGCCGGTCTGCACGACGCGGCCCGCGTTCATCACGACGATGCGGTCGGCCAGACGTAACGCCTCGTCGACGTCGTGCGTCACGAAGACGACCGTCGTGCGCAGCTCGCGGTGCACGCGCGCGATCTCGTCCTGCAGCGAGGCGCGCACGATCGCGTCGACCGCGGCGAACGGCTCGTCCATCAGCAGCACGCGCGGGCGCGCCGCGAGCGCGCGCGCGACGCCGACCCGCTGCGCTTCGCCGCCGGAGAGCTCGCGCGGCTTGCGGTTGCGATACGTCGCGGGCTCGAGCCGGATGAGCCGCAGCAGCTCGTCGACGCGCGCGCCGATCCGCGGCTGCGGCCAGCCGAGGAGCTGCGGCACCGTGCCGACGTTCTCGGCGACGGTGTAGTGCGGAAAGAGGCCGACGGCTTGGATCACGTAGCCGATCCCGCGCCGCAGCTCGACGGGATCGCGCGCGCGTGCATCGACCCCGTCGATCAGCACCGTCCCGGCCGTCGGCTCGACGAGCCGGTTGATCGTGCGCAGCAGCGTGCTCTTTCCGCAGCCGGAGGGGCCGAGGAGCACGGTGAACTCGCCGGCTTCGATGGTCAGGTCGACGTCGTGGACGGCGGGGACGCTCGCGGTCGGATAGCGGACGGCGAGCGCGCGTAGCTCGACCCGCGCGCCGCCGTCACCCTCGCCGTCAGGCGAGCCCGTTCGACTTGAGGAAGTCACGCGCCACGTCCGCCGGCTCGCGCTTCTGCGGCCCGTCGACTTGCAAGTTCAGGTCTTGCATCACGTCGTTCGTGAGCAGCGGCGCGAGCTTGTTCAGCGGGCCCGCGATCGCGGAGTTCGCGTCGAGCGCGGCTTTGCGCACGACGGGCGCGACGTTGTAGACCGGGAAGAACCGCTTGTCGTCCTCGAGCACGACCAAGCTGTCGGCCTTGAGCTGACCTTCCGTCGAAAAAGCGATGATCACGTCGACGTCGCCGTGCTCGAGCGCCTGGTACTTCAAGCCGTTGTCGACGATCTTCGTCTGCTTGAACCTGAAGCCGCCGTATTTTTTCTGCAGGCCGGGGAGCCCGTCGGCGCGGGTGAGGAACTCCGGCACCGCGCCTAGCCGCAGCTCGTTCGCATTCGCGGCCAGATCGCTGAGCCGGCCGAGGGCGTAGTAGCCCGCGGCCTTTTGCGTCGTCGCCATCGCTTGCGTGTCGTTGAACGGGGACGGTTTGAGCCAGACCAGCCCGAACTGCTTCTGGTACGCGCTCTTCACCGTGTCGAACGAGCGCGCCGGATCGCTGATCGGCGGCAGGTGCAGCACGTTGAGCAGCGCCGTTCCCGTGTACTCGGGATACAGATCGATCTCGTTGCGCCGCAGCGCCGCCATCGCGATGTCGGTCGTGCCGAGGTTGAGCTTGTGCGTCACCTGCTGGCCCGTCTGCTCGAGCCGCTGCGCGTAGATCTCGCCCAGGATGAGCTCCTCGGTGAAGTTTTTCGAGCCGACCTTGACCCCGGCGCTGCCGCTGCCGCACGAAGCGGCGAGCGGCGCGGCGGCGAGCAGCGTGAGCGCGCGAGCGCGCGAGAGCGTGTGTTGCATCAGCCTCAAGTTAAACCGCCAGACGTTTTTGCGCGTAGCCCAGCGCGGCGTCGGCGAGAAGGGCGAGCGCGGCGACCGCGACGGCGCCGAGCAGCAGCTCGGAGGGGTTCGATGTTTGCAGGCCGCCGACGATGTAGTCGCCCAGGCCGCCGCCGCCGATGAACGCGGCGAGCGTCGCGGAAGCGATCACCTCGACGCTCGCGGTGCGCACGCCGACGGCGACGACCGGGAGCGCGAGCGGCCAGCGCACGCGCAGCCCGACCTGCCCTTCCGTCATCCCGGTGCCGCGCGCCGCTTCGAGCGTCGTGCGCGGGACCGAGCGCAGGCCGACGTCGGTGTTGACCAGGATCGGCGGCAGCGCCAGGACGACCAGCGCAAGCAGCGCCGGCCGGAAGCCCAGCCCGAGCAGCGGGAGCGCCAGGGTCAGGATCGCGAGCGAGGGGACGACGCGGAAACCGCCTGCCAGCGCCAGCAGCAGCCCGCGCGCGAGGCCACGGTCGGCCGCCAGCCCGGCCAGCGGGATCCCAATCACTATGGCCAGGACGAGGGCCGAGCCCGCCAGCGCGACGTGCGTCCCGAGGTGGGCGATGAAGTCCGCGCTCACGCGCCGAACCCGTCCGAAGCCATGCTCTCCGGTTCGCAGGTCGGCGCCCAGCTCCGCCCACCGTCTCTC
>DATHLN010000003.1:0-8507 GCA_035488115.1 Candidatus Limnocylindrales bacterium | reverse complement strand
CCCGAGACCATCATGTTGGCCTCGATGACGCCGCTCGAAAGCCGCGTCTTCGGCAGCACGAGACCGATCCCGAGGTTGTCGGTGGTGACGGTCGCCTGCGTGTGCGTCGGGCGGACGACCTGCGCGCCGCCGTGGCGGTTCGACTGCGCCGCGACGTTGTAGTCGACCGGGACCGTGGTCTGATCCGGCTGCGTCGACTGCACGTTCACCGTGGCGTTCTGCGCGACGGTCGGGAAGGGGCCTTTGATCGCCGCGTTCGGGTCGTTCCCGAGCACTGAGGCGTGAGCGGCGACGAACGCCGCGCCGTCGCCGCCGAGCTGCGCGAGGCCGATGATCCCGAGCTCGAACGTCCCGAACAGCAGCGTGAGGATCACGCCGAGCACGACCGCGGTCTCGGGGACCGCCGCTCCCCGAGAGAACTTCACGACCCTGTCTGCGCCGCCGTCAGCTTGTCGGTGACGTAGTTGAGCGTCGCGGATACGGCGTTGTAGACGTTGTTGAGGCCGACGATCGCGACGACCGCGATCAGCGCGAGCACGAGCGCGTACTCCGTCAGCGAGGCGGCCTCTTCGTCGCGCAGCATCGCGGCGAGCAGCGTCATCGGGTGATCACCTCCGGCGTCATGACGAAGACGACGTCGGTCTCCGCCTTCTGGTAGCGGGTCGAGCGGAACAGCTTGCCGAGGATCGGCAGATCGCCCAGGCCCGGGATCTTGTCGACGTTGCGCTGCTCCTGGCGGCGCAGCAGCCCCGCCATCACGATGCTCTCGCCCGGCTTGGTCACGACGTCGGTCGTGATGCGGCTGGTCTTGAACGAAGGCAGCACGAGCCCGCCGACCGTGATCCCGTTCTGGAAGTCGAGATCGCTCACTTCCGGGCTGATCTTGGACTCGATCGCGCCGTCGGGCAGAATCGTCGGCGTGACGTTGAGCAGCACGCCGTACTGCTTGAACTGAACGTTGTACGTCCCGAGGTTGCTGGAGACGACGTACGGGACTTCGCCGCCGACCAGGTACTGCGCGTTCGTGCCCGGCATGGTGAGCAGGTCCGGCGCCGAGAGCACGCGCGCGTTGCCGTTCCGCAGGAGCGCGTCGAGCGTCGGCGCGAGGAACTCCGCGCGGATGAAGCGCCCGATGATCGTTCCTTTGCCGGGCGCGCCGACGTCGGCCGGGTTCTCGAAGATCGGGAAGTTCGGGTCGTTGTAATGGACGACGCCGCCGGGATCGACGAACGCGCCCTGCAGCCGGATCCCGAGCTGCGAGAGCGCCGTCTTGTCGATCTCGAGGATGTAGACGTGGGTGTCGATCTGCTGGTTGACGTCGAGCGCGAGGCGGTCGATGATCTTCCCGTCGGCGGCGAGGTTCGCGCCGGCGAGCCCGCGGACGCGCTGGAGCACGGCCTCGGCCGCGGCGCGGTCGCGCACGCGCCCGCTCACCATCACGTTGCCTTTGTTGTCGTAGTCGACGCGCACGTCGCGTGCGCCGGTCTCGCGCTCGAGCTCCGCCTGCAGGGCTCCGAGCGGCCGCGAGACCGTCACCGCGTTCACGATGTCGTACTTCTGGTTCTTCGCCAGCGAGGCGAAGCGGCCGACGACGTCGGCGACGCGGTTCGCCTGCACCTGGTCCGTCACGTCGCCCTTGACCACCAGCGCGCGGCCGACCGGGTCGACCGAGACCGACGGCAGGTTGATCGTCATCCGCATCATCTGCGCGAGATCGTCCAGCGTCTGCTCGGTGACCGTCACGTCGTATTCGCGGCGCTGCCCCGCCGCCCACACGAGCACGGTCGTGTGACCGGGCGCCTTCGCGTTGACGATGACCTGCTGCGTCCCGACCGGCACGACGCCCGCGATGCGGCCGTCGCCGACCGCGACACGGGTCAGCCCGGGCGCGTCGATCGTCGTCGAGCGCCCCGAAGGGAGCGAGATCGCTGCGATAGGCTGCGCAAACGCCGGAGCGGCGATGGCAACGGACGCGACGAAAGGCGGAAGCCAAGCCAGCGGTTTCATCCGCGTTCGTTCTGCCCGTCGGAATCGCGTTAACGCGTCGACGTCCCGTCGACGATGCGTAAAAGTTCCCACGTTCACGCGAGTCGAAGGTCCTAACGGCGGTATGACCGGGCCGTGACTCTTTCGATGCGGCGCCTCGGCGCGACGCTTGTCGCAACGGCGTTCCTGGCCGCTCCGGCTACCGCCCACACCGGAACCCCGCTGATGCGGGTGGCCGAAGGCGCGGGCTACGTGTATGCGTGGTCGGCGTCCGCATCGGAGGTCACGCTCTCGCGCCCCGGCCTCACCGTCGTCCTCCGACCCGGCAACCGCCGCTACGAGATCAACGAACGCGTGGCGTACGCCAGCGAAGCACCCGTCTACGAGAACGGCGACCTGGTCGTTCCCGCCGACGTCGTGTCCGAGCTGCGTGCGTTAGCCGGACGCAACCCGGATGTGCGTGCCACGGAGGGCGCGCGCACCGGACCCGTCTCCGGGCCCGCATCGGCGAGCGGTTCGCTTTCCGTAACGGCGCGACAGGTGACGGGTCGCGAGGCCATATCGATCGACGGGACGGCACCCGCTTCCGTGCCAGTGACCATCACACTCGTCGGCTCGATCTCTCGCGATCTTCCGGACGTGCTGCTGCGGCGGGTGACCGTCCAGACCGACGGCACGTTCCACGCGACGATCCCCGTCGCACCGGCGATGCCCCGCGGCAGCTACGTCACGGTCACCGTGACCTCGCTGCCCGGGGTCGCCCCTGCCTCGGCCCACGTCACCATCGCTGCCCCCAACCCCGGCATCGATTCCGACCAGTTCGATCACCTGCCCAAAGACCCACTGTGAACCGTAAGGAGCTCTCCGTGACGACTTCGTTTCTCGCCATGCTGAAGGACGACGAAGGCGCAACCCTCGTGGAATATGGCCTCGTCGTCTCCCTGATCGCGGTCGCCGCGATCGTCGCCATCACGACGCTCGGCGGCAAGGTCAGCGACACGTTCAACGCGATCGCCAACAAGATCACCCCGCCCTCATAATGGCGCCGTTCGTCCCGGTGCTCGCCGCGGCCGCGGTCGTGGCTGCGGCGAGTGACCTGCGCGCACGCCGCATCCCGAACGCGCTCACGGGCGCGCTCGCGGTCGCGGGCGTCGTGCTGGCCGGGGCGACGCGCGGTCTCCCGGGTGCCGGGACCGCGCTCCTGATGCTCGCCGTCCTTCTCGCCGCGGGAACCGTCGTGTTCGCGCGGGGGTGGTTCGGCGGCGGCGACGTCAAGCTGCTCGCGGCAGGATGCTGCGGGCTGACCCCCGCTCTCGCGGTCGACTACATGCTCTACACCGCGCTGTGCGGAGGACTTCTGTCCCTCTACTGGCTCGTATCGTCGCAACGGATGGTGACGGTGCTGATCACTCGGCAGCTGCCGCAAACCGGTGAACGGCTCCCGTACGGAGTCGCCGCCGCCGGCGGCGCCCTCTTCTTGTGGGTGGCACTCCTATGTCCAGCGTTCTTGCTCGTCCGCTAGACACGCGCACGATCGCCCTCTCCGTCGCCGGCGTGCTCGCAGTCGGCACCGGCGTCCTCACGTACAACTACCTCGCCTCGGTCGGACACGCCAACGCCCCGGTCGCGCAGCGCACCATCCTGGTCGCCGCGAAGAAGATCCCGGCGCACGCGCTGATCACCGCCGACATGCTGGCGCAGGCGACGCGCCCCGCCGATGCGGTCGACCCCGACGCGATCATGGCGCCGGCGCTCGCAATCGGCTCCGCGGCCTCCAACGAGATCCCGGCCGGCAGCGCGCTCACGCAGTCGAAGCTCGTCCACTACGCGGCCTCCGGCCTCCCCGGCCGGGTGCACGTCGGGATGCGCGCCGTCGCGATCGCGCTCGACCGCGTCAAGGGCGTCTCGAACCTGATCCAGGCCGGCGACAAGGTCGACGTCATCGCGACGACGCTCGCGCGCAGCGACGCCGCGCCGAAGTCCGTGACGATCATCCGCGGCGCGACGGTCCTCTCCGTCGGCACGATGACCGAGCCCGGCGCGACGCCGGCGCCCGACGCGACCGGCTCCACGGCCTCGACCTACGCGACCGCGACGCTCGAGGTGAACCGCCAGCAAGCCGACCTCCTCGCGCTCGCCGACGTGAACACGATGCTGCGCCTCGCGCTCCGCTCGCCGAAGGAGAACCTCCGCAGCGCGCCCGCCGAGAAGCTCACGCTCGCCGCCGGCCAGGCCGCGCCCGCGCCGAAGCCGATGGCCGCGAACCCGATGCAGGGTCTGCTGCCCTCGCTGCTCGCGCCGCTCCGCCCGCCGGTCGCGCAGGCCACCCCGGTTCCGAAGCCGACGGTCGCGCCGGTCGCGGTGATCGAAGGCGACCGCGTCGTCCAGGGCGCGCACTGAGGCCGCCGTGAACGGTACGATCGCGGTCGTCGTCGGAGCGAAAGGTGGCGTCGGCGCCACCACGCTCTGCGTCGAGCTGATCCGCGTCCTCCGCGAGACGAAGGCCTGCGGCCTCGTCGACGCCGACTTCAGCGGACGCCGCTGCGCCGCGGTGCTGACCGACAGCGTCCGCAGCTTCGACTCGGGCCGCATCGGCGGGAACCTCGCCTCCGCGACGATCCTGAACGACGTCGCCGGGATCGAGTTCACCGCCTCGATCGACGGCGCGTTCACGCTGATGCCCGACCACGTCGCCGGGATCCTGAACGACGTCCGCGAGACGACCGATTTCGTCATCGTCGACGCTCCGCAGCCGTACGCCGCGGCGGTCCGCCCGTTCGTCGTGCACGCGGCGCACTTCATCATCGTCGTCGAGCCGACGCTGCTCGGCGTCACCAGCGCGCGCGCCGTCCAGACCGAGCTCGCGCGCTTCGGGATCCCCGCCTCGCGCGTCTACCTCGTGCTCAACCAGCGCGACGCGCGCGCCGCCGTCCGTCCCGACGAGGTCGAGCGCGCGCTCGGCTCGCGGCTGCTCGGCAACATCCCGCCGATCGGCGACCGCCGCTACCAGAAGCAGGTCGAGGCGCTCGCCGCCGCGCTGCTCGGGCTTCCGGTCCCGGAGGAGATCGAGCCGCTCAAGCCGTCGGCGAAGACGCCGCTCGGCGACCGCCGCGCCAGCAACCGCCGCCCGAAGGGCGATGCGAAGCCCGAGGACATGGCCTCCGGCGCGGCCAGCGAGGCGCACATCGTCGCGACGATGGAGCGCACCGCGCGCGATCTGCTCAAGACGGAGATCCACGATGCGCTCGCGCAGCGGCTCGACGTCGTCGCGGCGAGCGCCGCGCTCGACGAGCCGAAGAAGCTGCAGGAGCTGCGCGCGCAGATCGACGCGATCGTGCGGGAGATCCTCGACACCTACCCGGCGGTCTTCTCCGCCGAGGAGCTCGCGCGGATCCGCCAGGAGATCATCGACGAGGCGCTGGGCTACGGCCCGCTCGAGGAGCTGCTCGCGCAAGGCGACGTCACCGAGGTGATGGTGAACGGTCCCGGCAACGTCTTCATCGAGCGGAACGGGAAGATCGAGCGCACCACCAAGCGCTTCAGCGACGACCGCCAGCTGCGCGTCGTGATCGAGCGGATGATCGCGCCGCTCGGCCGCCGGATCGACGAATCGGTCCCGATGGTCGACGCGCGCCTCCCCGACGGCTCGCGCGTCAACGCGATCATCGAGCCGCTCGCGCTCGACGGCCCGACGCTGACGATCCGCCGCTTCGGCAAGAACCGCCTGACGCCCGAGGACCTGGTCAACATCGGCGCGATCGACGGCGCGATGCTCGACTTCCTGCGCGCCGCCGTCGAAGCGCGGCTGAACCTGGTGATCTGCGGCGGGACGGGCTCCGGCAAGACGACGTTCCTCAACGTGCTCTCCTCGTTCATCCCGGAGGGCGATCGCATCGTCACGATCGAGGACGCGGCGGAGCTACGGCTCAACCAGTCGCACGTCGTGCGGCTCGAAGGGCGCCCGGCGAACCTGCAGGGCGCCGGCGAGGTGCGCATCCGCGATCTCGTCCGCAACGCGCTGCGGATGCGCCCCGACCGGATCATCGTCGGCGAGTGCCGCGGCGCGGAGGCGCTCGACATGCTGCAGGCGATGAACACCGGCCACGACGGCTCGCTCACGACGATCCACGCGAACAGCGCGCGCGACTCGCTCTCCCGCATCGAGACGATGGTGATGATGGCGGGCTTCGAGCTGCCGGTGCGCGCGATCCGCGACCAGATCTCGAGCGCGATCGACCTGGTCGTCCACATCGCGCGCATGCGCGACGGTTCGCGCAAGGTGGTCGGGATCTCGGAGATCGCCGGCCTCGAGGGCGACGTCGTCACGATGCAGGAGATCGTGCGCTACAAGCAGCGCGGTCTCGACAAGAACAACAAGGTCGTCGGCCACTTCGAGTTCACCGGCGTGCAGCCGGACTGCATGAAGAAGTTCGGCGAGTTCGGCGTCTCGTTCAACTTCAAGGCGCTCAGCGATCTCGGCGCCAACCAGCTCTCGGCGGTCTCGTCATGGTGAACGTCCTCCCGTTCGCGATCATGATCGGCGTCGTCGGCACGCTCGGGCTCGTGCTGGCGTCGTTCTGGCAGCGCATCACCGCGCCGCTGCGCCCGTTCGCCGAGCAGTACCGTCTCGCGCTCGAGCAGGCCGACGTGCGCGTGCGCGCGGAGGAGGTGCTGCTCGGGATCCTCGGCGCTGCGGTCGGGCTGTGGTTCGTGCTGGTGATCTTCATGAAGCCGAACCCGATCATCGGCGGGCTGCTGTTCCCGATCGCGCTGACCGCCGCCGCGTGCGGCGCGGAGATGATGGTCACGCGAAAGCGCACCAAGCGCCTCGAGAAGTTCGCGGACCAGCTCGAGCTGGTGCTGCGGCTCATGGCGAGCGGACTGCGCGCGGGCCTCGGCCTGCGGCAGTCCCTCGTCCTGGTGATCGACGAGCTCGACGATCCGGCGAAGACGGAGTTCATGCGCGTCGTCGGCCAAGCCAACATCGGGCTCTCGGTGCACGACGCGCTCGACGGGCTCGCGCGCCGGATGCCGAGCGACGAGTGCGCGATGATGGTGCGCGCGATCCGCGTCCAGTCGCAGACGGGCGGCAACCTCTCCAAGGTGCTGGAGCACCTCGCCGGCACGATCAAGGAGCGCCGCCGCGTCTTCCGCAAGATGCGCGCGCTGACCGCCGAAGGCCGCATGACGGCCTGGGTCATCTCGCTGCTCCCGGTCATCGTCGGCGTGCTGATCATCGGCCTGAACGCGAAGATGCGCCACGCGCTGATCTTCACCGGGGTCGGCCACCTGGTCATGGTGTTCGTGGTGCTGCTCGAGATCGCCGGCGTGATGATGCTCAAGCGCATCATGAAGTTCGAGATCTGATGCTGCTGATCGTCGTTCTGGCCTCCGCGGTCTCGGCCGCGATCCTCGGTTACTTGGCCGTGACGATGCTCGTCCACCGTTCGGCGGTGGAGCGCACCGTCGCGCAGCTCGACAAGTCCGGGATCGAGGCCGACCGCCGGAAGGAGATGGGCGTCTTCGCGCGCTTCTTCGACGAGCGCGGCCGGACGAATCTCGAGCGCCGCCTCGTGCAAGCGGGCTGGTACAAGGTCACGCCGGGCCGCTACATGATGCGCTCGGTCATCCTCTCCGGTGCCGGCCTGTTCGTCGGGCTGCTGATCCCGTTCGTGCTGCACAAGACGCAGCTCTACATGTTCATCCTGCCGGTGCTGCTCGCGCTGGCGGGTGCGATCGCGCCGACCTCGATGCTCGACGGCGCGATCGCCGAGCGCAAGAAGCACATCCGCAACTCGCTCCCCGACTTCTTGGATCTGGTGTCGACGACGGTCGAGGCCGGGATCGCGCTCAACGGCGCGTTCGCCGCCGCGGTCGACGCGGTGCGGGGACCGTTCCGCGAAGAGCTCCTCGCGGCACTCTCCGACATCCGCGTCGGCCGCTCGCGCGCGGAGGCGTTGGCCGCCATGGCCGCTCGCTGCGACGTCGTCGAGCTGACGACCACCGTCACGGCGATCGTGCAGGCGGAGAAGCTCGGCGGCGACATCGCCGGGATCCTCGACCAGCTCGCGGTCGAGGCGCGCGAGCACCGCATGCTGCGCGCCGAGGAGATCGCGAACCAGCTCCCTGTCACGATGACGTTCCCGATGGCGTTGTGCATGCTGCCGGCGCTCTTCGTGATGATCTTCGGCGCGGTCGCCGCGCAGATCATCGGCAAATGAATCCTCACGTCGCGCTCGGCGCGCTCCTGTTCGCCTGCGCCGCGATCGCCGGCATCGTCGCCGCCGCGGCGATCTGTTCGCGCGTCGAAGGGTACGCCGACGGGCCGAAGTCGGGCGTGCCGCCGGTCGTCGCGCTGGTCGCCGGCGCGGCGCTGATCGGTGGGATCGCGGGCGCGCACGGTGTTCCGGGCCGGCTCGGGTTGGTCGCCATCGTCGCGGGCGCGTTCGTGGCCGCCTGGTACTGCGACGTCGTCGAGCTGACGACCACCGTTACGGCGATCGTGCAGGCGGAGAAGCTCG
>DATHLN010000002.1:0-33916 GCA_035488115.1 Candidatus Limnocylindrales bacterium | reverse complement strand
ACCGCACCACCGCCGAGTACGTGCTGCACCGCGTGCGCGCGCTGGCCGGGCCGTATCTCGCGATCGACGGGAAGGTGATCGACCGGATCGAGACCGCGTCGATCAGCCAGGTCGACGTGAAGGTCTACGTCCTCGAGGTCGACGAGACGGCGCTGCGCCAGCTCGGGATCAACCTGCAGTCCGCGTCGTTCAGCCCGGACGGCACGTACACGCTGGGCGGGCCGCAGTTTCCGGTCGTCGAGAGCCCCTTCACCGGAAACGGCGGCAAGCTGGGTCCCGGTTACGCCGGCAACGCGCTGAACATCGGGGCGTTCTTCCGCTCGATCACGCTCGCGCCGACGGTGAACCTCGTCCTGCAAAGCGGTCACGCGCGCGTGCTCTCATCGCCGGACCTGGTGACGATGCCGGGCAAAGAGGCGAACTTTTTAGTCGGCGGTCAGATCCCGATCCCGGTCGCGAGCGGGCCCCAGCAGATCGCGATCTCGTACAAGGACTTCGGCGTGAAGCTCGTGGTGACGCCGACGATCCTGGGCGACAACGGCGTCGAGACGGTCATCGCGCCGGAGGTCTCGGATCTCGACTTCCAGGACGGCGTCCAGATCAACGGCTTCACCGTCCCCGCGCTGAAGACGAGCCGCCTCGCGACCGACGTGGTGACGAAAGCCGGCGAGTCGATCGTGATGGGCGGGCTGCTGCGCCGCCAGGAGCAGCGCGCGATCCAGAAGATCCCGGGACTCGGCGATCTGCCGATCCTCGGCAAGCTGTTCCGCTCGACGCGGTACCAGAGCTCGCAGACCGACGTCGTCTTCGTGATGACGCCGGAGATCGTGAACCGCTGAACGTGCGCGCGCGGGGCGTGCGTCACGGCGAGCGGGGGCAGGTGATGCCCCTGTTCGCGATCGCGATGGTGCTCTTGTGCGGGGCGGCGGCACTCGCGATCGACGTCGGCGTCTGGCGCTACGACCAGCGCATCGCGCAATCGGCCGCCGACAGCGCGGCGATCGCCGGCGCCGGCGAGCTCGGCTATCCCGGGGCGGCGGACGTGACCTCGGCCGCGGTCGCGGACGCCACGGCGAACGGCTTCACCGACGACGGCGGCACGACGACGAGCGTCGTCGTCAACACGCCGCCGGCGACCGGCAACTACACCGGCCGCCACGACGCGGTCGAGGTGATCATCCGGAAGAAGCTGCCGATCTTCTTCGGCAACATCTTCGGGCTCTCGCAGTGGATGAGCGTGCGCGCCGTCGGGCTGCTGAATCCGAACGGCATCTTTTGCATCTACGCGCTCGGCGGTAACATCGACCTGCGGGGCGGCGGCCGCGGCGGGATCAGCGCGCAGAATTGCGGTCTCATCACCAATCAGGATCTGATCGTCACCGGCAACGCCAACGTCGACGCGCTCACGATCGGGTATGTCGGCAACGGTCCCGGGGGCGGCTCGTATCCGCTCGGGCAGCCGATGAAGAGCGTCGCGGTGACCGACCCGTGCCAGTCGATCCCCGGCTGCGCATACCTCGCCGATCTCGCCGCGAACCATCCGGGACTCCTGCACACGGGCTGCCAGCCGTATCCGGCTTCGAACCCGCTGCCGCCCGGCGAGTACTGCACGCAGCTGAGCGGGACGATCACGCTGCAGCCCGGGTTGTTCGTCCTCGATCAGGGCTTCTCGAGCGGCAATCTGAGCGGGACCGGCGTGACGATCTACAACCTCGGCACCGGCGGGATCACCTTCAACGGCAACGCGACGTTCACGGTCTCGGCACCGACGACGGGGTCGACGGCGGGGATCGTGTACTACCAGCCGCCCGGGAACACCGCGAGCTTCACGAAGAACGGCGCGGCCGGGAACGTCGACATCAGCGGCGCGTTCTACGCACCTTCGTCGGACTTCACGTTCAACGGAAACCTGCCGTCGATCACGCTGCTCGTCGCCAACTCGATCCGCATGAACGGTGGCGGAATCACCGTGCCGAGCCCGAGTGGCCTGACGCGCACGGGATACGGAGTGCTCGCGGAGTGATCGCCCGGTCCTTCTTGCGCCGGCTGAGCGCGCTGCTCGCGCCCGGTATCTTCGCCGCGATGCTGCTGCTGAACGCGACGCACGGGCCGACGTACGTGATGGGCGATTTTCGCGCGTTCTACTGCGCGGGCCAGGCGATCGCGCACGGCGCCAACCCGTATCTAAACGAGCCCTTGCATTCGTGCGAGGCGGCGGCCGGGCCGCCGTACGAGCCGGCGTTCTTAAAGCCGGTCGCGCTGCCCGCACCGCTGCCGCCGTACGCGCTGCTGCTGTTCGTGCCTTTCGCACTGCTGCCGTTCCCGGTCGCAGCGGTGTGCTGGGGCCTGCTGCTGGTCGCCTCGATGGCGCTCGCCGTCGAACTGCTGCGGCGCGTGACCGGCGTGTCGAGCGTCGTGCTCGATCTCGCGCTCGCGCCGATCGCGGCGACGGTGACGTTCTACGTCGGGCAGCCGGTGCCGTTGGTGTTCGTCGCGCTCGCGGGCGCGGCGTTGTTCGTGCGAAGCGGGCGGTGGGCGGCCGCCGCGGCGTGCGCGTCGTTCGCGAGCATCGAGCCGCACGTCGCGCTCGCCGCGCTGGCCGGGATGCTGGTCGCGTTCCCGCGCGCCCGCGTGTGGGTGCTGTTGTGCGGGGCGGTGCTCGTGGCGGTGAGCGTCGCCGGCGTCGGATTCGGCACGGCGGTTTCGTACGTGCGCGACGTCGTGCCGGCCCACGCGCTCGCGAACGTGTACGAGTGGCAGTTCAGCCTCACCTCGGTGCTGACGTCGGTCGGCGTCGCGGCGCCGGCGGCGATCCGCGCCGGCGAGCTGATGTTCGCCGCGATGACGGTGCTCGGCGTATTCGTCGCGCTGCGGCTGAAGAAGACGACCGGCGATGCGGCCGTCATGGTCATCGTGCCGCCGGCGTTCGCGCTGTTCGGCGGCGTGCACGTGCACTTCCAGCAGCTCGCCGTTGCGTTTCCCGCGGTGCTGTACGTCTACGCTCGCTATCCGCGCGTGCGAACGGTCGCGGCGAGCGGGCTCGCGTGCGCGATGATTCCGTGGAACGTCATGGGCGCGAGCGTCCTCGCCGGACTGTCGCCGCTCATCGCGGGAACGTTCGGCGCGCTGACGCTCGGCCGGCGTGCCGGGCTGGTCTTCGCTGTCGCGGCGGCCGGGATCGGCGTCTCGCTGCTGATGCTGGCGACGTTCGGACTCGGGCCGACCGAAGCGCACTTCGTCGCGCGCGCGTATCCGCCGAACGCGCTGGCCGAGCTCAGCTGGGGTGATTTCTCGCGGGTCGCGCTGGCGCGGCCGTCGGTCATGATGCAGTGGCTGCGCATCCCGACGATCGCGGGGCTCGCGTGCGGCTTGATCGCGCTGGCGTGGGCGGCGTTCGGCGACCTCGCGCCGGCGCGGCGCACGGTGCGCTCGGCCTCCGGCGCAGCTGCGGCGGTGGCCGCGCCGTGAGGCGGCTCGTCGCGCGGCTAGATCCCGAGCGGCTGATTCCGTGGGTCTGCGCCGCGTCCGTCTTCGCGTGGCAGGCCGCGATCGCGCTGCGCTTCCCGCCGCGCGACGGCGATCTGCTCTGGCAGCGCTGGCTCGGCGAGCGCGTAATGCACGAGCACGCGATCCCGCGCGTCCTCGGCCACGAGACGTTCACGGCCGAAGGCGCGCGCTGGACGCCGCAGGAGTGGCTGTTCTCCACGCTGCTCGCGTGGAGCGGCGACCACGGCGCCGCGTGGCTCGTCCCGTTGCTCTGCGCGCTCGCGGCCGGGGTGGTGCTGGCGTCGATCGTGATTCGCTCCCGGCGGCGCGGCGTCTCGCCGCTGATGGCGTCGGCGGGTCTGTTCATGTTCGCGTTCTCGAGCATCCAGTCGTTCGGGCCGCGCGCGCAGGTCTTCGGCTGGGCCGGGCTCGCGCTCGTCGTGACGCTGCTGGAGTCGGAAGGGCCGTGGGTGTGGGCGGCGATCCCGGCGACGGCGTTGTGGGCGAACCTGCACGCGAGCGCGTTCCTCGCGCCGGCCGTCGCGATGCTGTTCGCGTTTGCCGCGCTGTTGCGCGACCGCCGCTGGTCGCCCGCGGTTCGGCGCTTCGCCGCGCTGACCGCCGGGTGCGCCGCGGCGACGCTTGCGACGCCGTTCGGCACGGAGCTGCTGCGCTACACGGTCGAGCTTTCGCTGAGCCCGATCCGCGACTCGATCACCGAATGGGGGGTGACGAGCCTGCACAGCTTCGCCTTCACCACCGGCGCGCTGCCGCTGCTGCTAGTCCTCGCGGTCTTCGGCGTGCGCACCTCGCTGCGCGACCGCGTTCTGGCGGTCGCGTTCTGCGTGCTGCTGTTTACGGCGGTGCGGAACATCCCGGTGTTCACGATCGCCGTCGCACCGATTGCGCTCGCCGCGCTGCCGCGCCGCGGTGACGCGCGCGCAGCCGACGCCGATCGGCGCTTCGGATGGGTCACCGTCGCCGCGATCGTGTGCTGCGGGGTCTTCATCACCGCGCTGACGTGGCGCGACGGCCCGGGATCGCGCGAGAAGCTGCCGCTCGGGAGCGCGCGCGCGCTGATCGCGCAGGCACACGGGACGCCGCGCGTGCTGTGCGAGGACTTCGCCTGGTGCAGCGTGTTCCTCGACGCACCGGTCCGCGTCTTCATGGACGGCCGCTGCGATCCGTACCCGGTCGCGGTGTGGCACGACTATCGCGACGTGATCGACGGAAACCGCGCGTGGGCGGCGGTTCTCGACCGGGATCGGGTCGATGCGGTGCTGGTGCGCCCCGGCGGCTCGCTGGAGAGCCTGCTCGCCGAGCGGCACGAATGGCGGCGGATCGCCTCGGATCGCGTCTCCGGTCTGTACGTCCGCACGGCGCTGCTCGCCGACGAGCGCCGGTGAACGGCTCGCTCGTCGGCGTCCGGATCCGCACGCGCGAGGAGACGCTGCGCGTCCGTGCGCCGGGATCGCGCGAGTCCGGGTTGCCGCTGCGCGCGGCGCTTTGGGCCTGGTCGGCGGCTGTTGCGCTCGCGCTGACGTCGGCGAGCGTGTGGTCCGTTCGGCATGGCGGCGGCGACTGGCGCGTCTTCGCGTCGGCCGGCTCGCTCGCCGGAACGCACGCGTTGCTGAATCCGCCGGAGGCGTGGCAGGCGTTCTTCTATCCGCCCGCCGCCGCGTGGGCGCTCGTTCCGTTCGTGCGGATGCCGCTCGCCGTCAGCTTCACCTGCGACGGGCTCGTCATGCTGGTGTGCGCGGTGTGCGCCGGCGCGGTGGCGTCGCGGACGTTCGGCTGGCGCCCCGCCGAAGCGCTCGCGACGTTCGTGCTGTGGCCGCCGGTCGTGTACGCTGCGGCGATCGCCGGCCAGAACGCGCCGCTGGGCCTGCTCTTCGCGCAGCTCGCGATCGCCGGCGTCGCGGCGCGCTCCGTCGCGTTGACGGCGGTGCCGATCGGGCTGCTGCTCTACAAGCCGACGTATGCGATTCCGTTCATCGTGCTGCTGCTGGTGCGGCGGCGCGTTCGCGAGCTGGCGATCGTCGGCGGGATCGGCGTCGGGTGGTATCTCGCGAGCGTCGCCGCGACGGCCGGTGACTGGGGCTGGCCGCTCTCGTATGTTCGGCTCGTCGGGCGGTTCGCGGCCGGCGACTTCAGCGTGAACGCGCCGTTCGCCGTCAGCCTTCCCGGCGTGCTGATTCACAGCGGCGTGGACGCTGCGGTCATCGTCGCGGTGGTCGCGTTCGTCGCGATCGGCTGCCTGGCCGCGCTCCGGCGCGTCGGCGCGGTGGAAGCCGCGTGCGCGGCGTGTTTCGCCGGGCTGGCGCTGAGTCCGCACGCGTGGGCATACGACGCCGTGCTGGCGCTTCCGATGATCGCGTACACCGCCTCGCGGCTCGGCGAGCGCGCGCGCACGAAGCTGCTCCTCGCGCTGGCGCTGATCGCGCCGCTGTTCTTCGTCTCGCCGCTGCTCGGTTTCGATCCGCTCGCGCTGGTCGTGACGGGCGGGACGCTCGCGTGGCTCGCGCTGCGGCTGCTCAACCCTCCGGCCGCGCTCGGCGTGCCGGTCTCGGAGCGCTGAGCGTATGAACGGCGGGAACGCGCGCCGCGAGCTCGACGCGCTGACGGCGCTGCGGTTCTTCGCCGCGCTGCTCGTCTTCGTCTACCACTGCACGCCGACCGCGGCGTTCGGAACGCAGTACGCGCTCGGGCACAGCGGCGTCGGGTTTTTCTTCCTGCTCTCCGGCTTCATCCTGACCTACACGTATCACGGCCGCTTCGACGGCACGACGGGCTGGGCAGCCCTGCGCGAGTTCTACGCCGCTCGGATCGCGCGAATCTACCCCGTGCATCTCGTCACGATGGTGTTCGCCGCGATCGTGCTGTGGCGGTTCGGCGGGACGACGTGGGACATTTCCAGCGCCGGCGCGCGACAGCTGGCGTTCGCCGCTCAGACGCTGCTCGTGCAATCCTGGCTCCCCGACGAGAAGATATACCTGGGGATCAACGCGCCGGCGTGGAGCATCTCGACCGAGATGTTCTTCTATGCCGTCTTTCCGTTCGTGCTGCGCTCGCTGCTCCGCTCGTTCGGGAAGAGCATGCCGCGAACGATCTGGCTCGCGGCGGCGATGCCGTGGGCGATCGAGCTGGCTACCGCGCTGATCCCGCACCGCACCAGCGTGTGGACCGCCTATGTGCTCCCGCCCGTCCGGCTGGTCGACTTCATCGCGGGGATGCTGCTCGGGATCGCGTTCCTGCGCTCCGCGCCCGCGCGGGCGAGGGCGGGCCGGTCGACGGCGTTCGAGGCGCTCGCGCTCGGCGCGATCGTCTTCGCGATCGCGATCTCGCCGCACGTCACCGAGGCGCTGCGCTATTCGCTGTTCCTCATGCCGTTCTGGGCGGTGCTGATCGCGGTGTTCGTGCACGAAGCCGGCTGGGTCTCGCGGCTGCTGCAGCATCGTGCGTTCGTCGCGCTGGGACGCGCGAGCTTCGCGTTCTACCTGATCCACTGGCCGGTGATCGCGGTGGTCGGCGGCACGCTCGGCTGGAGCCGGCCGCTCCTCGGCGCCGCGGTCGCGTTCGGGGCGAGCCTCGCGCTGAGCTTCGCGCTGTTCCACGCGGTCGAGGAGCCGCTGCGCAAACGCCTCCGCACGGCGTTCACGCGCTCGCGGCCGAGTTCGATACCGGCGGAAGCCGTCGCGGTTCCCGCCGGATAGGTCAGTGCTGGTGGACGCGCGTCGCGGCGGGTTCGTCGACGTCGTGCTCGCCGTGGCAGCCGTGGTCCATCGGGTGCTTCGCGTTCAGCCACCACAGGTAGGCGGCCAGCACGCCGAACACGACGTTCAGGTAAAACGTGTAATTGAACGAGAACATCGTCAGGTCGTGGCGGATGTTCGGATTCGGCCGCGGCACGAGGTGAAGTGCGGAGAACGCGCCGTCCATCACGATCGCCGCTAGGACGATCGTGACGAAGAAGACGCCGAAAATGTACAGCGTCATCCGGAGGCCGTAGTACTTGCGGTAGACGTCCAGCAGCGGCAGCACGAGCAGATCGGCGTACAGGAAGGCGAGGACGCCTCCGAACGAGATGCCGCTCGTCCACAGCACCGCGGCGAGCGGCACGTTGCCGATCGAGCACACGAAGGCGACGATTGCGATCACCGGCCCGGCGATGGCGTTGCCGACAAGCTGCACGCCGGCAGGGGCGCCGTTGAGAAACAGCACCTTCCACGCACCGTCCGGCACGAACGCCGCCAGCGCGCCCGCGATGAGGAACCCCGCGAGCAGATCCTTCCACAGCATCGAGAAATCCATCACGGCGTTCTGCGCGATCGCGACGCGCGTCGCCGGACTCCGCAGGCGCTCGAGCACCGTGCCGCCTTCGCCTTCCATCGAGCCGTGGTCGTGACCGGTCGCGTCGTCGACGTGCCGCCGCGCTTCCTCGACGAGCCGCTTCGGATAGGTGAGCTTCACGAGCGCCGTCATGATCGCGATCAGCACGAGCCCGCCGATCCACTCCGCCGCGGTGAACTGCCAGCCCATCAGCAGCCACAGGATGATCCCGAGCTCGAGGACGAGGTTCGTCGACGAGAACAGGAACGCCAGGCTCGGAACGAGCGCGGCGCCTTTCTTGAAGAGCGTCTTGCTCATCGCCGCCGCCGCGTACGAGCACGACGAGCTCGCCGCGCCGAAGCCGGTCGCGAGCGCGATCTCCCGAACACCGTCGCGCCCGAGCACGCGCTGCATGCGCTCCTTCGAGACGAGTGCCTGCACCGCACCGGAGAGCGCGAACCCGAGGATCAGGCTCCAGCCAACTTGCCAAGCCATACCGGCCGCGAGCATGACGGCCTCGCCGATCTTCGCGAACAGCATCACCGCGCTCCGACCACGGCGCGTCCCCGAGAAGTTGCGCCGCGGCGCTACATCTTCATCGTGGCGTGGGCACCGTGATCGCTCACCTGGGCCTTGAACCAGGTATGGATCGCGGCGACCAGCTTCGGGTCCTTCGTCGCGTAGACGATCTTCGCGCCGTTCGGCACGTCCGCGTACCGCACATCGATCCGCTTCGCGCCCGCGTGCATTATCCAGAGACCGGGCATGTCGCCGCCGTGGATCGAAGCCGGATCGTTGAAGTCGCCGCGCGCGAACGCCGCCGCTTCCTTCCGCAAATGCGATCGGACCAGCGCGACCTGCTTGGCATCACCGTCGTGGGTCACCACGGTCTGCACGCCGCCGTCCGGCGTCGGATCGAAATGGTGCATCGTCGCCTCCATGCTGAACGGCATGACCCGCTCGCTGTTCCGCTCGACCTGCGTCTGCCGCGGCGTATCGCCGGCGAGCACGGGAGTGGATGCACATAAGGCGACGACAACGACGATGAAGGATGCGGCGAAGCTCTTCACGACGCTCGGTTCGTTCAACGCTTTCCGCTGACCTTCGCGAAGCTAACGCGCTTGGAACTCGGGACCGGGGCCGCAGTGCCGGTTTGGCACTTCGATGACGATCTCATCGGAGATTTCCGAGCTCTTTATCGTACCGTCCGTGTAGACGATTTCGACGGCGTGCGCCCTGTACGTGCCCGAGCTGGAGAACTCGGACTCCCGCAACCAGTAGCCGCCGGAACGATAGTCGTCCGGTGTCGCGTAGAGAGGCGAACTACACCTGCCGCTACAGGTCACGCTCAAGAACTTCAAATCAGGTACCGGTTTCCCGATTGCCAGAACGAGCACTGAGCGGCGTTTCCCGTTGACTGTGATCGAAAGACGGCTGCGCATAGAACACCTCATCGAAGGGAGTCGCCGTCCTTCGCCTATGATCATTCTAATGCTGCAATTCGCTTCTCATGCCGATCCGGTCTGGCCGTTTGGGCATCTGAATGTCACTTGATCTGCTCGAACTGCCGCCGGAGCTCATGGACCTCTCCGCCGATTCGAACGATATCGCGCCGAAGCTCATCGATCGCCTGACCTTGCTGGCGAACCGTCGTCCGGAGATTCTCGTCGCTGTCGAGGAAATCATTATCATGTGTTTCCATTGCACCCGCCCATCACGCGGTGCAGCGGCCACGACAAGGCCTACAGCTGTTCGACGGCGCGGATCTCGGGGACGTCCTCGCGGACGACGGCTTCGATGCCACCTTTGAGGGTCGCGTGCGAGGCCGGACAGCCGCCGCAGGCGCCGATCATCTGGACGTACGCGACGTCATCCTCGATCTTCACCAGCCAGACGTCGCCGCCGTCGCGGTGGATCGCGGGCCGGATCCGGTCGAGAGCCGCTTCCACGCGGCTCTCGACCGTGGCGGTAGGCATGATTATTGACCGAACTCCTTCATCAGGTCGTGCATGCGGCCGGCCATCGCCACCGCGTCGTCCCATTTGCGCTGCCACATGTTGCGGCCGAAGATCAACCCGACGCAGCCGGCCTCCATCGCGAGCCGCGCCTTGTGCACGGTGTCCTCGTCGCTCAGCTTCGAGCCGCCGGAGACGAGCACCAGCGTGCGCCCCGCCGACTTCACGACCTTGCGCAGGCCGTCGAGCTCGTCCATCGTGAGCGTGTTGTACGGCTTCGGCGCGGACGGCGCAGCCTCGTCGGATTTCGGCACGTTGAGCTTCACGATGTCGGCGCCGATCTCGCACGCGACGCGCGCCGCGTAGTCGACCGCGTAGAGCGAGTCTTGACCGCCCTTCGCCTTGATCGCGCTGCCGCGGGGATACGACCACACGATCATCGGCATCCCGTAGCGCTCGCACTCGCGGCGCACCTCGTTGGCCTGCTCGATGTCGACGGCTTGCGCCGGCGATCCGACGTACAGCGTGTAGCCGACAGCATCGGCGCCGAGTCGCACCGCGTCCTCGACGCTCGAGGTCAGCGACGAGAACGACTCGTCGTCGGAAGGCACGTTCGTCTTCCCGTTGACCTTCAGCACCAGCGGAACGCGCCCGGCGTACTGCTTGTGATACTTCTCGGCGAGCCCGATGTGGTAGGCGATCCCGGAGAAGTTGCCCTCGACCGCGAGCCGCAGCACCCAGTCGGTGTCGAGCGCGTCGGGGTTGTCGAAGAAGTCGATCGGACCGTGCTCCAGACCCTGGTCGATCGGGAGCAGCATCAGCGTCCCGTTGGCCGGGCCGTGCCCGTACATCATGTTCCAGAGGCGGGCGCGCTTGCCGGTCGAGAGATTGAGGTCCTCGAACGTCGGACGGCGGATCGAAGCAAGCATCCTAGCGGTTTCCCCTTCACGTGGTCGCGGTCGACCGGATCGCTTCGCCCGGCCCGCGCCGCCTCCATTGTCTCCCCGAAGCGGCGCGCTCGCAACGACGCCGGTCGCCGGGGCCCGCGCCCGCGGCGTTGAAGCGCCGCCGGGCATGGCAAGCGTCTTCGTCACCGGCGGGACCGGGTTCATCGGCACCGCGTTCGTCCGCGCCGCCGTCGCGGCGGGCTGGGACGTCCGCGCGCTCGCGCGCTCGGAATCGTCGGCCGCGCGGCTGAGCGAGCTGGGCGCCTGGCCGGTCGAGGGCGACGTCTTCGACGCGAGCGGGACGTGGCGCGCGGTGGCGGCCGACGCCGACACCGTCGCACATCTGGCGCAGCCGCAGACCTTCGGCGCGCGCGTCACCGCGGCGCGCGCGGAGCGCTGGCGGGAGGAGCGGCTGCGGATGGACCGCGTGCTGCTCGACGCGCTGGATCCCGCGCACGTCAAACGCATCGTGTACGTCGCCGGGACGAGCTACTACGGCGATTGCGGCGCGGACGTGCCGCACGACGAGGACGTCACGCCGGTGCCGCGCGGTTTCGGCCCGTATCTCGCGCCGGCGCTCGCGGCACTCGACGCCGATCGCGCACGCGGTCTGCCGATCGTCGAAGCGTTTCCCGGCTGGGTCTACGGGCCGGGCTCCTGGTTCGCGGAGTACGTGCTCACGCCGCTCGCGAAGGGCAAGCCCGTCACTGGCGTCTCCGGCGGCAGCCGCATCACGTCGTGCGTCCACGTCGACGACTGCGCGCGCGCGATCGTCCATCTGCTGACGGCAGGCGAGCCGGGGCGCCGGTATTTCATCGTCGACGACGCACCCGTCCCGAGCGACGTGCTCGGGAAGAAGGCGGCGAGCGCGCTCGGCGTTCCGTTCCGCTCGCGCACCGTCCCGGCGTGGCTCTGCAAGCTGCTGCTGGGGCGCATCGTCACCGAGAGCCTGCAATACGAGAACCGGCTCTGGAACGGGCGTCTGCGCGCGACGGGATTCGCGCCCGCGTTTCCGACGTACGAAGAAGGCGTGCCGGACGTCGTGGCGACGTGGCGGGCGAACGCGCGTGAAAGCACGATGCGCTCTCACCCTTCGACGAGCTCAGGGTGACTTGGTGTCCGGTCAGCGTGCGGGTGCGAGTGCGTAGACGACGGCGAGGCCGGTGACGGTCGCGGCGTAGAGCGTGACGCCCCAGAACGCGATCGACGCCGGACGCGGATCGCCGTTCGTGAGCCGCACGAGCTGAACCGCGGCGAACACCTGTGGGACGAGTGCGAGCGTCGCGAAACCGGCGTGGACGCGCAGCGCCAGTACGACGGCGCAGATCGCGGAGGCCGCGGCCGTACCCGCGATGAGCTGCCACGCGCGCGCGCAGCCCCAGCGGACGACGAGATTCCGCTTCCCCGCCTGGTCGTCGCAGTCGGCATCGGGCAGCTCGACGCCGAGCATCATCGCGATCATCGCCGCCGCCGGAGCGACCACCGCGCGGACCGCTGCGTCGTCGATCGTGCCGGCGAACGCCGCGTACGCCGCGAACGGGAACAGCACCGCGACGACCAGCGCGGTGTCGAGCTCGCCGAGCCCGCGCGCGGCGAAGCGCACCGGCGGCGCCGAGTACAGCCACGCGAACACGAAGATCGCAACACCGATCGCCGCGACGAGCGGGTTCCCCGTCAGCGCGAACCGTGCGCACGCGACGAAGCCGAACCCGGCGCACACGAGCGACGCCACCAGCGCGACGCGCGGCGCGAGATGTCCGTCGACCAGGACGCGGCTGCCGCCGGACCAGCGCGTCGGCGCGGCCGTCGCGTCGCTTTCGCGGTCGAAGTAGTCGTTCGCGTAGTGCACCATCAGATGGAACGAGCTGACCAGCAGCTGCACCCAGACGTACGTCGCGGCGTCGAGCCGATGGCCCGTGAAGCGAGCGACCGCGGCGCCGAGCGCGACGCCTGCGAATCCGCCGTACAAGAACAGCGGCCTCGACAGCCTCAGGAACGCGCGCAGCGGCGGCAGCCGGAGCTCCGGGACGGACGCCTCCATCGGGCGGAAGTTCGGGCGCTGTCATCCTGAGCCTGTCGAAGGGCGGTGCTTCCCGCGCGCCGTACGCGTGCGGCTCGTATGGCAACACAGGTGGGAGTCGTCGGTGTGGGCGCGATGGGCGAGCCGATGGCGGCGGCGCTGCTGCGCGCGGGATTCGGCGTCACGGTCTGCGCGCACCGCAACCGTGAGCCGGTCGAGCGGCTCGTCGAGCAAGGCGCGCGCGACGGCGGCGATCCGGCGGGCGTCGCGCGCGCCGCCGACGTCGTGATCACGTGCGTCCCCGACGCGCCGCAGGTCGAGGAGGCACTCTTCGGCGAGCGCGGCGCGGCGCACGGTGCGCGCCCGGGCACGCTGTTCATCGACATGTCGACGATCTCGCCGGTCGCGACGCGTGCCTTCGACGAGCGGCTGCGCGCCGGCGGCTTCCGCTTCGCCGACGCGCCGGTCTCCGGGGGGCCGGCGCGCGCGAAGACCGGGACGCTGACGATCATGGCCGGCGCGTCGGACGAGGATTTCGCCGCCGCGAAGCCGGTGCTCGAGGCGATGGGCACGCCGAACCACGTCGGCGGCGTCGGGATGGGCGAGGTCGTGAAGCTCGTCAACCAGATCATCATCTCCAGCACGATGATCGCCAACGTCGAAGCGCTGACGTTCGCGGCGAAAGCAGGCGCCGACATCGACGCGGCGCTCGCGGTGATCGGCACCGCGACCGGCTCGAACTACCTCTTGCAGAACTGGCTCCCGCAGAGCTGGCTCGCCGGCTCGCACAAACCGGGCTTCATGCTGGACCTGCTGCGCAAAGACCTCGCCGCCGCGCTGGACTCGGCGCGCGCGATCGGCGTCCCGATGCCGTCGAGCGCGCTCGCATACCAGATGTACACCGCGGCGTCGGGCGAAGGGCACGGCCGGGACGACTACTCCGCGGTCGCGCAGTTCTACGAGCGCGCCGCCGGCGTTCAGGTCCGCAAGCGAGAGTAGACTCGTGCTCTTCGGCGCGATCGACGTCGGAACGAACTCGATCCACCTGATCGTCGTCGAGCTGGACTCCGCGTTCGACACCTCCCGCGTCGTCTACAAGGCGCGCGAGATGGTGCGCCTCGGCAGCGACGACGCGCTCGAGCGCGGGCGGCTCGCGCGCAAGGCGATGGAGCGCGGCGTCGAGGCGATCGCGCGCTTCAACGAGGCGGCGCACGCGCGTGGCGCGCAGCGCGTCCGCGCTGTCGCGACCTCCGCCGTGCGCGAGACCGAGAACGGCGGCGAGTTCCGGGCGCTGGTCGAGGAGCGCACCCGGGCTGGCGCTCGAGATCCTCGACGGCAACGAGGAGGCGCGGCTGATCCACCTCGGCGTCGCGAACGGCTACCCGCTCTACGACCGGGTCGCGTGCATCGTCGACATCGGCGGCGGCTCGACCGAGCTGATCGTCGCGGACGGCGAGCGCGCGTATCTCGTCGACTCGGTGAAGCTCGGCAGCCTGCGGCTCTACGACGCGTACCTGCGCGGCGCGCCCGATCCGCTGCGGGCGGCGCGCCGGCTGGACGCACATTGCACGGAAGTGCTCGGCCCGCTGGCGGAGCGCGTGCGGCGGTACCGGCTCGATCTCGCGCTCGGCACGTCGGGGACGATCATGGGACTCGCCGCGGTCGACGCGGCCGACCGCGGGCTGGCGGTGAAGCGCGTGCACGGCTACACGCTCTCGCGCGCGCGGCTCGAATCGCTGCAGCGCCGGATGCTGCTGATGAGCGAGGCGGAGCGCCGCCGCATGCCCGGAATGAACCCGCGGCGCGCCGACATCATCGTCGCCGGGAACGTGGTGCTCATCAACGCGCTCGCGCTGCTCGGGCGCGAGGAGATCGTCGTCTGCGAGCGCGCGCTGCGCGACGGCGTGGTGGTCGATCTCGCGCACCAGGACCGCGTGCTCGCGCAGCGGCTGGGCGACGAGCGTGCGAAGCGCGTCGACGCGGTCGAAGCGCTGGCGCGCAAGTACGAGCACCTCGGCGGCCACCAGCGCCACGTCGCGCGCCTCGCGCTCGTGCTCTTCGAGCGCCTCGCGCCGCTCCACAACCTCGCGCCGGCCGACCGCGATCTGCTCTGGGCCGCGGCGATGCTGCACGGGATCGGGCGCTTCGTCTCCGACAGCGGTCACCACAAGCACGCCGCGTACCTCATCCGCAACACGCCGCTCGGCGGCTGGCGGAGCGATGAGCGCGAGCTCGTCGCCCAAGTCGCGCGCTACTACCGCAAGGCGATGCCCAAGCCGTCGCATGCCGAGTACGCCGCGCTCGCGCCCGCCGATCGCCGCCGCGTCGACCTGCTGGCCGCGCTGCTGCGCATCGCCGACGGGCTGGACATCCGCCACCTCGGCGTGGTGACCGACGTCGCGGCGGTCCCCGCGGACGGGCTGGTCGCGGTTCAGGCGCAGGCCGACGGCGATGCGTCGAGCGAACTCGACGCCGCGATGGAGAAAGCGGACCTCTTCGAGCGGGCTTTCGGCCTGCGGGTCGCCTTCGGCGCCACCGAGGCGGTGCGCGCGTGACGGCCGCGGTCGCGGCGAAGAAGAAGATCCTGCTGGTCGACGACGAGGCCGCGATCGTCCAATCGCTGCGCTACAACCTGGAGAAGAACGGCTACGCGGTGACGACCGCCGGCGACGGGCGCACCGCGGTGACGCTCGCGCAGACCGAGCACCCCGATCTCGTCGTGCTCGACATCATGCTCCCGCTGCTCGACGGGATCGAGGCGTGCAAGGAGATCCGCAAGACCTCCAGCGTCCCGATCATCATGCTGACCGCGAAAGACCAGGAGTTCGACAAGGTCCTCGCGCTGGAGCTCGGCGCCGACGACTACGTCACCAAGCCGTTCTCGCTCGGCGAGATCATGGCGCGGATCAAGGCGCGGCTGCGGCGCGTCGAGGTCGACGCCGAGGACCGCGACGAGTCGATCACCGCCGGCGAGATCACGATCGATCCCTCGCGACAGCGGCTCACGGTGCGCGGCAAAGAGGTCGCGCTCGCGCCGAAGGAGTTCAAGCTGCTGCACGTCCTGATGCAGAACCGCGGGCGGATCGTCACCCGTCAGCTGCTGCTCGAGAAGGTGTGGGGCTACGACTTCGAGGGCGAGCACCAGACGATCAGCGTCCACGTCCGCTGGCTGCGCGAGAAGATCGAGGTCGACGCGAACAACCCGCGCCACATCGTCACCGTCCGCAGCCGCGGCTACATGTTCCGGGCGAACGACAACGGCTGACCTCGTCGCCGCCGCCCTGGGCGCGCTCGCCGGCATCGTCGGAACGTTCGTGGCGCTGCGTCCGCCGCGCGCGCGAGATGCGGACGTTCCGCGGGACGTCCCGCCGCCGGCCGGCGAGGACGGCGACCGGGCCGCGCGGCTGGTCGACGCGCTGCCGTTCGCGGCGTTCACCGTCGACCCGCGCGGGCGCGTCCTGGTCTTCAACGCCGCGGCGTGCGCGCTGTTCGACGTCGAGCGCGGGCGCGCGGTCGGCCGCGCGCTGATCGAGGTCGTCCCTTCGGTCGAGCTCGAGCGGATGGTGCAGGGCGCGCTGGCCGGCGAGACGCGCACCGGCAACGTCCCGTTCGGCAGCGGCGCACGCGAGAGGTTCTACGGCGTCACCGCGCAGCCGTACGAGCAGGGAGCGATGGCGATCGCCGCCGACCGCACCGCGCTGCTCGCCGCCGAGAAGATGCGCAGCGACTTCATCGGCAACGTCTCACACGAGCTGCGCACGCCGCTCTCCGCGATGAAGCTGATGCTCGAGACAATCCAGGCTTCCGGCGACGACCCCGAGGCGCGCGCGCTCTTCCTCCCGCAGCTGCAGCCTGAGGTCGAGCGGATGATCCGGCTGGTCGAGGACCTGCTGGAGCTCGCGCGTTCGGAGTCCGGAACGGTTGCGTTGCGGCTCGAGCGGTTCGAGCTCGGCGATATCGCCGCGTCGGCGATCGGCATGTTCGCGCGCCGCGCCGAAGAGCTCGGCGTCCAGCTCGTGCAGGAGACGCCCGAAGCGGTCCTCGTCGACGCCGACCGCGGGCGTCTGACCCAAGTCGCGGTGAACCTCGTCGACAACGCGCTCCGCCACACTCCCTCCGGCGGCCGCGTGACCGTAGAGGTGCGTCGCGACGGCGCCGATGCGCTGCTGCGCGTGCGCGACACCGGCGTCGGGATCCCGTACGCCGACCTGCCGCGCGTCTTCGAGCGCTTCTATGTCGTCGACCGCTCGCGCGCGCGCGAACACACCGGGACCGGCCTCGGGCTCGCGATCGCGAAGCACATCGTCGAGGCCCACAGCGGAACGCTGGCCGCCGACTCGGTCTACGGCCGAGGCGCGACCTTCACCGTCCGCATTAAGGCGGCTTAAGCTCGATTTAAAGGTCCCTTATCCTTGCCCTGCGACGATCCCCGCGAAGCCGGCGTTGCCATCACGGCTCTCATTTCCCACGCTTTGGAGGATACATTTTCGTGAAGAGAAGCGCTGCCGTTACGGCTCTGCTCCTCGGCATCTCCGCCGTCACCGCCTCGGTGCCGGCGTTCGCTGACACCACCATCACCCTGGCGGGTTCGACCGCACTGCTCCCGCTCGCCAAAGACGCCGCGGGCGAGTATCAGAAGGCCCATCCGGACGTGAAGATCAGCGTCTCCGCGGGCGGCTCCGGCGCCGGCATCAGCCAGGTCGCGCAGAAGGCCGTCGACATCGGCAACTCGGACATCCTCGCGGCTGGGCACCCGGAACTCCACGACAACCGCGTCGCGGTGATCGGCTTCGCCGTCATCACGAATCCCGGAACGAACGTGAAGAACCTCTCGAAGAAGCAGATCCAGGACATCTTCTCGGGCAAGGTCACCAACTGGAAAGAGGTCGGCGGAGCCGATCAGAAGATCGTCGTCGTCAACCGCCCGCGCAACTCGGGGACGCGCGCCGTTTTCACGAAGACGCTCATGGGCACGGCCGTGCTCAGCGAGAGCGGCCTTACCGAAGATGCGACCGGAACCGTCGTCAGCATCGTGAAGCAGACGCCGGGCGCCATCTCCTACGCCGCGTTCAGCGGGACGCGCGGCGGCGGCGTGACCGAGCTTTCGGTCGACGGCGTCGCACCGACCGACGAGAACATCATCGTCGGAAAGTACCCGGTGTGGTCGTATGAGCACATGTTCACCCTCGGGCCTCCGACCGGCGAGATCTCGCGCTTCATCGCGTACGTGTCGACGAACCGCGAGCTCATCAAGCGCGACGGGTTCATCCCGATCGGCGACATGAAGGTCAAGGAGACCGACCGCTAGAGCTCGTTCGACCGGTTCGGAACTTGCCCTTAACCTAGGGATAACCTTGGGTTGGCAGCATGACGCCGGTGGCCGTGTCCACCGGCGTTTTTCGTTGCGGAGGAATTTGGTGAAGCGGACGGCCGCTCGCAGGGCGGGGCTCTTCGGGCTGAGAGCGTCCACGTGATCGAAGTCAACGCGCGCCGCTCGCGGCGTACCGAGCGCGTCGCCGTCATGGGGCTGCGCTTCGCCGCGGGCTTCGTGATCATCGCGATGGCGGCGCTCCTGATCTACCTCGCCTTCGAGGGGACGAAGACGTTCTACGTCGACCGCTTTCCGCTGTGGTCGTTCCTGTTCTCGCCGGAATTCTCGCCCGACGCGAACCACCCCGGCGCCGCCGTCTTCATCGTCGGGACGATCGCCGTCACGGTCTTCGCGATCGCGGTCGGCGGGCCGTTCGGCGTCGCGGTGGGGATCTTTCTGGCCGAGATCGCGCCGTACCGGATGACCCAGATCCTCAAGCCCGCGATCGAGCTGATGGTCGGGATCCCGTCCGTCGTCTACGGCTGGCTCGGGCTCACGCTGCTCGTCCCGCTCATCCGCACGCACACGAGCTCGCCGAGCGGGTTCGGGCTCGCCGCGGCCGGGGTCGTCCTCTCGATCATGATCCTGCCGACCGTGATCACCTTGAGTGAGGACGCGATCCGCTCGCTCCCGTACTCGCTGAAGGAGGGGTCGCTGGCGCTCGGTGCGACGCGGTGGCAGACGATCATCCGCGTCCTGGTGCCGAGCGCCTCGAGCGGGATCGCGGTCGCGCTGATCCTCGGGATCGCGCGCGCCGTCGGGGAGACGCTCGCGATCCAGATGGTGATCGGGAACTCGACCCAGTTCCCGAAGGGCGTCTTCGGGCCGACGGCGGCGCTCCCGACGGAGATCGTCACCGACATGCCGGGCACGACCGCGGGGTCGCTGCTCGAGCACGCGCTCTTCTCGATGGCCTTCCTGCTCCTGCTCATCGCGATGCTGCTCATCGTCTTGGTGCGGTTCTCGCTGCGGAGGCGCGCGTAGCGATGTCCGCGACCACCGCCGAGCCGGCCCCCGTCCGCGGCGTCGCCGCCACCGGCGGCGTCCGCGTGCGCAAGACCGCCGATGCGATCGCCACCGTCGTGCTGTGGGCGATGGCGAGCAGCATCATCGTCATGCTCGCCGCGTTCATCATCTACATCGGCTACCTGGGGTGGTCGGCGCTCACGCCGTCGTTCATCTTCGGCGTCCCGAAAGAGACGACGGCCGGGGGCGGGATCGGCCCCGAGATCTACAACTCGTTCTACATCCTGATCCTCACGCTGCTCTTCACGACCCCGATTGCGGTCGCGGCCGGCGTCTTTCTCCAGGAGTACGCGAGGCCCGGCGGCTTTCGCAGCATCGTCCAGTTCAGCGCCGAGTCACTCGCGACAGTGCCGTCGGTCGTGATGGGATTGTTCGGGCTGCTGGTCTTCGTCTACACCTTCCACTGGAAGTACACGGCGCTCGGCGGCGCGCTGACGCTGACGGTGCTCAACCTTCCGGCGCTGCTGCGCGTAACGCAAGAGGCGCTGTCCAGCGTCCCCGACTCGCTGCGCGAGGCTTCGATGGCGCTCGGCGGAACGAAATGGCAGACGATCACGCGCGTCGTGCTGCCCAGCGCGATCGGCCGCCTCACCACCGGGATCGTGCTGATCGCGGGCCGCATCTTCGGCGAGACGGCCGCGCTGATCTTCACCGCCGGGCTGAGCGTCACGGCGAACAAGCCCTACGACCTCAACCCGTTCCACACGGCCGAGACGCTCGCGGTTCACCTCTGGTACACGCACTCGGAGTCGGTCGTGCCGGACGTCGACCGGATCGGCAACGGCTCGGCCCTCGTCCTGCTCATCATGGTCCTCGCCTTCAACGTCGGCGCCCGTCTCATCGGCCGGGCGCTCACGAAACGCTTCACCGGGAGATCGTCGTGATGGACACGCAACCCGCCGAGACGTCCACCACGGCGGCGGTCAAGATCGAGACCAAGGACATGAACGTCTTCTACGGCTCGTTTCTCGCGATCAAGCACGCGAGCCTGAAGATGAAGGCTCAGCACGTCACGGCGCTGATCGGGCCTTCCGGATGCGGCAAGTCGACCTTCTTGCGCGCCCTGAACCGGATGCACGACCTGACGCCGGGTGCGCAGGTCGAAGGCTGCGTGATGCTTGACGACCAGGACATCTACGGCGCCGACGCCGACCCGGTCGTGATCAGGCACCGCATCGGGATGGTGTTCCAGCGGCCGAACCCGTTCCCCAAGACGATCTACGAGAACGTCGTCTACGGCCCGCGGATCCACGGCGAGCGCGACCGGCGCGCGCTCGACGCGATCGCCGAGCGCGCGCTGCGGCAAGCGGCGCTCTGGGACGAGGTGAAGGACAGGCTGCAGCGTTCCGCGCTCGACCTTTCGGGCGGGCAGCAGCAGCGCCTGTGCATCGCGCGCGCCGTCGCGCTGAACCCCGAGGTGATCCTGATGGACGAGCCGGCTTCCGCGCTCGATCCGATCGCAACCTCGAAGATCGAAGACCTGATCGGCCAGCTCACCGACGAGTACACCGTCGTCATCGTGACGCACTCGATGCAGCAGGCCGCGCGCATCTCGGACGACACCGCGTTCTTCCACCTCGGCGAGATCGTCGAGGTCGGGCCGACCAACCAGATCTTCACCCACCCCAAAGAGAAGCGGACCGAGGATTACATCACCGGCCGCTTCGGCTGAGGCTCAGAAGTCGTACTCGAGCTGCGCGCGGTTGTACTTGAAGTAGGGCGCGCCGCCGAACTGCGCCGTGTTCGACATCTCGCGGTCGGCGTAGCGGTAGCGCAGAAGCAACCCTTTGTACGGCCCCGACGGCCGGGGCTTGTTCGCGTAGTACTGCAGGTCCGCGTCGAACTCCGCAGTCTGCTGCTGGCCCACGAGCGCGTACCCGTAGTCGTAGTACGCGCGGCTGGCGACGAAGACCCAGCGCTTGTCGGGCGAGGTGTACCCCGCGCTGAGCTTGAAGCCGGTTCCCGGCGCGCGGCGGTCGGCCATGCCTTGCGAGATGCTCGTGGTGAACAGCGGATCGGTCGCGTACGAGTCGGTGTACGGGCTCGCGAGCCCGCCGAAGAGGTACGTCGTCGTCCCGTTCGCGTTCGTGATGCACGAGGGCGCGTTCGAGCCGATGAAGTACGGCAGGCTGAACCCCGCGCGCGCGCCGGCGACGTGGGCGGCCGAGCAGGTTGCCCCGAGCGGCGTCGGAACCGTCTCGCTGCGCTGCGGGATGAAGTCGTACCCGAGCGCGACGGTGATCGACTTGGTCACGCTCGCGCCGAGCTGCGCGCCGAACACCGCGGCGTCGATCTTACCGAGCAGCGAGGATCCCGTGTTGGTCTCGCGGCCGGCTTGGAACGCGGCGAACGGCTTCATCCGCTGGCCCTGGACCGTGTACTTCGCGTCGAGCCACGCGAGGTTCGCGATGTCGTCGAAGTGGTAGTCGTGGACGTTCGCGACGAGGCCGTGCGACCCGCTGATCCCGATTCGGCCGTACTGGAAGCCGCCGTTCGAGACGCCGTGGCCGCCTGCGAAATACCGGTACGACGGCAAGCCGGGATTGCTCCCGAGGTTGTTGACCGACGTGAGGAGCGTCTTGTCGTCGAACGCGGAGTTGGTGCGGCTCTCGAACCGCATCATGTCCATGACCTCGGCGGTGAGCCCGTGGGGCGCCGTGACGACCAGGTCGCCGCCTTGGAAGGCGACCGGCTTCAGGCGCGAGTCCGACGCGTTCGCCCACGGCGTGTTGATCACCTGATCGCCGAGCTTCACATAGAGGTGCGGGTCCTTGTACTGCACGTACGCCTCGTAGAGCGTGTTCAGCTCGTAACCGGGAAGCGTGTCGTCCGGATTCAGCGACGCGGTCGGCGCCTTGAAGCCGCCGCACGGCGGGCGAACGTGCTTCGCCGGATCGGCGCAGCCGTTGAACGGCGTCGCGTACAGGTAAGAGGCTCCGACCGAAACGGGGCTGGTGCCGAAGCGGTAGTCGGCGTGCAGGCTCAGGCCCGGCTCGATCGACTGCTGGTTCACCGCGTTGACGCCGCGGATCGCGTTGAGCCGAGTGAAATCGTAGAGCCGCAGATATCCGCGGAACGAGAGCGGGTTCGGCGGCGCCGGGCTCGGCGTCGCGGCTGCGGTCGGCGAAGGCGACGCGGCCGGAACGGACGGTGCGGTTTGTGCTCGCACGGTGGCGGCGAGCATGATCGGAATGCAAGCGAACGCGAGCGCGACGGCCACGCGTGCTTGCCGTAGAACGGTAGACACGGCGCGCAGCATAGCGTGACTTCCCTAAGCGCGCATTAAGCGCGGCCTTGAGATTCCCTTAACGTCGACCCTCTATCGTCGCGGCATGCGATACCGCGGATTGCAACTCGCGTCTGTTCTCGCGCTCGCGTTCGGCTGCGGCATCGCGCCGCTGTGCGTGCCCGCGGCCGCCCTCGCGCAGACCGCGCGGCACAACGTCGTCCTGTTCGTCCCCGACGGGCTCCGTGGGGCGGTCGTCGATGCGCGAACCGCGCCGGAGATGGACCGGCTGCGCCGCGCCGGCGTCGCGTTCCCGTTCAGCCACTCGATCTTCCCGACGTTCACGACCGCCAACGCCTCCTCGATCGCGACGGGGCACCTGCTCGGCGACACGGGCGACTTCTCGAACACGATCTACACTGGCTACAAAGTCCCCGCTGCGGGGCTCTCGTTCACGCCGTTCCTCGAGAACGACCCGGTGATCGCCGACGTCGACGCGCACTTCGGCGGGAGCTACATCGACGAGGAGACGATCCTCGCCGCGGCGCACGACGCCGGCTACGACACCGCCTCGATCGGAAAGCTCGGGCCGGCGGCGATCTTCGACGTCGCCGACGTGAACGGAACGCGGACGATCGTGATCGACGACGCGACCGGCCGCAGCGACGCGAGCGGCGCGCCGGTCGGGCGACCGGTGCGCGACGACATCCGCGCGGTGCTCGGACAGGCGACGGGCGCGGCGCAGGCCCCGGCACGCGGCGCGAACGGAGATCCGGGCGATGCCACGCGGCCCGGGACGACGGTCGCGAACGTCGACCAGCAGAACTGGTTCGTCGCCGCCGCGACCAAAGCGGTGCTCCCCGCGTTCAAGGCGGGCGGAAAGCCGTTCGTCCTGGTCTTCTGGTCGCGCGATCCCGACGGGACGCAGCACAACCAGGGCGACTCGCTCGGGACGCTGACGCCGGGAATCAACGGCCCGACCTCGCTGGCGTCGATCCGGAACGCCGACGACGACTTGCGCGCGCTGCGCGCGGCGCTGCGCGACCTCGGCCTCGAGCGGACGACCGACGTCATCGTCACCTCGGACCACGGCTTCTCGACGATCTCGAAGACGAGCCGCACGTCGCCCGCGGCGAAGTACGAGTTCCCGGCGAACGCGGTCGTCCGCGGCGCGCTCCCGCCCGGATTCCTCGCGCTCGACCTGGCCGGCGCGCTTCGAATGCCGGTGAGCGATCCGGACGCGAACGACGTCGTCGTCCACCCCGATCTCGACCGCCGTTTCCCGAGCCGCGGCGACGGGCTGATCGGTTTCGATGCGGCGAAGCCCGATGTCGTCGTCGCGGCGAACGGCGGAAGCGACCTCATTTATCTTCCGGAGGCGAACGCCGCGCAGCTCGCGCCGCGGATCGTCGATTTTCTGCTCGCGCAGGACTACGTCAGCGGCTTGTTCGTCGACCGGCGGCTCGGGACGTTCGCCGGGACGCTTCCGCTCGACGCGATCGCGCTGGACGGGAAGGCGATGACGCCGCATCCCGCGATCGCCGTCAGCTTCACCTCGTTTGCCGAGGGGTGCGCAGTCCCCGTGCGCTGTGCGGTCGAGGTCGCGGATACCACGCTGCAGCAAGGCCAGGGGATGCACGGCTCGTTCAGCGCCGCCGACATCGGCAACTTCACCGCCGCGTACGGGCCGGATTTCAAGCGCGGGTTCGTCGACCCGGCGCCCGTCTCGAACGCCGACGTCGGGATGACGATCGCGCGAATCCTTCGGCTGCGGCTCGCTCCGCGCGGCTCCTTGCTCGGCCGGGCGTTCACCGAGGCGATGCTCGGCGGAAAGGTGCCCGCGATCGCGCACGGGGTACAGCGCTCGTCGGCCGCGGCGAACGGCGTCGTGACGGCGCTGCGCTACACGAGCGCCGCCGGGGTTCGCTACGTCGACGCGGCAGGCGTTCCGGGGCGCACCGTCGGGCTCTGACGGCTACGATCCCGCTGTATTGACATTCGCCGATATAAGGAATAGCATCGACGTATGTCGATGCAGCGCTGCTGCCCGCCGGCGAGGGTCGATCGGGCGGACCACACCGCGGACTCCCTCCTTTTCAAGGCGCTCGCGGATCCCAACCGCCTCACCATGCTGGCGACGATGGCCCGAGCTGACGACGAGGTGTGCGTCTGCGACTTCACCGACGCGCTCCCGCTGGAGCAGCCGACGGTCTCGCATCATCTGAAGATCCTGCGCGACGCGCGCCTGGTGACGTGCGAGCGGCGCGGGACGTGGGTCTACTACCGGCTCGCCGCCGGCGCGCGCGAGAGCATCGACGGCGCCGTTCGCTCCGTCATCCCGGAGAAAGTCCTCGCATGAAGATGCACCTCAACCTCGCCACCGCCGATCTCGGCGCGAGCGTGGCGTTCTACTCGACGCTGCTCGACGCGCCACCGGTGAAGCAGCTGCACGACTACGCGCTGTTCGTCACCGAGCAGCCGGGTCTCGAGCTCGCGCTCGACGCGTGCACCGGCGCGCGTGCCGGCGGCGAGCACTTCGGGATCGTCGCCGACTCGGTCGAAGCGGTCGACGCGCAGATCGCGCGCTTGCAGCAGGCCGGCTACGCGATCGACGTGGAGCGCGAGGAGTCGTGCTGCTACGCGAATCAAACGAAGGTCTGGGCGAGCGATCCCGAGGGCCGCCGCTGGGAGACCTACGTCGTCCACGAAGAGACCGAAGCGCGCGACGGCGAGGCGATGCGCTGCTGCCGCACGGAAGCCGCCGCGGCCGCCGGCACGAGCTGCTGCGCGTAAGGAGGGACAGTGATGCCCGCCTTGCTCAACGCGCTCCGTAGACTTCGGATGGCGTTCGGCCACGTCCCGAACGCCGAGTGGCTGAGCGCGCGCCTCAACCGTGCGGTGACGATGGACCGCGCGCGAGCGCACCTGGCGATCGCGGCATGCGAGCGGGCGTTGCGGCTGCGCCGCGCGGGAATCCCGGCGCGCTGCTTCGGCCCGCTGCAACGATGAACGCGCGTCCGGTCGCGGCGGAGTTCGTCGGGACGGCGCTGCTGCTCGCCGCGATCGTCGGCTCCGGAATCATGGCGGAACGCCTGTGCGGCGGCAACACCGGACTCGCGCTCCTCGCCAACACCATCGCGACCGGCGGCGCGCTGGTCGCGCTGATTCTCGCGTTCGGTCCGGTCTCGGGCGCGCATCTCAATCCTGCGGTCACGCTCGCCGACGCTTGGCAGGGCGGGATCGCTTGGCGCGCGGTGCCCGCGTACGTCGTCGCGCAATTCGCGGGCGCGCTCGCCGGAACCGCGCTCGCCGACGGAATGTTCGGGCTGCCGCTCTTCTTCGCGTCCGGGCACGTTCGCGCGGGGACCGGAATGCTCGTCAGCGAGTTCGTCGCGACGTTCGGCCTCCTCGCGACGATTTGGGGCTGCGTTCGCTCGCGGCCGGCGGCTACGCCGTTCGCCGTCGCGGCGTATATCGTCGCCGCGTACTGGTTCACGCCGTCGACGTCGTTCGCGAACCCGGCCGTCACGATCGCGCGCTCGTTCACCGACACGTTCGCCGGTATCCGCCCACAGGACGCCGGCGGCTTCATCCTCGCCGAGCTCGCGGGCGCGGCGGCCGCGACGGCGCTGTTCGCGTGGCTCTCTCGCATCCCGGCCGAGGCCGCCGAAGCGGTCGTCGTACCGCACCGGGAACCGGTCGGATGAGCGCGGCCGAACGGCCGGCGGTGCTGTTCGTGTGCATCCACAACAGTGCACGGAGCCAGATCGCTGAGGCGTTCGTGAATGAGCGTTACGGTGACCGTCTGCGCGCATACAGCGCGGGGCTCGAGGCCGGCGCGCTGAACCCGATGGCCGTCGAGGTGATGCGCGAAGCCGGTGTGGACATCAGCGGCAACCGGTCGAAATCGGTGAACGACCCGGAGATCCGCGCTCGAGGTGCTCCATCGCGGAACTGCCGTATTCGCCCACCGCCTCACGCGGGTACGAGGCCGTCATGCCGACGCTTTCCGAGACCCTCGTCGATGCCGCGCTGCGAACGCCCGGCATCGACGAACTAGCCGATGCGATAGCCGGACCCGTGAACCGCGCGTACGCGGCCGCCGGTGAGCCGGGCCGCACGCTGAAGGATGTGCTGAACGGTACCTGGCTCGGTCATTCGCTGCATCCGGCGATCACCGACGTGCCGGTCGGCGCGTGGACGGCCGCGCTCGTCCTCGACCTGCTCGGCGAGCGCCGCGGCGCGAAGATCGCCGTCGGCGTCGGGTTGCTCGGCGCCGTGGGCGCCGCGCTGAGCGGCCTGACGGACTGGCTCGACACGTACGGAAAACCACGGAAGCTCGGCATGGCGCATGCCGCGCTGAACGGCACGGCGACCGTCCTGTACGCCGCCTCGTACTTCGCACGCGATTCGGCGCCGAGTGCCGGCGTAGCGCTCTCGTCCATCGGGTACGCAGCGGTCGCGCTGGGCGCGCTGTACGGCGGCGAGATCGCCCTCGACCTTCAGATCGGCGTGAACCACGCGCACGGCACCGAACCGCCCGAGCGCGAGATCGACGTCGCGGCGCTTGCCGACGTTCCCGAGGGCGGCATGCTGCGCGTCTCGGCGAAAGGTTATCCCGTGTTGCTCACGCGGCAAGGCGGCAACGTCTTCGCGATCGCCGCGGTGTGCGCGCACCAAGGCGGACCCTTGAGCAAAGGCACGCTCGAGAACGGCGTGGTGACGTGTCCGTGGCACGGCTCGCAGTTCTGCGTGCGCGACGGCAGCATCGTCCACGGCCCGACCGCGTATCCGCAACCAGCGTTCAACGTGCGCGTGGTTGCGGACCGCGTCGTGTTGGCCGGGCTGAAGAAGTCCTAGCGGACTACTTGCCGAGGTCGCCGCAGGCGACGTAGGTCGGGAGATCGCTCGTCGACTTGTGGACGTTGACGGCGAGACCGCCCTTGATGAGGTCGGCCATCGGGACGTCGACCGTCGTCGTCGAGAGGCCGTCGACCACGCTGGTGAGCGGGTACTTCGGCTTCGGATCGAGCTTCGAGCACGTGCCGGGATGGATGTGCGCGGGCTGCGGTCCGGCCGGGGCGTTCGCGATCGCGATGTCGACGCGCGTCTTCGAACCTTCCGCCGTCAGCGTGACGGTGCCGAGCTCACCCGAGTTGCTCTGCGTGCCCAAGGCATAGACGTGGTGCGCGGGTTCCGCGGCGAAGGCCGGGAACCCGAGCGAGAGGAGCGCGGCGCCTGCCGCGGCCGCGAAGAAACGGGTCGTGATCATGCAATACCTCCGGGGACTAGGAAGCGCAGGACTGCATACGAGCGGCGAAGGTACCGGGATTCTGTGAAAAATCTCTGAACCCCGTCACCGATGATCTCGACCACGAGCGAGCGAGCGGCGAACGGCTCGGCGAGCCCCGAGACGATGCGTGCGCTGCGCAAGGTCACGGCGGCGCCCGGTTTCACCCTTCAGCACATCCCGGTGCCCTCGATCGGCCCGAACGACGTGCTGATCCGCGTGAAGACGGTCGGCTTGTGCGGAACCGACCTGCACATCTACACCTGGGACCACTGGGCGGAGCGGCGCGTCAAGCCGCCGCTCACGATCGGGCACGAGTTCATGGGTGAGGTCGCCGCGGTCGGGGCGGCGGTGAAGGCGGTGGAAGTCGGCGACCGCGTCTCGGCCGAGGGGCACATCGCGTGCGGGATCTGCCGGCTGTGCCGGACCGGCGAAGCGCACATCTGCGAGCACGTCGAGATCATCGGCGTCGACACGGACGGCGCGTTCGCGGACTACATCCGCATGCCCGAGGCGAACGTCTGGAAGCTCGACCCGTCGATCCCCGACAGCTGGGCCGCGGTGTTCGATCCGCTCGGGAACGCGGTGCACACGGTCATGGCGGCGGGCGTCTCGGTGAAGTCGGTGGTGATCACCGGCGTCGGGTCGATCGGGCTCATGGCGATCCCGGTCGCGCGCGCGGCCGGCGCCTCGACGGTGTTCGCGGTCGACGTGAACCCGCAGAAGCTCGAGCTGGCGAAGCGCGTCGGCGCCGACGCGACGTTCAGCGCGACGCAACCGGATCTCGTCGACGAGATCATCAGGCGGACCGGCGGCGACGGCGTCGACGTGCTGCTCGAGATGTCCGGGTCGGGACAGGCGATCGACAACGGGCTGGCGATGGTGCGCAACGGCGGCGTCGCCGCGCTGCTCGGCATCCCGTCAGACGACGTCGAGATCAACCTCGCCGAGCGGATCATCTTCAAGGGTCTGACCGTACTCGGCATCAACGGCCGCCGCATGTTCGAGACCTGGTACCAGACGCAGGCGCTCGTCACCAGCAGGCGCGTCGACCTCACGCCGATCATCACGCACGAGATGCGCTTCGAGGAGTTCGACGCGGCCTTCGCCCTGATGAAGTCGGGCGAGGCCGCGAAGATCGTTCTGAGACTCTGAGCGCTACGCGCTCTTCGAGCCGACCTCGAGATACGCGGGCACGGTCGATGCGGCGGGCTCGAACGTCCCCGTCTCGACGCGCACGCGCTTCGAGGCGATCGGTGTGACGCCGGCCGCACGCGCGACGAGCAGCGGCCGCTCGCGCGAGATCGCGATACGCCGGGACTCGACGTGCGTGAAGAGCTCGCCGAGATCTGCGATCGTGACCGCTTCCGAGGCGAGCGCCGACCACGGCCGCACGCTGACGGGGAACCCGAGCTCGCGCGCGATTCGGCGCGCCTCGCGGAAGCTCGTCGCCGCGCGCGGCTGCGCTTCGAGCTCGGCGGAGCGGCCGCGCGCGATCATGTCGGGGACGACGACCTCGTCGACGAAGCGCGCGAACTGCTCGGCGAGCGATGCCGGATCGGAGAAGCGCACGTAGCGGACCTTCGCGAGATCGTCGAGGTCGCGCAGCAGCGTCGTCTTGATCTCGGCTTCGTCCCACACCGCGAACAAGATCGGGATGCGGCGCCCGCCGAAGATGTTGTACGCGATCTCGAACGCGCCGCTCTCGCTCAGGCCGGTGCGCAGCACCAGCATGACGTCGGCCGACGAGAGCAGCGAGAGCCGCGTGTCGCGGAAGCGCCGCGGCGCGAACGCCGTCCCCGCTTCGCTCGCGAACGCTTGGCGAAACGAGTCGTTGTCGTGCGCCTTCGTCCCGGTGACGAAGTCGAGCGCGTAGCGCCCGTCGCCGACGAGTCCGCCGATTCCGTCGAGCGCGGCCTGCACGACCCGCGCTTCGCGCTCGCCCGTTTGCGTGAGCGGCTGCCGAACGAAAACCTTGATGCCCATGTGAGTACACCCGAATCTCGACAGGGAAAACGGTACGGCGACGGTGTCGAAACGTTCACCGCGTGTAAACAATAGAACACCACGACGAGAGTGTTTGTCAAGCGAATGCACGGTCGCCGTGCGCTCGAATGAGCCCGATCACTCGTGTCGGTGTAGGGCCGAGCGTAGCACGCTCGACTTACCGCGCGCTTACGTCGCATGCACGAGTCGACGAGGCACGGCCGACAGGACACCGAAGTGAGCGCGCGATGAACGCCGCATTCGAGTCCCGCCTCAACGCCGACCTCGACGCCCTGCGCGCCGCGGGGACGTACAAGCGCCTGCGCCACATCACCGGGCCGATGGCGCCCGAGGTCCACATGGAGGAGGCGGGCGACGTCATCGTCCTCTCGTCGAACAACTATCTCGGGCTCGCCGACCACCCCGAGGTGGTCGCTGCGGGAATCGAAGGGCTCAAGGAGTACGGCGCGGGGACGGCGTCCGTGCGCTTCATCTGCGGGACGTTCGACATCCACCGCGAGCTCGAGGAGAAGATCGCCTCGGTCTTCGGGTTCGAGGCCGCGCTTTCGTACGTCTCGTGCTGGACGGCGAACGAAGGGCTGATCCCGACCGTCGCGACGGCGGGAAACACGATCATCAGCGACGAGCTCAACCACGCCTCGATCATCGACGGCTGCCGGCTGGCCGGCGCGAAGCGGCTGCGCTACAAGCACGGCGACATGGCCGATCTCGAAGCGAAGCTGCGCGACGCCGAAGGGACGGCCTTCATCGTGACCGACGGCGTGTTCTCGATGGAAGGCTCGATCGCGAAGCTCCCCGAGATCGTGGACCTCGCCAAGAGATACGACGCCGTGACGATCGTCGACGACTCGCACGGCACCGGCGTGATGGGAAAGACCGGACGCGGGACGATCGAGCACTTCGGTCTCGAGGGACAGATCGACATCCTGACGGGCACGCTGGGCAAGGCGCTCGGCGGCGCGGCCGGCGGGTTCGTCGCCGGATCGAAGGCGCTCGTCGACACGCTGGTGCAGCGCTCGCGCACGCAGCTCTTCTCCAACGCGCTTCCGGCGACAGTCGCGTGCAGCGCGCTCAAAGCGATCGAGCTGCTCGCGGCGCAGCCGCAGCTCGTGGAGACGCAGCGCGCCAACACCGCGTACTTTCGTGAGGGTCTGAAGCGCTTGGGATTCAAGCCGCTCGACGGACCGAGCGCGATCGTCCCGATCATCGTCGGCGACACGGCGTTCGCGATCGCGATGAGCGACCGCCTCTTGAAGGAAGGCGTCTTCGTGACGGGCTTCGGCTTCCCGGTGGTCCCCGAAGGGACGGCGCGGATTCGCGTGCAGATCTCCAGCGCGCTCACGCGCGAGGAGCTCGACCGCGCGCTGGCGGCGTTCGAGAAGGTCGGCCGCGAGCTCGGCGTGATCGGCGAAGCGGCGCGCGCCTAGCCGAGTGCCGTACCGAGCGGCCGATGGGCCTCACCAATCGCCGGGCGCCTGAAATCGCGAGCGGCGGGTATCGTGACGGGACGATGATCAACGCTCGCATCCGCGCCGTCTCGGCGCTGCTCGCCTTCATCCTGGTCCCCGTCGCCGCGGGAGCCGCACCGAGGCCGTTCACGGGGCCGGCGAACGGTTGGGACCACAACGTCGCCGCCGCGCCGAGCGCGCAAGCGCCGCGCGCGCTCGAGACCTGGAAGAAGAGCGACGGCGAGTACCTCACGTATCTCGAGGACGCCGGTCTTTCGTACGACGACACGCTCGCCGCGGTGAAGAAGAACATCGCCGACAACGGCGTCAAGACGACGGTCGACACCGATCGCCAGTGCGCCGGGCGCCGCGCGCACGAGGTCGAGATGGCGCTCGGCACGAGCGTCGTCCATCAGATCATCATCGACGACGCACCGGGCCTCACGAAGCTCACGTACGCGCGCCCCGCCAGCACGCCTGCCGCAGCGGATGCGACGGCCGCACTGACCGCCTACTGCGCGGGCTCCTGAGGTGCGGTCGAGCGCTCATGAAGACGCGGTGATCTGACCGGCGGCTCGCCGTAGCGCGGTCACGCAGCGCGCGGAGACGTATGCGCGGTGCGTGTCGTAGCCGTGCAAAACGCGCCCGTCGAGCGGAAAGTCCCATACGGAGGCGCGCGAGCTCCACGATCCGTCCGGCGCCATCGTCGCAAGAAGGTGCGCGACCCCGCGCTCCACGCAGGCCGCGGTCCCCGGGTACGCGGCAAGCGAGCCGACGGCGAGTGCCGTCTCGTACGCGTCGCTCTCGGCACCCCACGATCCGTCGTCGTTCTGTGAATCGAGGATGAACGAGAGGCCGTGCCGTGCCGAATCCGCCAATCGGGGATAGCGCAGCAGCACCTCGAGCGCGAGATTCGTTCCGAACAGCAGGCTGGGGTAGAAGTACGATCGCCAAAACCCGCGCGCGTCCTGGGTCTGCGGTACGAGGTCCTGGTTCACGAAGCCCTCGAGGTGCGTGCCTTGGAGCGCGAGGAAGACGTTGAAGTTCACCTCGGGATGCGCGAGAAGGTTGTTCTGCTCCGACCGTTCCGTCGTCAGCGACGTCGAGCCGGGAGTGTCGAAGGTCACGAACAATCGCTCGGGCTCGCGATGGAACGCCAGCAGCGGTTCCGGCGTACGGTTCACCCGGAGTCGCCGTAACGTGCGAATGACGTAGGCCGTGTCGTCGGAGTCGACGTGGCGAACGCGGGATCCGTCGGAGTGGTCCGGAGCGGGCGGCGCATAGCCCCACATCCCTCCATTCTCCTCGGACAGGATCCGGACGAGGATGATCGTTCGGTCGATCTCGTCGAGCAATCCGGTCATCGCGTCGGTGATGAAGGACGCGACGAACACGTGTCCTTTGTTCTCGTTGAAACGTATCCCGTCGCTGCCGACCAAGGCGAGGCCGTACGTACCGGACCGCAGCCGTTCCCGCAGGAATCCCGTCGCTCTTGCGATCGCGGCGTCCAGCGCCCCCTGCTTCACCTTCGATTCCACGGCGAGGCGGGATTTTTCGCGCACGTTCGTTCCGAGCCTTGACGTGCGAAGAAAAAACAGGCCCAGCGGCGTTCGTCGCTGGACCTGTGCATGGTTGCGGGGGCGAGATTTGAACTCGCGACCTTCGGGTTATGAGCCCGACGAGCTACCGGACTGCTCCACCCCGCGGCGGCGACGGTTACTATAGCACCGGCGTCGAACGGGCGTCAAGGACATGTCCGGACTCGACCTCGCCGCGCTCGCCAAAGTCCAGCTTCACTGCCACCTCGAAGGGACCGTCCGCGCCGAGACCTTCCGCGCGCTCGCGGCGAAGTACGGCGTCCAGCTCGGCGAAAGGGCCGACCCCGCGCGGACATACGCGTTCCGGACGTTCGGCGAGTTCCTGCTGCTCTTCGCGAAGGTCACCGAGACGCTGCGCGCCCCCGAGGACTTCGCGCGCGTCGCGCGCGACTATGCCGTAGACGCCGCCGCGCAAGGGGTCGTCTACGCCGAAGTCTTCGTCTCGCCGTCGGTGTGGACGTTCTTCCACCGCGAGCTCGACGTGCGCGCCACGGCCGCCGCGATCCGGGAGGCGCTCGACGAGGCCGCCGGCCCGCTCGGGATCGAGGTCGCGCTGATCGCGGACCTGACGCGGAACTTCGGCGCCGAGCGCGCCGAGCAGTCGGCCCGCGAGGCGGTCGCCCTCCGCGATCTCGGTGTCATCGGGATCGGGCTCGGCGGCGACGAGGCCCGCTTCCCGCCCGAGCTCTTCGAGCGCGCGTACGCGATTGCGCGCGAGGGCGGCCTGCACGGCGTCGTGCACGCCGGCGAGGGGGCCGGGCCGGCGAGCGTGCGCGCTGCCGTCGAGGTCCTGGGCGCCGAGCGGATCGGCCACGGCGTCCGCGCGATCGAGGACCCTGCGGTCGTCGGGCTGCTCGCAGAACGCCGGATCCCGCTCGAGATCTGCCCGACCTCGAACCGGCTCACCGGCGCCGCGCCCGCGGGCGCCGAGCACCCGCTGGGCGCGCTGGACGCCGCGGGCTGCGTCATCACCATCGACGCCGACGATCCGGCGCTGTTCGGCACGACGCTGCTCCAGGAGTACCGCGACGTCGCCGAGGCGTTCGGCGAGGACGCGCTGCTGCGCTTCGCGCGCAACGCGATCGACGCGTCCTTCGCGCGGCCCGAGACGAAGCTGCGCCTGCACGAGCGGTTCGAGCGTTCCCGGAACTCCGCGCTCGCGGGGCGAATATCGTAGGGCGATGGCGGGCCACACCCATTTCGACGAGTCGAC
>DATHLN010000001.1:0-4613 GCA_035488115.1 Candidatus Limnocylindrales bacterium | reverse complement strand
GACGTCCGCTGCTGCGGGATGTAATCACCGCCCTTCTTGATGAAGTCGGTGAGAAATACACCTCTCACTTCGGTGTCAATGCGGGTCTCTTTCCATCCTAGCTGCCGAAACTTGTCATCGAACATCTCCGCGATATCGCCTTTGTTTCCGCCCGCGACAAGCCACGTATCGGCTTGTAAGGTGAAGTCCCGAAGAACCGCGATCAGTTCGCCGTATTCTGCGGGAGAGGTGGCCTGTAAGATTGCGGCGGCATTCCCCGTCTCCAGCCAGACGTATTTCTTTCTTACTTCCGGGGGAACGACGCTCGGGTCGTCATAGCTGTTCGTGATCTGCATACGGTCTTATGTGGAGCGCGGCATGCCGAGGACTTTGTGGCCCAGGTACGCGAGGATGAGGTTGTTCGAGAGCGGGGCGACGGTGTAGAGGCGGGTCTCGCGGGCGATCCGCTCGACGTCGTAGTCGGCGGCGAAGCCGTTGCCGCCGAACGCGTCGATCGCGGCGTTCGCCGCTTGCCACGACGCTTCGCTCGCGAGCAGCTTCGCCATGTTGGCCTGCGGGCCGCACGGCTCGCCGCGGTCGAAGCGGTCGGCCGCATCACGGCGCACCAAGTCGGCCGCCTCCAGCGCGGCGTGCGCGCGCGCGATCGGGAACTGGATCGACTGGTTGGCGCCGAGCGGCTTCCCGAAGACTTCGCGCTCCGTGACGTACGCCGACGCGCGCTCGACCAAGAATCGCCCGTGGCCGACGCACTCGGCCGCGATGAGAATGCGCTCCGCGTTCCAGCCGTCGATGATGTAGCGGAACCCGCGGCCCTCTTCCCCTATCAGGTTCGCCACCGGGATCTCGAGGTCGCGGATCGCGATCTCGTTCGTCTCGTTGTTCATCGAGACCGGGATCGGCGTCACCTCGATCGTGCCCGGCTTCAGCGCGCGCAGGTCGACGAGGAACACCGACAACCCCGCACCGCGGTCTTCCGCGGTCGCAGGACCGGTGCGCGCGAGCAGCAGCATCGCATCGGAGTGCTGGTAGCGCGACGTCCAGCGCTTGCGGCCGTTGGCGACGTACACGTCGCCGCGGCGCTCGGCGGTGGTCGTGATCCGCGTCGTGTCGACGCCGGCGACCGGCTCCGTCACGCCGAAGGCCTGCAGCCGCACCTCGCCGCTCGCGATCCGCGGCAGCCACGCGCGCTTCTGCTCCTCGCTGCCCCAGCGCAGCAGCGTTCCCATCGTATAGAGCTGCGCGTGCGCGGTTCCGGCGTTGCCGCCGGCGTGGTTGATCTCCTCGACGATCACGCTCGTGTCGCCGAGCGAGAGCCCGAGCCCGCCGTACTCCGGCGGGATCAGCGCGGCGAGATAGCGCGCCTCGGCGAACGCACGCGCGAACGCTTCGGGATACTCGCGCTTGGGGTCGAGCGCGCGCCAGTACGCGGCGCCGCCCAGCCGCTCGCAGAGCGCGCGAACGTCGGCGCGCAGCGTCTCGCGGTCCACGCGCGCGTCAGGCGGGCGCGGGCGGGCGAATCGTGTCGCGCGGGTCGCAGCCGCGCTTGTACACCATGAAGGTGCGCTCGTAGGAGATGATCGTCTCGCCGCGCTGGTTCACGCCGGTCGTGCGTGCGGTGACGATCCCGACGTCCTTGCGCGAGCTCGACTCGCGCTTCCCCAGGATCTCGCTCGACGCGTACATCGTGTCGCCGACGAAAACCGGGTGCGGCAGCTTGACGTCGTTCCACTGCAGGTTGGCCATCACGTGCTCGCTCAAATCCGAGACGGACAATCCGACGGCGAGCGAGAGCGTGAAGCACGGGTTGACGAGGATCTTCCCGAACGGCGTCTTCGCGGCGAGGTTCTCGTCGAAGTGGATCGGGTTCGTGTTCAGCGTCAGCATCGTGAAGAGCGTGTTGTCCGTCTCCGTCACGGTGCGCCCGAGGCGGTGGCGGTAGACGTCGCCGGCCTCGAAATCCTCGTAGTACCGCCCGCGCCAGCCTTCTTTCTCTGCCATGGCCGCGCGGTTCGGTGGATGGCGGTTAGATTCCGGGGACTCGGACTCCCCAGCCGGTGAACGGGGTCGCGTCGGCGCCGACGGGGCGCGCGAGGGTGCGCACGGGGCGCGGGTCGGAGGGTCGGTGCGTCGTGGTCTTCATGCCCTCATGTACGCCCCGTCGAGGCCGGAGTTTCGCGCGTCGCGCAAGTACGACGCGAACGCCTCCTCGGCGAGGGGCGGCGCGTAGGCGAAGCCTTGGGCGTGCGCGCAGCCGGCCGCGAGCAGGTACGACGCCTGTCCCATCGACTCGACCCCTTCGGCGATCGTCGCGAAGCCGTAGCGCGTCGCGATCCCGATCACCGCTTCGACGATCGCCGCGTCGTGCGGATCGTCCGGCAGGCCCGCGGTGAACGTGCGGTCGATCTTCAGCACGTCGACCGGCAGCCGCTTGAGGTGCGCGAACGAGGAGTAGCCGGTGCCGAAGTCGTCGAGCGCGATCGCGAGCCCCGCCTCGCGCAGCTCGGCCACGGTGCGCATCGTCGACTGCACGTCGCGCATCGCGATCGACTCGGTGATCTCGACGCCGATGCCGTGCAGGTCGTCGCCGAGCTCGGCGAGCTTGCGCATCAGCGACGGATCGTTCAGCTCGAGCGCCGACACATTGAACCACGCGCGGAACGCCGGGTCGGCGTCGCGCCACGGGCGCGAAGCGCGCACCGTCTCTCGCATCACCCACGCGCCGATCGCGCCCAGCATCGCGTGCTCCTCGGCGAACGGGATGAACTCGGCCGGCGCGAGCAGTCCGCGCTCGGGATGCTGCCAGCGGATCAGCGCTTCGGCGCCGACGACCCGCCCGGTCGCGATCTCGACGTGCGGCTGGAAGTGCAGCACGAACTCCTCGCGAACCAGCGCCTCCGCGAGATCCGTCTGCAGCTGCCGCGCGCGCATGAACGCGTCCTCGACGCTGCGGTCGAAGAACGACCAGCGCGCGCGCCCGTTCTCCTTCGCGGTCCGCACCGCGGCGTCGGCGCGCGACATCAGCCGCTCGAAGCCGGGACCGTCCTGCGGCGCGAGCGCGACACCGATGCTGGCCGTCATCGGGATGCGCTGCTTTCCGTCACGGTCGCCGGTGCCGAACGGCTCGGCGAACGCGCCGTGGATGCGCTCGATCCTGCGCTCGACTTCGTCCCGGCTCGCCGCGGCGCGCAGCAGCACGCCGAAGCTGTCGCCGCCGAGCCGCGCGACGAGATCGCCCTCGCCGGCGCGCGCCGCGATCGCCGCGCCGACCTCGACCAGGACCGCGTCCGCGGTCTGGTGGCCGTGCGCCTCGTTCACCGCGCGGAAGCGGTCGACGTCGATCACGGCGAGCGCGAGCGGGTCGCCGCTCGCGAGCTCGCGCGCGCCGGCGACGCGGAACGCGACGCGGTTCGGCAGCCCGGTGAGCGGATCGTGCATCGACTGGTGCCGCAAGCGCTCGAACTGCACGCGCTGCTGCAGGCGCGAGGCGCAGAACGAGGCGACGATCTCGACGTACGCGTGGTCTTCGGCCGAGAACGGCTCGACCAGCGCGGACGTCGACGTGAACGTGAGGAAATAGACCGTCGGGCCGACCTTGAACGGCGTCCCGACGAACGCTTTCCACGGCATCTCGCGCACGCGCGGGATATGGGCGAGCGACTCGTGCTCGTGGACGTCGTTCCACGAGCAGGTGCGCCCGATGCGCAGCAGCTCGGCGAGCAGCGTGCGATCGATCGGGAGCCGCGAGCCGACCGCCAGCGCGCCGTCGATCGCGCCGCCGTTCTGATTGATGTCGATCACCACATCGGTGCCGTCCAAGTGCGCGATCATCCCGAAGAACTCGGGGCCCGGGTGCATCGCCGAGGACGACTCGAGCAGCACCGCGCGCAGGAACGCGTCGTCGTCGAGCGCCGGCTGCGAGGCGAGCTTCCAGAGCGTCTCCAGGCGGCGCGAGTGGTGCTCGACCCGGTGCAGCTGCTCGCCGAGAAGCGCCTCGAGATGGAGCGCGCGCGTGCGCCAGCGCAGCAGATCGCTCACCGCGCCGGCGAGGACGAACGTCGAGGCGGCGAGGTACAGCAGCCGCGCCGAGAACCACGCGCCGGTGAACCGGCGCGGGTCGATCACGGTGAGCGCGGCGTCGAGAGTCAGCCCGAGGAGTGCAAGCATGACCCCCGCGTCGACGCCGTCGCGCGCGCGGCGGCGGAAGGCGACGGCGCTCGCGGCCAGACAGATGACGAGCAACGCGGCCGCGGCCGGGGGCTGGACGACGTAGTCCATGCCGCTGCCGACCAGCCGCGCCGGACCGCCCGGGGTGAAGCCGGCGACGATGACGGCGGCGGTGAGCGATGCCGCCACGGCGGTCGACCAGGCGAGGAACCGTTGCGCGGCGCGGGTGTCGAGCTCGCGCTCCACCCCCCGGCGCAGCAGCGCGTACGCGAGCGCGCCGGCCGCGAAGAGCAGGCACCGGGCGGTGTCCATCCACGACGCGATCTCCGGCGCGACCCGGAAGACCGGGATGACGCCGGGCGCCATGCTGATGGAGCCGGCCTGCGAGACCGTCACCATCGCGACGCACAGATACGTCAGCGCCAGGACCGCCGTCGAGCGGCGCGGAG